>JAHDQS010000054.1 GCA_018433675.1 Clostridia bacterium
ATACTTGATCGTCTAAGCAATGTGGTTACATTTTATTCCAGTTAGCCCCTCTGCTAACATGGGTAGGTTTTTTGTTGCCTTTTTTATTCTGCCTTTAATATTTCCCAGTTTTATGGGCTTGACATATTACCGTGGGTCTTACGAAAGTTATTTCTAAGTATACCACTTCTATGGTGAGAGGTTAAGCGTTGTCAACAAGGTCTTTTACCTTGAAGGTTTGGAAGAGTTTTGTGTATAAGGTTGTTTATGGTATTATAGTGGTATTATATTTAGAAAAAAACATACAGGCAGGTTATTTATGTCAACAAAGCATTATCTCAACCGCCGGGCCGAGTTTAAGGACAAGAAAAAAGAAGAGCAGTACTTTCAAGAGGAAATTAGCCGCTCGTTAGGCTTTATCAGACAGTTACTTTTAGCGGTAGGAATTTTATACCTTCTTTTTGCTATTCCCGATTATCTTCTTATTAACAATCCCTTGGTTTTTGGGGTGCTTCTTGGTAATAGGGTTCTTTTTTTTGTTTTTATTCTGATTATTTATTATCGACTCTCGCAATTGATTCGTGAGAACAAGTATGCCCGTTGGATAACCGCTTATGAGTTGCTTATCACGGTTTCGTTTTTGTTGGTATATGCTTTGTACGAATCCCCTAGTTTAACAATTCAATCCTGGGGCGCGATTCTAATACTGCTGGGGTTTTATTTGGTACCAAATCGTTGGACAAATATTGCGGTGGTGTCCGTGCTTGTGTTTCTGGGGTTTTTTACTGTTTCATTTATGGTATTGCCGGACATTGAGTTTAGAGAGCTGGCGGCTTCTTTGTTTTATCTCTTGCTTATTCTTATATTCAGCCTGATAAGTTCGTGGCGGACTAATTGTGACAAAAGAGTCCAATACCTGTACATGAAAAGAATAAAGTTTTATTCCGACCGTGACGCGTTGACCGGATTGTACAACAGGTTCAGATTTGAGCAAGAGTTGTTGGAGGCTATTTGCCAGGCTGTTAGATACCAAACGCCTTTTTCGTTGATTTTTTATGATATTGACGACTTTAAAAGAATCAATGATAGAAACGGACATCTTATGGGAGATAATGTTTTAGTAAAACAGGCGCAGTTGGTTGCGAGAAATATCAGGGACTGTGATATTTACGCGCGTTGGGGCGGTGAGGAATTCATCATTATTCTGACTAACACGGAGTTTAACGGTGCATTGGAAATTACCCGGAGGATTAAGGAGCTTATTGCGGAATATCCCTTTGGGGTAGGAAGTATTACCTGCAGTTTTGGCGTAACGGACTATCGTGGCGGGGATGATAAGGATGCCATACTCTATCGTGTCGACAGGCTGCTTTATGAGGCTAAACGAGGTGGGAAAAATCAGATTGTCAGTGGTTAGTAGATAGAGGAAATACGCGTTGATTTGTCGAAAAGAGTACTAAGGAAGGGTAAAATGTTAGGTTATTGTTCATTTACTGTACTATATTAAAATTTATGATATAAATATGCAAAAAAGGGGGAGCGGCGGTGCGAAGGATACTATACTTTACAGTCGCCTGGGCCTTGTTGTTTGTGATGCTGTTTGCAATGCCGGGCGCGGCCGAAGGGATTGTTTCTAACCTGGAGGTATTTTTGCAGGATAATGTTGTTGACAGAAATGTAGTGTATTTGGTGAGCTTCAACTCAAATACCATTTTGTACGGGGGACTGGATTCGGTTAAGGTGGTTTTTCCCGATGAGGTTCAAATAGATGACAACATCAGGAAGGAAAACGTTTCAATCAATAACCTGGACGTTCCGGGCATTGATTACAGTGACAACGTCCTATCCGTCCTGATTCCTGAGAGAATAAACATAGCGTCCGGGGAAAAGGTGGAGCTTCGTATCGCCAGCGGGGTAATAAAAAACCCGCGCGAGGCAGGTACATATCAAATTTCTGCGTATACCAGTAAAGATACGGCAGAGACATTTTCACGGGCCTTTGAAATCACTGATTATGAATATGCAAACGGTGTGAGCAAGCCCCAGGTTAAGCTTTTTGGGGGTGCAGACAACATTCATGAGTATCAGATCAAGTTCAAAACATCCGTTAACGGATATTTGGCGGGAGGCACAGGTAGAATAACACTGGTGTTTCCGACTGTTACGGAGATTCCCTCATACATAAACGGCAGGCATATTAAAGTGAACCAAGTGGAACTGGCGGGGCAGACGATCACGGTTAATGGCAGGAACGTCAGCTTTTATCTTCCTGGGGGCTTGAGTATTGCCGCGGGGGGAAGTGTGGAGATAGTAATATCTGCCGAGGCCGAAATCAAGAATCAGTATACTTCCACCTATAACACTTTGAAGGTTTATACTTCCACGGAGACGCGGGAGATAACTTCGTTTCCTTATGAATATACCGGTTCTTCCTCTACGACCACGGGAGGTGTGGAGGCTACTGCCAATAACGTTGTGGTTGTGCCGAGTCCCAACGGTAGCGGAGAAATGGCTTCGTACCGGATCAAAATCGGGTCCCAGGCTCTTTTCTCTTTGGGTCGTGAAGGCAGTGGCTTCGTTTTGACTATGCCGAAAAAAACCGGGATTCCGTCAACAATTGATCCCCGGTATATCAAGGTCAACGGGCAGGAGGCCGCAGGGGTTATTTGCGATGAGAACAATAGTCAAATCATTTTCACTATGTCTAACGAAATAAGCTTTGATCAGCAGCTTGAAATATATATCGGGAAAGAAGCGGGTTTGGTGAATCCACCCTCGGCGCAATACAAGCTAACTGTTAATTCACTGATGCACTCCGGCACTGCCCTTTCGGAGTTTTATACCATCTGGGAGGAAAGCACGGAGGATTCTTGGGAAGACTCAACGGAAACAACAACCGGAGGGGAAACGACGCCAAGCAGCGGTAGCAGCAGTAGTCAAGAAACTGTTGTGCTGTGGATCGACAATGATGTGGCTACCGTTGGCGGAACGACTTATGTGATGGATGCCAAGCCGCAAATCAAGAACGACGTGACCATAGTGCCGGTAAGGTTCCTCTCCAATGCCCTGGGGGCAGAGGTAGAATATGACAGTAACGCAAATTGTGTCAACATCAATCTTGACGGCAAGGAAATGACTCTATGGATCGATTCCATCCTGGCCAGAGTGGATGGAGAGTATACCACCTTATCTATGCCGGCTTCCCTTGTCAACAATAGGTTGATGGTCCCAATAAGGTTTATCAGTGAAAACTTTGGGGCCCATGTGCAGTGGGATGCCGGTAGTCGAAGCATCACTATTTCGCCGGACGGAGTGTCGGGGGGAACGGTGTCTGAGCCTACTGTCCCGGAAAACCAATATCCCATAGGCTATAAAGCCTATATAAAATCCGGCAACAGCTATTCCAATCTCAGGCAAGGGCCGGGGACAGGTTATGCTATTGCCGGAAGAGTTTTGCCGGGAGAAGAAATGACGATAGAGCTTGTTGATGGTGACTGGTACAAGGTGAGCCTGACTTCGGGCCAGGAGGCTTGGATTGCCGGTTGGATGGTCGATATCAACGGTTAGTATTATTTGATTTCCCGGTGGTAGCTTTGCAGGGATTTTACAGTGTCATGATCGGAGGCATCGCGGTAAGCCGCGATGCCTTTTGCACTTGCACGGGCAGCCGCGATGGTGGTGATATACGGAGTTTTATATTTGATTGCCGCCTTGCGGATGTAAGAATCGTCATTTTGACTGCGTTTGCCGGCGGGAGTGTTGATGATCAGTTGTATTTCGTTGTTCATGATACCGTCGGCTATATTGGGACGGCCCTCATGCAGCTTTTTAATCCTTTCGCAGTGGATACCATGTTCGACGAGGAAGCGATGGGTGCCTTCGGTGGCTTTGATTTTAAAGCCCAGTTCCATAAACTGTTTCCCTATTTCCAACAAGGCCGGTTTGTCCTTGTCGGCGATACTGATCAGGACCGTGCCTTCTACCGGCAGGGGTACCTGAGTAGCCTCCTGGGCCTTGAAGAAGGCTAAGCCGAAGGAATCCGACATGCCTAATACTTCACCGGTGGAACGCATTTCCGGTCCCAAAAGCGGATCGACCTCCTGGAACATATTGAAGGGAAAGACTGCTTCTTTGACGCCGAAATGGGGAACGTTTTCGGGGAGAAGACCGGCTATATCCGGATGGCTGCCGGTCAAATCGGCCATCATGACCTCTGTGGCGATGCGGGCCATCGAGATATTGCAGACCTTTGAGACCAAAGGGACGGTTCTTGAGGCACGAGGATTAGCCTCCAGTACGTAAACCCGGTCTTCGGCAATAGCGTATTGCATGTTCATCAGTCCCGAGACGTTTAGTTCTCGGGCAATCTTCTTGGTGTATTCGCAGATTGTCTGCAGATGCTTTTCCGGGATGCTAATGGAGGGAATGACGCATGCCGAGTCGCCGGAGTGTGTTCCGGCCAATTCAATGTGTTCCATAACTGCAGGCACATAGGCGTTCGTACCGTCGGCTATGGCGTCGGCTTCTGCCTCAATGGCATTATCCAGGAATTTATCGATCAAGATCGGTCTTTCCGGAGTGACACCCACAGCAGCCTGAATGTAACTGTGCAGCATTTCCTCATCATGAACCACTTCCATACCGCGTCCGCCGAGGACGTAGGAAGGCCTAACCATTACCGGGTAGCCGATACGGTCGGCAATTTTTCGGGCATCGGCAAAGTTAGAGGCCATATCGGAGGCGGGCATGGGAATATTGAGTTGTTCCATGATATGCCTGAACCTGTCGCGGTCTTCGGCCAAGTCGATAGTTTCAGGGGAGGTGCCGAGGATATTGACCCCGGCATCCTTTAACTCTTTGGCAATGTTCAAAGGAGTTTGGCCACCGAATTGGACGATGACACCCAGAGGCTGTTCTTTTTTGTAAATGCTGAGGACGTCTTCTGTTGTTAGGGGCTCGAAATAGAGTTTGTCGGAGGTATCGTAATCGGTGGAGACTGTCTCCGGATTGCAGTTGACAATGATGGTTTCAAATCCCAAATCGCGCAGGGCAAAGGCAGCGTGGACGCAGCAGTAATCAAACTCGATTCCCTGGCCGATGCGGTTAGAACCGCCGCCTAAGATCATCACCTTTTTATTGGCGCTGACGGGCGTAGAGTCTTTAGCGTTATATGTTGAAAAGTAGTAGGCAGCATTTTCCACGCCGCTTACGGGTACCGCCTCCCAGCCCTGGACAATTCCCAGTTTGGTGCGGCGTTCTCTTATCTCTTCTTCCCGGACACCCAAAAGTTCTGCCAGATAGCGGTCGGAAAAACCGTCCTGTTTCGCCCGGGCTAGTAAACCGTCGGGCAGACAGCTTTGCTTGTATGAGATAATTTCTTCCTCCGACATCACTAATTCTTTCATTTGCCGGATAAACCAGGATTTGATATGGGTGAGCTGATGGAGCTTGTCGATATCCGCGCCCTTGCGAAGGGCCTCGTACATGATGAATTGCCGTTCGCTGGAGGGTTCGCTCAGCATAGTCAGTAGTTCATCCAACGTGCGTTCGTTGAAGTTTTTGGCGAAACCAAGGCCATAGCGCCCGATTTCCAAGGAACGGATGGCCTTCTGTAAGGCCTCTTTATAGTTTTTGCCGATGCTCATTACTTCACCGACGGCTTTCATCTGTGTGCCCAGTTTGTCCTGAGCTCCTTTGAATTTCTCAAAAGCCCAGCGAGCGAATTTAACTACTACGTAATCGCCGGAGGGCACGTATTTATCCAGAGTTCCTTCCTTCCAATAGGGAATTTCATCAAGGGTCAAGCCTGCTGCCAACAGTGTTGAAACCATGGCAATCGGAAATCCGGTAGCCTTGGAGGCGAGGGCGGAAGAACGGGAGGTTCTGGGATTAATTTCTATAACAACAATACGACCTGTTTTGGGGTCGTGAGCGAACTGAACATTAGTACCGCCGATGACTTCGATGGCCTCGACGATGTCATAGGCATGTTTTTGCAGCCTTTCCTGCAGACTGGGTTTGATGGTCAGCATAGGGGCGGAGCAAAAGGAGTCGCCGGTATGTACTCCCATGGCGTCGATGTTTTCGATAAAGCATACCGTAATCATTTGATTCTTGCTATCACGGACGACTTCAAGCTCTAATTCTTCCCAGCCGAGCACCGATTCCTCAACTAAGACCTGCCCAACAAGGCTGGCAGCTATCCCCCGGTTGGCTACGTTTCTCAGTTCTTCTATGTTATATACCAGGCCGCCTCCCGTGCCGCCCATGGTATAGGCGGGACGAATCACGACGGGCAGGCCGAGTTCCAGGGCGATTTCCTCGGCCTCTTCTACGCTGTAAGCCGGTTTGCTCCGCGGCATATCGATTCCCAGTTTGTTCATAGTTTCTTTAAAGGAGATGCGGTCCTCGCCGCGTTCAATAGCGTCGACCTGCACTCCGATGACTTCTACCTTATATTTTTCCAAAACACCTTTTTTAGCCAGTTCTGAGCAAAGGTTCAGCCCGGACTGTCCACCCAGATTGGGAAGCAGGGCGTCGGGCCGTTCTTTGGCAATAATGTCGGTAATTCTTTTGATGTTTAAGGGTTCAATGTACGTTACATCTGCTATTTCCGGGTCCGTCATGATGGTTGCCGGGTTCGAGTTTACCAGCACAATTTTATAACCCAGTTTACGTAAGGCTTTACAGGCTTGTGTCCCGGAATAGTCGAATTCGCAAGCTTGCCCTATCACTATCGGGCCTGAACCGATTATCATAATTTTTTCAATGTCTGTCCGTTTTGGCATGATTACAACACCTCGTTTTTCAGTTTCCATCTGTTACATTATATATTAGATTAAGCATTATTCAAAAAAAGATTTTAAGAAGTTGAAAAAAACTTTTTCAGGATATTTTTTAGGACTAGGAAGGAGTAAAAAAATGTCGAAACAAAAAGGAAAAGAAAAAAGCATCGCGAATTGTTTACCAATGCCAAGCTTATCTTGTGGTGGGGTGATTATCGATGACAGAGCAAATCGTAAATGACAAATATGCCGTTATAAAGACTGTTTTCACCGAACCGTACCAGTCGGTTCATATCGTGAAAAACGTCTTTGCCGATAACGAAGAGCTTTTGATTCTCAACAGCGTTATCGATACGAGGATCATTCCCCGGCTGGTCAATGTCTTTTTGGAAAACTACCGAGACTTACAGGATAGCTTTGTCGAGTTCTTTTATACCGCAGAGATCTTTTATGTGGTATCTAAGTTGTTTCCCGGTCAATCTCTTTATGAACTCTTATCTCAGGAGGAGCTTACGGAAGATGAGAAAAGGAGTATTGCGTACGGATTTTTGAGACTAGCCAAGGAAAACAGCAAGCTTCCTCTGCTTTTGCAGCAATGCTTGTGTAATTACGGGAACATTACGGTTGAGGGGAAAAAGAAAGTACGGCAGAATCACTTTTACAGCTTCACGGAAGAAGATTTTTCCGTTGAAAACGAGGATATGATAAGAAAAATAGGGGAAATCCTACTGGCGATTTTCACCAACTCCATGTATGCCGAGGAAGAGGGAATGGGAAAACTTTCACCCAGGGTCCGCCGGATTATTGAAGGCTGCCTTAACAAGGAGTATACCTCAGCTGAACAGATATATAGCGATTATGCCATCGGAGTAATGCGTAAGCTCGATGAAATTGAGCATAAGGAGCTGTTGACAGATGAAAACAATATGTATTTGTCAAGAAGTCTTCGTCATGGAAGAAAAAAACAAAATAAGGCGGGTTGGGTGGTGACTGGAGCCGCGGTGGTTTTGCTTCTTGCTGTTTTAATGGTACTGGGTTTTAAGCTGCAGTCTTTGCTATTTGGTATAATTTAAATAGGAAACCAAAAGGAGATATTTTATGCTTTTTGAAACGAAGGTAGATATTGATAAGAAAGCAATTTATAGATATTTAGGCCTCAAGGAGGGGGCAAAAGTATCGGCAAGGATCGTCGATGAGGTGGAAAGAGCCGTTGACGAAGCCAAGGGTCTTGTTAAGCCGACAGTGTTTTATCAGGAGTTTCCCTGTGCTTTTGACAAGGAGAACAAGCGGGTGACGCTTCCCAACGGTCGGTATTTTAGCGGCAGCTATCCTTTCGCTCATCTGGCAGACAGTCGCTTTCTTGTTGTGGCTGTTTCGACTTTGGGCATTGGATTTGAAAGGATAAGAAATGCTGCGGGGATACAGGGTTCAATGACGGCTCTGGTTTACGATGCGGTCGGCAATGCGGCTCTGATGGAACTGAACCACAGATTCTGGTTGTTTTTGGCCGAGGATTGCCGTAAAAAAGGTTGGGGACTGAGCCGTCAGGTTTCACCCGGGGATAATGATTGGCCTTTGGAGGAACAAGAGGTGGTGTTCGGTCTTTTACAGGAGGTTGTTGTGGGGGTGGAGTTGAGCGATTCCTTCATCATGTCACCGTTTAAATCACATTCTCTGGTTTACGGAATAAAGGATTCCCCGGATATTTCACAGGAGGAGCATGACTGCAGTGAGTGCAATTTGCACGATTGTATGTTTCGCCGGGAAGCGGTTGCCAAATCTCCTAATAATCCGGATAAAAAATACGAGGTCGTAATTTTCAAAGGAAAGAAGGAGAAAAGGGTCGAAGCCCCGGAAGGGGAAAATCTGTTTGACCTGTTGTCTGCAAACGGTCTTTCTCCGTCGAACTCTTGCGGCGGGAACCATACCTGTGGTGAGTGTCAAGTGGAGGTGCTGACTGAAAAAGAGATTGCAATAAGCGAAGAAGAAGCCAAGCTTTTGCGGACCAAAGGAGCTAAGGCCGGCAGTAGATTAGCTTGTTACGTCCATGTTAATCAGAATATGAAGGTAGTTGTGCCGGAAAAGGAGGTTACCGCCCAGGTCTTTGTTGAAGGCACTATGCCTGATATCAAGCTGCAGCCACGTGTTGAAAGAAAAGAAATTAAGCTTTTCCGATTCGAAGAAGGCAAGGACAGAGATAACCTGACCAGGTTTTTCAAAGGGAACAAAGAACTTGCCGAGGGAAAGGTCTCGTACCAGGTCCTGCAGAAATTGCCGGTTCTTTTACAGGAGGAAAAGGATAAGCTGGATGTTGTCTGCTGCGAAAAAGAGATAATCGATGTTAGCAGGACAGGCGGAGAAAAAGGAGTGTACGGATTAGCAGTTGATGTGGGTACGACCACGCTTGCGGCTTATCTGACTGATTTGACAACGGGTGCCGTGATAGATGTTGCTTCATCGTTGAATCCTCAAAAGGACTTGGGAGCGGATGTTATCAGCAGGATTCAGCATACTGTTCGCAAGGAAAGCGGATTGAAGGAACTGCAAACCTTGGTTTTTAATGAATTAAACCGTGTTATCCAGGGGTTATGTCGTCAAAACGGCCTCAGGCGGGAAGAAATATATGAAATTATATTTGTCGGTAACACTACTATGCTGCACCTGCTATTAGGGGTTTCCTGCGCGGGCCTGGCTTCGTCGCCTTTTATTCCGGCCTTTCTATCCGGTGTCAGGGTCAAAGCGCGGGATTTGGGACTTAAAACTAATGCCGAAGCCTATATCCAGACGTTGCCCGGTGCTTCGGCTTATGTAGGAGCCGATACAATGGCTGCCCTTTTGGCAGTGGGAATGCATGAGACTGAAGGGATAAACCTGTTGGTGGACATAGGGACTAACGGGGAAATTGTCCTTGGCGGAAAAAAGGAGCTGTATTGTTGTTCCACCGCAGCCGGTCCGGCCTTTGAAGGAGGTAAGATTACCTTTGGGGTCGGAGGGATAAAAGGGGCCGTCGACCACGTTGATTTCAACCGAAAAGAGCCGTATACCACAATTGGGGGTACGGCTCCGGTAGGAATCTGTGGGTCGGGCTTGCTGGATTTTGTCGCGGAGTTGTTGAAATACGGTGTTATTGACAAAACGGGGAGGATGCAAAAAGCAGAGGCGGATGTAGTGCAAGTATCGGAAGGATTAAGCGGCAGGCTTACTTCTTTCGAAGGGAAACCCGCCTTCGTCCTTGATGAGACTTCGGGAATACTTTTGACCCAGGGCGATGTAAGAGAGTTTCAACTGGCAAAAGCCGCTATTTATGCCGGGATTGAGGTGTTGGCGGAGAAGATGGGTGTCGGGTATAACGAGATAGACAAGGTTTATCTTGCCGGCGGTTTCGGTAATTATTTGGATTTGGAAAGCGCTTTTGCTGTGAAGCTTCTGCCACACGGGTTGAGGAACAAAGTGATTCCCGTCGGCAATGCTGCCGGTACGGGGGCAAAAATGGCCCTATTATCGGCCCCTTTTCTGCGAGAGGCGGATGAGGTTGGCTTAAGAATGAAACATGTGGAGCTTTCCACCTCTGAGGTTTTTCAGGAGAGGTTTATTAAGGCTATCAATTTTTGATTTCTAAATAAGGGGTAAATATCTTTACAGGAGGTCGTGGTGATGTTTCAAAAGGAAATACCGGTTATCTCCGTTGTGGCCAGTCCTGGCACCGGAAAAATGACTCTGCTGGAAAAGGTCATCCGGGAGCTGAAGAGACGTGGTTTAAAGATAGCGCTTGTTAAGCGTGACCTTCATGATTATGAAATAGACCATCCGGTCAAAGATACTTGGCTACATGCTTATGAAGACGCCGATATGGTGGCGATTTCCGTTCCCGGGAAATATGCGGTAATTGAGAAGCGGGAGCGGGAATTGACCTTGGAAGAGATTTGCGCGCGAATTTCCGGAGTGGATGTCATTCTTACCGAGGGCTACAAAACGGAAAAAAAGCCTAAGATAGAGGTATTTCGTTCCGGGGCTGATCAGGAGCAACTCCTCTGCAAACCATATGAGTTGATAGCTCTGGCCAGTGACATTCCTTGGGACATAGGGGTTCCTTGTTACCATCTTGACGATTATAAGGGAGTAGCCAATGAGATAGAGCAATATGTCGGGGCTTACGGTCAGGGCTGATATCAAACTACTTGATTTTTACATGAGTGAAGCTTTTCTTTTTACCGGCGTAATCAGCAACAATGTGACCGTTTCCGGTCAGCATATATTTATAAATCAATAAGCCTTCCAGGCCTACGGGGCCTCTGGAGTGTATTTTGCTGGTGCTGATTCCTACCTCGGCGCCAAATCCGTAGCGGAAGCCGTCACTGAAGCGGGTGGAGCAGTTCCAAAAGGTGCTGCCGGAATCGACCAGGTTCATAAATTTTTGGGCGGTGGCTTTATCAGCTGTGATAATGGCGTCTGTGTGGCCGGAACCGTAAGTGTTGATGTGGTCAATCGCTTCATTATCGCTGGCGACAATCTTGACGGAAACCTTGAGGTCCAGATATTCCTTGGCCCAGTTGTCAGCGGGCACAGGCTTAATGCCAATGATTTTCAGTGTTTCTTTGCAGCCGAAAAGCTCTACGTTCGCTTCCTCAAGTCCCTGCCTGAGAAGGGGTAGAAGCTTGTCGGCTATATTTTTATTTACCAGGATCGTTTCCGTGGCATTGCATGCGGCGGAGTATTGCGTTTTGGCATCAATAATAACTTTTACGGCCATCTCCATGTCTGCATCGCTATGCACATAGGTATGGCAAATACCGTCCGAATGCCCGAGAACGGGGATATTCGAGTTGTCCATGATATATTTGACAAAGGCATTAGAACCGCGGGGTATCATTAAGTCAATGTATCCGTCCATTTTTAGCATTTCATTGACGTCTTCTCTGGTTTCTACAAGCTGCAGCCAGCCGGAGGGAATGCCGGCCTTAATAGCGGCCTGAGAGATGATTTCAGCCAGGATTTTGTTGGTTTCGGCGGCTTCGCTGCCGCCTTTTAAGATAACCGCGTTTCCGCTTTTTAAGCATAACGTGGAGATTTGCACCAGTGCATCCGGTCGTGACTCAAAAATGACGCCGATCACACCTATAGGGCAGCTGACCTTATGCAACTCCAAGTCCCGGTCAAGCTCGGTAACGGACAGGGATTGGCCGATGGGTTCGGGCAGCTGGATTAGACTCTCGATACCATCGGTTACGTCTCTGATCTTTCCTGCGTCGAACTTTAACCTTTCAAGAAGCGGTTTGGCAAGATTTGCTTTTTTGCTGCGTGCCAGATCGGCTTCATTAGCTGCGATAATAGCAGCGGTGTTTTCTAACAAGGCCTGTGCCGTCTTTTGCAAGGCGTCGTTTTTCAGTTCGGCGTTTGCGGCCGCAAGTTCAAGTGAGGCCTTTTTGGCAGAACGTGCCATTTCTTTAATGTTCACAAAGTTCATCCCCCTATCTCAACATCTTGATGCTATTATACACTATATTTCATTTTTTGCATTGGTGAGGAAAGTTGATAACACATATATATTGTGTTAAAGTATCATCAATAATGAAAGCTGTAATAGGCATCCAATCAAATTGGAGGTTCAGAGAGAATGGAAATGCGCTATAAAATATGGCTGGACCAGGATGGAAAGGCTTTTGGAACCGGACCCTACAACATATTGGTCAATGTGGAAAAAGAAGGTTCTTTAAACGAAGCCGCCCGTAAAATGGGGATGTCATACAGCAAGGCCTGGAAAATAGTAAACATGGTAGAGAAGAGACTGGGGATAAAGTTTTTGTTGAGGAAAACCGGAGGAAATGAAGGCGGAGGCTCGTATCTGACCGAGGAAGGCAAGGCGTTTATGGAAAGGTACGCCGCATTTCGCAAGGAAGCTGATGAAGCACTGGTCAAGATATATGAACGGTATTATGGTGCAAAGACTGACGATGCGAAGTCTTCAGGTTAGAACAGGGACAGAGGGAGAAGATGAAGACGATGGATAACGAACTGGTACGTTTGCTTTCAGAAAAAACAACTGAAAATGAAGACGCGGCGCTGGTAATCGTTACCGGGGCAGAGGGTTCCTGTCCTTGTGGAAAAGGAAGCATGATGCTTGTTGATAAAAATGGGAATGTTCTGGGCGGAACAATAGGAGGCGGATCCCTTGAGGGGCGGGCGGCTCAAGATGCTGTTGCGTGCCTGAAAAAGGGAGAATCCGAGGTCTTTCGCTACAACTTGGATATGGATACCGGGGAAAGTGACGACGAACCGGATATGATCTGTGGGGGCGGTGTTGAGGTGTTTATCACCCTTTTTGGCAGCAAAGATTTGTTGTTGATTGCCGGGGGGGGTCATATTGGTTTGAGTCTTTGCCGGTTGGGCAAGATGCTTGGCTACCGTGTAGTGGTGGTCGACGACAGAGAGGAATATGTGTCAGGTGAGCGCTTTTTTGAGGCTGATGAGCTTCTTGCCGGGGATATTGCTGAGATTGTGGGAAGCTACAAAATAAACGACAGCACAAGTGTCGTTATTGTTACACGCAGCCATCAGTACGACACGCAGGTCTTGGCAAAGGTGATAAACACTCCGGCACGATATATTGGGATGATAGGCAGTAAAAAGAAGATCGAGAGCTGTTTTTCCGAGCTGAAGCAATATGGTGTGGAACAGGATAAACTAACGAGGGTTCATGCCCCTATCGGTCTTGATCTTGGGGGTGACAAGCCGGAGGAAATAGCCCTGGCTATTATGGCGGAGATCCAGGCGGTAAAATATAAGAGAGGCGATGTGAAAACAGCAACTAATCCTGATAAAAAAACCGTAGTAGTCAGAGGAGGAGGCGACGTCGCTACAGGAATTATAGTCAGGCTTCACCAGGCCGGGTTTAAGGTTATCGTGTTAGAAACAGCTCAGCCAACGGCGATCAGACGCACGGTGGCTTGTGCCGAGTGTTTGTTTTCCGGGGAGGTTGAAGTTGAAGGTGTCCGGGTAAGGCCGGTCTCTTCGGCGGAAGAGGCACTGAGGATGTTAAAAAAAGGTTTTATACCGGTATTAATTGATCCGGAAGGGAAATGTATTAAAGAGATTCTACCGTTTATTGTGGTTGATGCAATCATGGCCAAGAGGAATATAGGGACGAATTTGGGGATGGCTCCCCTTGTAATAGGTGTAGGTCCCGGGTTTACGGCAGGGTCGGATGTGCATGCCGTGGTGGAAACAAAAAGGGGACATTACCTGGGAAGAGTATATTATGAAGGAAGCGCCCTGCCTGACACCGGAGTGCCGGGTGAAATCGCGGGAGTGAGTAAAAAAAGAGTTATTCATTCGCCTGCTGATGGTGTTTTTATCCCTGAAAAGGAAATCGGGGACGAGGTTGAAGCAGAGGATATTCTGGGTTATGTAGGTAACGTTGCAGTGAAGACAACCTTAAAGGGTGTTTTACGCGGTTTGATTCAGAAGGAAGCCAAGGTATATCGGGGGATGAAAATCGGTGATGTGGATCCCCGCTGCATCAAAGAGCACTGCCGGACGGTTTCGGATAAGGCCAGAGCTGTTGGCGGGGGAGTGCTTGAAGCGATACTGCATCTTGGGGAAACGGATCAAGAGGGAAGGGGAGAAGGTTTTTCATGAGATTACTGGTTTCTTTAATGGATAGAATAGATTATCGGGAAGCGTTGGGTATGCAGGAGCGTTTATTGAAATTAAGGCAAAAGAATGTCATCGAGGACGTTCTACTTATCCTGGAGCACAATCCCGTCTTGACGTTGGGATTAGGGGCAAAGGAAGATAATATCATTGCTTCTGCGGAAATCTTGAGAAAACAGGGGATAGATGTATATAACATCAACAGAGGCGGGGATGTGACATATCACGGACCCGGCCAGGTGGTGGGATATCCCATACTGGATCTGACGGGTTACGGCAAGGACGTTCGTGATTATGTGACCAAGCTTGAGGAGGTTATCATCCGGCTGCTGGAACAGGATTACGGAATAAAAACACGAAGGATTCCTGAATACCGCGGCGTATGGGTAGGAAACGAGAAGATCGCCGCCATTGGATGTGCGATTAAGAAATGGGTGACCATGCATGGCTTCGCTCTTAATGTTAACACGCAGCTGGAGCATTTCAGATATATAACCCCCTGTGGGATAACGGATAAAGGGGTAACTTCACTGGAAAAGATTAAGGGCTGTCCTCAGGATATCCATAAAGTTAAAAAATCCATTATTCACTATTTTGCCGAAGTTTTTGATAATGAACCCATTATTATTAACAGGCAGGAGCTGGACGAATTGATAGGAGATGAGAGGCATGAAGAAAGCGAAGCCGGAATGGCTGAGGGTTAGGTTTAAGTCAGGGCAGGATTTGTATGCGGTAAAAGAAATGCTGGACAGGCTTTCCCTGCATACGGTATGTGAAGAGGCCAACTGCCCTAATATCATGGAGTGTTTTGGGAGGAAAACTGCGACATTTATGATTTTAGGCAAGGTTTGCACACGTAATTGCACCTTTTGTAACGTAACAAAAGGGACGGCGGAAAAAGTCGATCTACAGGAGCCTTTACACGTGGCCCAGGCGGTTAGAGAGCTTAAACTCAAGCATGTTGTGGTTACCTCCGTTACGAGGGATGATCTTCCCGACGGAGGTGCCGCTCATTTTGCGGAGGTTATCGGGGAGATATTCGGCCTTGGCGGTAATACTACCATTGAGGTGTTGATTCCTGATTTTCAAGGAGATAAGGAAGCGCTGCGTACAGTAGTAGGAGCTAAGCCGAATGTTATCAACCATAATGTGGAGACAGTACCCCGTTTATACCCGAGCGTGCGTCCCAAAGCGGTTTATCAAAGATCGCTGGAACTGTTAAAAAGGGTTAAGGAGATGGACTGTGAGATTGCGACTAAATCCGGAATAATGGTTGGCTTGGGAGAGAAGAAAGAGGAAATCATGGAAGTTTTACAGGATTTACGGTCGGTTGACTGTGACCTCTTGACCATAGGGCAATATCTGTCACCTTCCAAAGAGCACCATCCCGTTGTTGAGTTCATTCACCCCGATGAATTTGCCGTATATAAGGAAAAGGCGTTGGCTTTAGGATTTAAACATGTTGCCGCTGCTCCTCTGGTGAGGAGTTCCTACCATGCGGACGAGGCCGCACAAAGCGTAAAGTCCGAGTCAAACTGTTAAAAAAAAACCGGGAGGAAATCCCGGTTTTACATAATAGAGTCCAAATCTGAAGCTATTAAATTATCTGTTATCCGCTGGGCGCTGCTTTTGACGAGCTCTATCATTCTGTCTACCTTATCTGTAGGTTCAAAACGGTACACCGGTCCGGAAATACTCAGACCAGCTACCAGCTTACTGCGGGAATTGAAAACCGGGGATGCTATTCCGACCAGTCCCTGATTGACCTCGCTGATACTGAAGGCGTAGCCTTGCTTGCGTATTTCCTGCAGCTTTTTTCTCAGTGTGTCAGGGTTGGTGATGGTGTTTTCGGTGAAAGCGGGAAGTGGCTGGGATAAAACACTTTCTATTTTTTCTTCATCCGTGTAAGCCGCAAGAACCAATCCTGAAGCGCCGGCGTGAATTGGGATATGGTTGCCGATTTCTGTAGTCATCCGAATATTATGGCTGCATTCCACCTTTTCGATACAGATACCTTGATCGTAGGAAGGGGTCATTATAGTCAGCATGGCGGTCTCGTCGACTTCTGAGACAAGTTCGCTCATAATGGTCCTTGATATTTGACGAAAATTATTGCGATTGGGGACTAAAGGTGAAAGCTTTAATAATTTGAGTCCAAGGGAGTATTTTTCGGTGGTTTTGCTCTTATGTACCCAGTCTTCGCTTTCCAGGGTTACTAAAAGTTTATGAACCACACTTTTATGAATATTCATCAGTTTTGCGATTTCACTTACTCCAAGATTAGGCCCGTGTTCAGCAAACAGATTTATAAGTTGCACAGCTCTTTTTACGGCAAGGATGTGATATTGATTTTTTGAATCTGTCATTCGATTGTCCTCCCGTCATGCTTATCATATAAATTAGAAAAAAGGTTACGTAATACTATGTATATATTATAACAGAAAACAGAGACAACGTCTCTAATGCATAATCATTTATTCCCTATGTATTTTAACAAGTTAACGTCTTGATTTCAAGTGCAAATGTTCAAATGTATACGGGTATACAGTAAACTGGTCTTAAAAAAACAGAGCGAAGTATTTTAAGATATGGTAGAATAACAGCATTGACGATTAAGCTATTGAAAAA
>JAHDQS010000029.1 GCA_018433675.1 Clostridia bacterium
AATATGGTGGCAAGATAGTGATGAAACAATTAATTATCGAGGGGGTCGATGTATGTATAATAATCAGGTTCAACAGGTACAGCAGAAAATAAACTCCGTCCACCAAATGGTAGCACAGATTAAACAGAACGAGCAGAATTCACAGCACAGGCTTCAGCAAATAGCCCAGGAAGAAGCGTATGCTGTCCAGCAACTGCAGCGAGTGCAGCAACTTTGCCAAGAGTGTGTCTCCGGACTGCAAAGTATTTCGCTTGGTACGACTCAGCAGTCTTTTGCGACAACGTCAGTACCCTATACAACCTCCACTTTCCAGCCGACAACACAGAGCAGTTTTGGGGGAACCCAAGGTTCAACGCTGTTTAATCCGAACATCTCAAATCCCGCATCTGCTGGTATAAGGTCAACACAGATGGTGGGGGGACAAATTTCGGATATAGCCACAATGGACCCCGATACTTATCAGGCTTCCCAGCAGATACTGGGAGGAGGAAACACAAACTTAAGTCAAATTGGACAACAGGCAGGTGTTTCAGGGGTAGCAGGAATCAGCAATGCTCAACAAGGGATGAGCGGAATGGCACAAAATATGGGTTACAGCCAGTAATTTTATTGAAACAGGACATTATGAAAAGCAACGGTTTGAAAAAGCCGTTGCTTTTCCGATTAAAGATATTATCGAGATATTATCTTTAATATTTGACGTAAAACCCTTTAATGGATTATAATGGGAGAAAAGAAACGAGGTGCTAAATATGCTGAAGATTAGGTATCACGGACATGCTTGTTTTGGCCTATCCGGCGGAAAATACGAAATATTGATCGATCCCTTTATTACAGGAAATCCTTTGGCAAGGGTCAAAGCAGAAGAGCTAAACCCGACGCATATTCTTGTTACTCACGGACATGGCGACCACCTCGGAGATACTTTGGAAATTGCCAAAAGAACTGATGCGCTAGTGATAGCTCCGAATGAACTGGCGAAATATTGTGGCATGCAAGGCGTTAAAAACCATCCTATGCATATCGGCGGTTCCTATCGGTTTGATTTTGGACGGGTCAAGCTGACACCGGCCTGGCATGGTTCGGCTGTCATCAATGATAATGAAATCATATATACCGGCACACCCTGTGGTTTTGTAGTGGAGATTGACGGAAAATATGTTTATCATGCCGGTGATACGGGACTGTTCAGCGATATGAAGCTGATAAGCGCGGCTTTTTCGTTGGATTGCGCATTGTTGCCTATTGGGGACAATTTTGTGATGGGACCGGAAGATGCTGTCTTGGCAGCGGAAATGTTGCAGGCAAAAATAACCGTGCCCATGCACTATAATACGTTTCCCGTTATAAAACAGGATCCCCATAGTTTTATAGAGCGGTTAGAAAGTAAAGGACTGAAGGGTAAAGTATTGGAACCGGAAGAATACCTGGAATTATAAAAATGTGGCGTCTGAAGTTTTCAGGCGCCTGATTTATGACGGGATATTGTTGAGTATAACCGGCAGGTTTAACGGGAGGAAGCTTTGAAAGAGAAAAAATATCTTGTAGCTATGCATAAATATTTTGGCGTACAGTTGAATAAATATTACACCGGGCTGTTGAGTCACTACGGTTCCTTTGAAGAGATGTGGAAAACAAATGCCTATCCAGATAAGACACTGGGGATTTCCTATGACCTCTGGAACGGTTTTGTAGATATGAGAAAAAAGCTTGACCCCGAGAAGTATTTATCAGGTATTATCGAAAAGGGAATAAGAATTATTTCGCGAGACGATGAAGATTTTCCAAATTTGTTATTGCATATTTACAATATTCCATGTATTCTTTATTATTGTGGGGATGTATCATTTAGTAAAAAAGACGCTCTAGCGATAGTTGGAACAAGAAAACCGACATATTATGGTCTCAAGCAGGCAAGAATATTTTCTGGCAAGCTGTCCGGCTGCGGACTGGTCATAGCAAGCGGGCTAGCCCGAGGCATTGATGTCGCAGCTCATGAGGCGGCGTTGGATAACGGAGGAAAAACAATTGCGGTTTTAGGCTCGGGATTGGATGTACTGTATCCTCGGGAAAACAGAAAGGCTTTTGACAGAATAACCGAATACGGATTAGCCTTAAGTGAATTCCCGCCCGGCACTCCCCCTCTGAAAAGAAACTTTCCTATTCGCAACAGGATAATCAGTGGCCTTAGTTTAGGTGTTCTGGTAATTGAGGCTCAAGCGCGGAGTGGGTCATTGATAACGGTTGATTGTGCTCTTGAGCAGGGCAGAGAAGTATATGCCTTACCGGGGTGTGTATCTAGTCCACAAAGTATCGGACCGTTGCGTTTAATACAAAATGGAGCAAAACCTGTGATATGCCCGGAAGATATTATGGAAGAAGAGGTATTTCAATATAATAAAGGCCTTTTTGCCGAAGGTGGGAAGTACAAAGAAAAGGAAAAAGTACCCTTGGATAGCACGGAAAAATCGGCTATACTTAACACATTGAGTTGGGAACCGGTACATGTTGACTATTTAATGAATAAAGTAGAGAATAAGGAAGACCTCTTCCACGAACTGTTGATTTTAGAACTGAAAGGTTTAATCAAACAGCTTCCGGGGAAATATTATGTAAGAGCATAGAGGAGATTGTAATATTAGGGGTGAGTATATTTGTCAAAAGTAATGCTAGTAGTTGAATCGCCGGCTAAAGCAAAAACCATCAGTAAATTTTTGGGAAGAAAATATGCGGTAAAGGCGTCAATGGGTCATGTGCGTGATTTGCCGAAAAGCCAGTTCGGCGTCGATGTGGAAAATGATTTTACCGTTAAATATATCAATATTAGGGGAAAGGGAGACCTAATTAAGGAACTAAGAACAGCCGGACAAAAGAGTGATAAGATTCTGCTCGCAACTGACCCGGATCGTGAAGGGGAAGCAATAGCCCAACATTTACAGGAGATATTAAAGATACCTGATGGTGAAAAGTGCAGAATTGAATTTAATGAAATAACAAAAAAGGCAGTTACTGAAGCTGTTAAAAAGCCCCGTGAGATCAATAAGGATCTTTTCGAGGCTCAACAAACACGGCGGGTTCTCGACAGGATAGTCGGGTACAAACTGAGTCCCCTTCTTTGGCGCAAGATAAAAAGAGGCCTGAGCGCAGGTAGGGTACAATCGGTTGTAGTAAGAATAATATGCGATCGAGAAGATGAAATCAATAGCTTTAATCCTGAGGAGTATTGGAGCTTAACGGCGAAATTAGCAAAGGATAAAGCTGTCGTAAGTGCTAAGTTAAGTAAGATTGAAGGTAAGAAGGCAGAACTGAAAAACGAGGAACAGGTAGAGGGAATACTTAAAGATATTGCCAAAAAGAATTTTATTGTAGAAAAAATTAATACTCGCCGGCAAAAACGGAATCCAACCCCTCCTTTTACTACCAGTAGTTTACAGCAGGAAGCTTATAGGAAGCTGAATTTCTCGGCTAAAAAAACGATGCTGGTAGCTCAGCAGCTCTATGAAGGGATTGAATTGAGCAAGGAAGAAGGAAGCGTTGGCTTGGTTACCTATATCCGTACAGATTCAACGCGCATCAGTGAGGAAGCAAAAGATGAAGCCTTAGCATATATCAGCGAAAAATATGGCAAGGAATACTCTTCAAAAGAGCAGAGTAAACCCGTAAGTAAAGGAAGAATACAGAATGCTCATGAGTGCATACGTCCGACAGTAATAAACAGAGAACCTGATTCTATCAAACAATACTTGAAAAATGACCAATATAAACTGTACAAATTAATCTTTGAAAGGTTTATTGCTTCACAAATGTCACCGGCTCAGTTTGATATAACCACTGCGGATTTATCGGTAGATAAGTATGTATTTCGAGCTACAGGTAAAACCATGGTATTTCCCGGTTTTACTGTAATTTACATTGAAGGCCGGGACGAAAAGGAATCAGAGGAAGATAATATGTTGCCGCCTTTAGCGGAAAAGGAAGAATTAAAGGTTATTAAACTTGAGCCAAAACAGCATTTTACCCAACCACCGCCGCGGTATACAGAGGCAACTCTGATAAAAACTTTGGAGGAGAAGGGGATAGGAAGGCCCAGCACATATGCACCAATACTCGATACTATCGTATCAAGAGGCTATGTGCAGAAAAGGCAAAAACAATACTATCCTACAGAACTGGGAGAATTGGTTGTAGATCTTTTAAAGGAATACTTTCAAGAGATAATCGATATTCGATTTACAGCAAACATGGAAGATAAGCTCGATGACATTGAAGAAGGAAAACATGAATGGAAAAAGGTGTTAAGAGACTTTTGTTCTTCATTTTATCAAGCCTTAGAAAAGGCCGAGAATGAAATTGGCAGGATTGATATAACAGACGAAGAGTCGGACGTCGATTGCGAGAAGTGCGGGCGCAGGATGGTAATAAAATCAGGCCGCTATGGAAAATTTTTAGCCTGCCCCGGTTTTCCTGAGTGCCGTAATGCCAAGCCCATTTTGGAGGAAATAGGTGTTGATTGTCCGGAATGCGAAGATGGAAAGGTTGTTGTGCGGTATTCAAAGAAAGGAAGAAGATTTTTCGGTTGCAGTAATTATCCGCGTTGTACCTTTGTCTCTTGGGATGAGCCTGCGGGAAGCAAATGTCCTGAATGCGGGGCTATGCTCTTTGTTAAAAGATCGCAAAAGACAGGTGATAAGCTTGTTTGCTCAAATAAGGAATGTGGTTTTCGACAAGAAATTACTTCATAGATGGAGTTTGGTAGTACAGGAGGATGTTTAATAATATGTCCAAGGTAACGGTAGTAGGGGCGGGATTGGCAGGAAGCGAGGCTGCCTGGCAGATTGCCAAACGTGGAATAAATGTAACCTTATATGAAATGAGGCCTCATAAAATGACACCTGCTCATCGTACTTCCGGCTTTTCAGAGCTCGTTTGCAGTAATTCTCTGCGAGCCAATGCTATTGAGAATGCGGTGGGCTTGTTGAAAGAAGAAATGAGGATGCTTGATTCGTTGGTTATTGCATGTGCAGATAGGAATCGGGTTCCTGCCGGTGGAGCCCTGGCGGTTGACAGAGAGGGCTTTGCAAATGATGTTACCAATGTGCTTTCTAATCATCCCAAAGTTAATGTTGTAAGAAGAGAAATCCAAAAGATTCCTTCAGAAGGTATTGTTATATTAGCTACAGGACCTCTTACCAGCGATAGTTTGGTTCAAGACCTGCTTGAGGTAACAGGACAAGATTTTTTATATTTCTATGATGCGGCATCGCCGATAGTAGATGGCGAAACAATTGATTATTCTAAGGTATTTTGGGCATCCAGGTATGACAAAGGAGATGCTGATTACCTCAACAGCCCTCTGACGGAAGAAGAATACGATCGATTTTATGAGGAATTGATTAAAGCGGAAGTTCACGATGTGCATGGTTTTGAGGAAGGAATGGTCTTTGAGGGCTGTATGCCGGTTGAGGTTATGGCAAAGCGCGGCAGGAAAACACTGCTGTTTGGTCCGTTGAAGCCTGTTGGAATAAACAATCCTGCTGATAACAAGAGACCATATGCCGTTATTCAGATGCGCAGGGATAACCTTGCGGGGACAATGTTTAATCTTGTGGGGTTTCAAACACACCTGAAGTGGGGAGAGCAAAAAAGGGTTTTTGGCATGATACCCGGACTTGAAAATGCCGAATTTTTAAGATATGGCGTGATGCATCGCAATACTTATATCAATTCTCCCGAAGTTCTACTAAATACGACCCAGCTTAAGGATAATGAGAATATTATGATTGCCGGTCAGTTGTCTGGGGTGGAAGGATATGTGGAGTCTGCAGCAGCAGGGTTAATCTCCGGTATCAACGCTTCCAGACTGTTTATGGATAAAGAATCAATTGTACCGCCACGTGAAACAGCAGTAGGTTCTTTACTGCATTACATATCTCATGCCGATAAGGGTGACTTTCAACCCATGAACGTCACGTTTGGATTATTGCCCGAACTTCCGGAAAGGATCAGGGACAAAAAGCTTAAGAAACAATTGCTTGCGCAAAGAGCATTGACTGCTATCAGGCAATGGACATGCGATGCGTAATTCACAGATATTTTTATTAAGGGTTGATAATAATGAAGATTACACCACTTGTTGACAGCTTCTTTATTTATCTGGAAAGTGAAAAAAATGTGGCATTTAAGACAATAAAAGCTTATAATAACGACTGGATGAGTTTTTATGGTTTTTTGGAGGATGAGTTGGGTTTTGATTTAGAGCAGCTCAACGTGGAGGAAATAGACCACGGCATCATTAGAAAATACCTTGTTCAGCTAAATAAAAAAGGGTTGAAAAAAACAACTGTTGCCAGACGGTTAGCGGCCTTAAAAAGCTTCTTTAGGTACTGCTTAAAAAAGGAAGTGCTGAAGACAAACCCTCTGGATAATGTTTCAATACCCAAAATACCCAAAAGACTACCTAAGTATCTTGAGCAGCAGGAGATAGAGAAGGTGATTGAACACCCTCTGCCCAATAGTTTAAGCGGTATCCGCGATAAGGCGATCCTAGAGGTATTGTACGGTACAGGAATACGCGTAAGTGAATTGGTTAGTTTAAATATGGCAAACATTGATTTTTCATATGGATATATTAGAGTATTAGGTAAAGGCTCAAAAGAAAGAATAGTACCGATAGGAAGCAAAGCAGTAAAAGCGTTGGAGGAGTATTTTTCTGGAGCCAGAACTCTTTGGGCGAAAGAGGACGAACCTTCTTCGGCAGTTTTTCTCAATAAATGGGGTAATCGTCTTAGTGACAGGTCCATCAGGACTATAGTCAAAAAACACTGTGTTGGTGCCGAAGTTAAAGAAATCCTTTCGCCGCACGGCATCAGGCATAGTTTTGCATCTCATCTGTTGGATAACGGTGCAGATATCAGGGTTGTACAAGAATTGTTAGGACATAAAAAACTATCTACTACACAAATTTACACTCATGTTTCCAGAAAGAAACTGCGAAATGTCTATCGTTTGGCTCATCCCAGAGCCTGAAAGGGGTGAATAAGGTTGCGCGGTACTACTATTATTGGGGTCAAAAAAGACGACAAGGTAGCTTTAGCCGGCGACGGACAAGTGACCATGGGCCAAAATGTTATCATGAAACAAGGGGCAAGAAAAGTAAGAAGGCTTTATAAGGATAAAATACTTGCCGGATTTGCAGGTTCTGTGGCCGATGCCTTCACTTTGTTCGAGAAGTTTGAAGGGAAGCTGGAGGAGTATAACGGCAACTTACCGCGGGCGGCAGTTGAACTGGCAAAAAACTGGCGTACAGATAGGAACTTGAGACATTTAGAGGCATTATTGGTGGCGACAGACAAAACAAACATCTACATAATATCAGGTACAGGCGAGGTCATAGAACCTGATGACGGGATTGCGGCCATCGGTTCGGGTGGACCGTATGCTTTGGCAGCTGCCCGTGCCTTGTTGCAACACACGGATATGACGGCAAAGGAGATTGCTGAACAGGCAATGAGAATTGCTGCATCTATCTGCGTTTATACAAACAACAATATTGTTGTGGAAGAATTATGAAAAGGGGATTGGGTATGTCTGGTGAGTTTACTCCTAAACAAATCATCTCTGAACTCGATAAATATATTGTCGGGCAAAGCAAGGCAAAAAGGAGCGTTGCTATTGCTCTTAGGAACAGATACAGGCGCAATTTGCTTGCGGAGGATTTAAAGGATGAGGTTATTCCTAAAAACATATTAATGATAGGACCGACAGGGGTCGGAAAGACGGAAATTGCGAGACGGTTAGCTAAGCTGGTCAATGCACCGTTCGTTAAAATAGAGGCCACAAAGTTCACAGAGGTTGGTTATGTGGGCAGAGATGTTGAATCAATGGTGAGGGATATTGTAGAAATATCCGTGAGGATGATTAAGCAGGAAAAAATGATGGAAGTTGAAAAAAAGGCTGCAATTCAAGCGCATGAAGTACTTGTTAAAGTTATAGTTCCAGATGATAACACAAACACTAGTGGTAAGAGTCCCTTTGATGTTTTGTTTGGCAACGAAGATACTCCACAAGAGGAAAAAGACGAGAAGAGAAAACAGGTATATGAGAAACGGGAAAAAGTAAGAGAACAGCTAAAAAACGGTGAACTTGACGATGAATACGTAGAAATTGAAGTTGAGGATTCCCCTGCACCTGCGATGGATGTTTTTGTTGGGAGCAATTTTGAAGAATTGGGCATGAATTTTCAGGATCTGTTCGGTAACCTTTTTCCTAAGAAAACAAGGAAAAAAAGGGTAACGGTAGAGCAAGCCCGTAAAATACTCACACAAGTTGAAGCGCAAAAAATAGTTGACATGGAGGAGGTAATGAATGAGGCGATTAAGAGAGTAGAACAAAATGGTATTATTTTTTTAGATGAAATAGATAAGTTAGCGGGCAAAGATAGCTACGGACCCGATGTGTCGCGAGGAGGTGTGCAAAGAGATATTTTGCCAATAGTTGAAGGATCGACGGTGATGACGAAATACGGACCAGTCAAAACAGATCACATTTTGTTTATCGCCGCTGGGGCTTTTCATACCTGTAAGCCCTCAGATTTGATACCGGAACTGCAAGGCCGTTTTCCCATTAGAGTGGAATTAGACAGTTTAAGCAGGGAAGATTTTAAATTAATACTGACTCAGCCCAAGAACTCTTTGATTAAACAATATACGGAATTACTCAAAGTTGAGGGTGTTTCGCTTGAATTTACTGAAAATGCTATTGATGAAATTGCAGATATTGCGTATACTGTTAACGACCAGACTGAAAATATTGGAGCAAGACGTCTTCATACAATAATTGAAAAATTGCTGGAAGATGTGCTCTTTCAAGCGCCGGATGATATTACCGGTGAGATTGTGATTGACGGCGACTATGTTAAGGAAAGACTCCGGTTTATAGTAAAAAACGAAGACCTGAGTCGATATATATTGTAAAAATAGGAGGAAACAAACATGAAAACTTTGCTTGAAAAAACCAGGACAATCAACAAACTGCTGCAGAAGACAGCCGGGAACCCGGTAGAGTTCACTGAAATGGCGAAGGTATTGAGTGATCTAATTGATTCAAATGTGTACATCGTTGGAAGAAGAGGAAAAATTCTTGGCTATGCTTTTATGGATGGGTTTCAGTGCACCGTGATAGAGGATATTGTAGTGAAAGCCGAAAGGTTTCCTGAGACTTATAACGAAGACATTCTTCGTATAACTCAGACTCAGGCCAATATTAGAAAAGAAAAAAATGAGTGTATTTTTGGTGAGTTGGATGACAAAACGAAATGTATTTTTGATGAGAAAATCATCACCGTTGTGCCGATTATCGGTGGAGGGGAAAGACAAGGAACACTGCTTTTAGCCAAATACGAGAATGAGTTTGCCTTTGAAGATTTGATTCTTTTAGAATACGGGGCTACTGTAATTGGGATGGAGATTCTGCGCGCTAAAGCTGAGCGGATTGAAGAAGAAGCAAGACGCAAGGCTGCGGTTCAGATAGCCATCGGTACCCTGTCCTATTCCGAATTAGAAGCAATAGAACATATCTTTGCAGAATTAAAAGGCAAAGAAGGTCTACTGGTAGCCAGCAAAATAGCGGACAGAGTTGGAATAACACGTTCGGTAATTGTTAATGCCTTGAGAAAATTCGAGAGTGCCGGTGTCATAGAGTCGAAATCCCTAGGGATGAAAGGTACCTACATTAGAATACTCAATGAAAATCTACTGGATGAGTTGAGTAAACTGAGATAATAGCAATTAAGGGTTAGGTTAAAACCTAGCTCTTTTTTTTTTGCAAAAAACACATTAAGCCCTATATTAATATAAATACAGGAACAAAGTATTATATTATGAAAGGAATTTAAAAAAAAAAGAAGAATACTGTATATAAGTGTCAATTATAAAATGCATAATAAAATTGTACGGGTGATGATATGCTCAAAACTAATTTAGCGGACATGCTTGAAAAGGCCATGGACGGAAGTATGAAAAGACATATGGTTATTAGTAACAATATTGCCAACGTTAATACACCGGGGTATAAAAGAAAAGAAGTAGTCTTTCAAGAGGCATTAAAAGGGATGCTGCAACTGCAGGATGAAGAAAAGTTAAAAATGAAAACGACAAACGTCAGACACTATTCAGGAATTGATGATGTCATTAACAAAGATGGCGCGAGTGTTTTTGAGGTTGCAGATACTTCGTTGAGAAATGATGAAAATAATGTTGATGCAGACATGGAATTGGCATATTTTGCAGAAAACAACTTGTATTTCAACGGATTAGTACAGATGCTTTCAGCTCAGATGTCTTTGTTGAGGCACGCTATCAGTGAGGGGAGGTAGTAACTAAATGAATATTTTCAGATCAATGAGAGTCAGTGCTACGGGATTAAGTGCGGAAAGACTGAGAATGGATGTTATTTCTTCCAATATTGCCAATGCCAACACCACTCGTACGGAAGAAGGGGGACCGTACCGCAGGCAGGTGGCTTTGCTTCAGGCAGAGGACGGTAATAAAAAAAGTTTTAAAAAAATATTGGAAGATTCCCGAGAAAAATATCAGGGCTTATACGGTGTTAGAGTTGCAGAAATCACAACAGATCCTACCCCCAGCAAAAGGGTTTATGATCCTCAACAC
This sequence comes from Clostridia bacterium, assembly GCA_018433675.1. Classification (GTDB taxonomy): domain Bacteria; phylum Bacillota; class Peptococcia; order DRI-13; family SM3-B62; genus SM3-B62. The sequence continues at coordinate 10,668 of JAHDQS010000029.1, forward strand.
CCTGATGCTGCTGATGATGGGTATGTTGAGTATCCAAATGTGGAAGTTATGAAGGAAATGGTTGAATTGATAACAGCGTCCAGGAGTTATGAAGCCAATCTTACCGTATTGAACAGTACGAAAAGTATGGCCCTGAAGACACTGGAAATCGGGCGCGGGTAGGTGAATGACAAATGACTTCTAGTATATCGGGAATAGGTAATGATACATTGCTAGCGAAAACTGTCGGACAAAATAGGACAAAGGGTGAGACGTTTAAGCAAACATTACAGGAGGTTTTAGGCACTGTTGACGGTTCCATAAAAGAGTCTGAGCAGATGATAAGAGATTTTGCCTTAGGGGAGGATGTTGAACTTCATCAGGTTATGATTGCGGCTGAAGAAGCAAATCTTGCCTTGCAGCTTACTGTCCAGGTACGAAATAAAGTAATAGAAGCATATCAAGAAATAATGAGAATGCAGTTATAGTCACTGAGGTGAAACGATGGATTATTGGATTCAGATGAGGGAACAACTTCATAGTATATGGGATAAGTTCTCTTCCTGGCAGAAATGGACAATAGTCGGAGCTGCTGCCGCTACTGTCCTGGGAATGATTTTTTTAGTTATAGTTCCATTGATGAAAGAACCGGACATGGAACCCCTCTATACAGGACTTGAACAGAAAACAGCCAGTGCAATTGTGGCCAAACTTGATGAAAAAAAGGTTGACTACCAATTAGCTGACGAAGGGAAAACGATACTGGTCAAAGGCGACGAAAAATACCAATTAAGATTAGACCTAGCCGATGAAGTTGATGTAACCGGGGTGGTAGGCTTTGAGAGCTTCAATGAGACACGCTTCGGAGAAACAGATACTGATAAGAGGGTTAGATTTTTAGTGGCGTTGCAAGGTGAGCTTTCCAGGACGATTAAGGAATTGGAAGAGGTTGAATCGGTCAAAGTACATATTGCCATGCCGACACCTTCTTTGTTTATAGAAGATGAAAGTGAAGCAACTGCTTCAGTGCTTTTAAGGTTAAATCCAAATATTACCTTAAAACCGGCACAGGTCAAGTCAATTATGGCTTTTGTCAGCAATAGTGTGGAGGGACTAAAGCCTGCCAATGTAACAGTAATGGATGTGAATGGCAATTTACTTTCGGAAGATGTGGCGGAAAATGGGGATATGCCTTCTGTTACACAAATATCTTCAGGTCAGTTGGCGATGAAACAGGATTACGAAAAAACATTGGCCAAGTCCTTACAGAGTATGCTGGAAAGGATGATCGGGTTAGGGAAAGTAGTTGTACGGGCTAATGTTGACATTGATTTTGATCAGGTTGAAACGGTATCGGAGATAGTCAGTGATCCGGTAATGATCAGTGAACAGACAAAGGAAGAATCATCGTCGGGTGTTTCTGCTGCTACGGGAGGAAATCCGGCAGATGCTAACATGGGCGGACCGACATATGGGAGTGTTGATTCCACTGACAGCGAATACCAGCTTTCGGAGAGAATCCGCAACTATGATACCAGCAGAACAGTTGAAACAAAGATTGCGGCACCGGGAAAGGTTGAGAAAGTTTCTGTTTCGGTTTTGATTGACGGAGAGCTTTCCGATGAGGATGAAGAAAAGATTGCCCAGGCAGTGAGCCAAGCAGCGGGTGCAAATCATGAAAGAGGCGACCAGGTTTCGATAGTAGCGATGCCGTTCAATAATGAAGAATTGCAAAAACTTGAGGAGCAAATGGCTCAAGCTGAAGCCAGAGAGAGAAGAAATGACTATATCAGGTATGGCTTAATGGGCTTTGGAATTCTCCTTTTATGCGGATTAGGCGTTTATGCCATCAGAACTTACAGGCAAGGAAAACAAGAAGGAGAGTTTATTGGTTCAATGGAAGCGGCAGCGGCCGGACAATCAGGGGATTCGCCTTTGAGTATCGAATTAACACCAGAAATGCTGGAGAAAAAGAACATCCGAGACAAAATAGACGGTATTGTCAATAACAATCCGGATGAGGTCGCTAAGGTATTAAAGACCTGGTTGGCGGAAGAGTAGGTGAGATAATATGGAGACTGCAAAAATGTTATCAAGTCGTCAAAAAGCGGCAGTATTCTTGATAAGCATTGGTACGGAAAAATCGGCAGAAGTTATGAAACACATGTCTGAGGAAGAAATTGAGCAAATAACCTTAGAAATAGCCCATGTGCGAAAAATTGACGGCGAGCAAATCGACGCTGTTAATAGAGAATTCGCCCAATTATTTATGGCTTCACAATACATATCACAAGGAGGCATTGAATATGCCAAGCAAGTTTTAGAAAGGGCCTTAGGAAACGAGGTGGCTATGGATGTTATTAATAGGCTCTCTTCTAATTTGCAGATAAAACCTTTTGACTTTATAAGAAAGACAGATCCCAGTCAGGTGTTGAATTTCATTCAAGGTGAGCACCCTCAAACAATAGCGTTGATACTGTCTTATCTTGATCCTGAGCAGGCCGCGGCTATTGTATCGGCTTTGCCGGCAGAAAAGCAGTCTGATGTAGCGAGAAGAATAGCAATCATGGATCGGACGTCCCCGGAAATAATTCGAGAGGTCGAAAGCATTCTGGAAAGAAAAATAAGTACATTGGGATCTCAGGATTATACAAGTACAGGCGGAATAAAGTCAATAGTTAATATTTTAAACAATGTGGATAGGTCTACCGAAAAAACGATACTAGAAACATTAGAGGTTCAAGACCCCGAGCTATCGGAAGAAATCAAAAAGTTGATGTTTATCTTTGAAGATATTATTAAAATGGATGACAGAAGTATCCAAATGGTACTTCGTGAAGTTGATACTAAGGATTTGTCATTGGCGCTCAAAGGGTCAAGCGAGGAAGTCAACATCAAAATCAAAAAGAATATGTCCAAAAGAGCCAGTCAAATACTGGAGGAGGACATCTCATTTCTTGGGCCTGTGCGCTTAAGGGATGTAGAAGAAGCCCAACAGCGTATAGTAAATATAATCAGAAGGCTTGAAGATTCTGGTGAAATAGTAATTTCACGCGGTGGAGGGGACGAGTTAATTGTCTAGGGTGATTAAAGCATATTTAGTTGTTAATGACACAAAAAAGCAGTTGCTTAGAACTTCCGACAAGACAGAGTGGAAAAAGGAAGTTCATGAACATGAACATGAACAGAAACAAGAAGGATTGACGAAGGAAAAAGCTGATCTAATCTACCAAGAGACAAAAGCGGCTATTGAAGAGATGATGACATCTGCGCATCAAGAAGCTGATTCCCACTTGATGAGGGCGAAGGAAAAGGCTCAGTTGATTCTTGAAGAATGCCAGAAGGAAATTGCTACGCTGGAAGAACAGCATCGACAGTTGGGGTTTAAAGAAGGATATGCGGAAGGTAAAAAAGAGGCGGACAAAGAATTTAATGAGGCTTATGAAAAGATTAAGCAATTGATTAAAGGAATATGTAATGAAAGAGAACAGATGCAAAAACGGTATGAGCGAGACATTGTTGAGTTGATTATGCTTTTGACAGAAAAGGTTATTGGGAGCGTTATTGAAATAAAGCCGGAAATAATCAACCAGATAATTAATAATTCTTTAGAAAAGGTGAAGGAATCGGAAACAATTGTCGTCAGGCTTAATCCTATTCATATCCCTTATCTAAATATAGATAGCGAGCAATGCCTCGACAGGTTTCAAGGACGTCTGCAAATAGTGGAAGACATTGAAATCGAACCGGGGGATTGTCAAGTAATAACAGACACCGGATTTTTAGATTCGAGAATAAATGAACAGATTACACTGCTAAAGCAGTCGATACTGGAAGTAATTGATAATGCTTGATTTTGAGAAATTAAGAAAGACAATTAAAGAAGCGGAAACGCTGCGTTTCAAGGGTGCTGTCAGTGAAATAATCGGACTGGCCATCCATGCGCAAGGTCCAAAAGCGGGAATGGGAGAGTTGGTGCACATTAATAAAGAAAAAGGTAGTGTGCCGGCTGAAGTCGTGGGGTTCAAGGAGAATAAAACATTGCTGATGCCTTTGGAAAGCATGAATGGTATAGCACCGGGCAATACAATCTTAGCCAGCGGCGATTCCTTAAAAGTTAAGGTAGGGCCGAAAATCGTCGGCAGAATTTTAGACGGTCTTGGTAGGCCTATCGATGACAAAGGACCATTGGTTTGGGAAAAGGAATACTATTTGGAGTATGAATCGCCCCACCCCTTAAAAAGAAAAATCATCTCTCAACCCCTCTCTTTTGGAGTAAGGGCAATCGATGGCTTATTAACGTGCGGTGCCGGGCAAAGGATTGGGATTTTCTCCGGCAGTGGAGTTGGGAAGAGCACCTTACTGGGGATGATAGCACGAAAAAGTGCCGCCGATGTTAATGTGATAGCTTTAATTGGAGAAAGAGGGAGAGAAGTTCGCGAGTTTCTGGAAAATGATTTAGGAGAGAAGGGACTTGAAAGATCAGTGGTGGTGGTGGCTTCATCAGAAAAACCGGCTCTGGTGAGGATTAAAGGGGCATTTACAGCTACCTCCATTGCAGAGTATTTTAGGGATCAAGGCGCTAATGTTATTCTAATGATGGATTCTGTTACAAGATTTGCCATGGCTCAAAGAGAGATTGGTCTTGCTATAGGAGAACCACCTGCTACAAAAGGCTATACGCCTTCAGTGTTTGCGGTATTGCCTAGATTGCTGGAAAGAACGGGCATGTCCGAAAAGGGTAGTATTACAGGGTTATATACAGTTCTTGTTGAAGGTGATGATGTAAACGAACCGATTTCCGACTCTGTCAGGGGGATTTTAGACGGACATATCCTTTTGTCAAGGCAAATGGCCGCATTGGGCCATTATCCCGCAATAGATGTTTTAAACAGCATTAGCCGGATAATGATTAATATCATAGATGATGAGCATATGAGAGCAGCAAAGAAAATTAAAGAATTATTGGCAGTATATTATGAAGCCAAAGATTTGATTGACGTAGGTGCATATCAGCAGGGCAGTAGTCCTAAGATAGACTTAGCAATCAAGTACATTGATTCCGTCAATGGGATGCTGAAACAAGATATTGACGAAGAATGTATTTACGAGGAAACGCTAAAAAGAGTTGTTGATTTGTATTCAAGAATACAAAATGAAGTGAAGTAGGGATAGAATGTTTAGATTCAGACTGGCCTCGGTAATGCGTATCAGAGAATATAAAGAAAAGACCTGCCGGGAGGAACTTGGACGCAGTGTTCAAGACTTGCGTAAGGCTCGTGAACTTGAAGGAGAAATGTCCTCTGATTTGAGTCGCTTGCAAAAAGATTTCACCTCTTATCAGAAAGGTCCGTTGAATATACATGAGATTTCATTGAAAAGAGGATACATTCGATTTAAGACGGAAGAGTTGAACGAACAAAAAGCAGTGGTCGCAAGAAAACAAGAGGAATTACAGGAATCAAGGGTACGTTTGTTTGCAGCCATGAAAGACAGAAAGGTCATAGAAAAACTCAAAGATAAAAAACATAAAATCTACTCCTACGAAGAAAACAGAAGGGAACAGAAAATCCTCGACGATTTGGCGGGGCATTGCTGATAGGAAGAGGTAGAATAAATGGCTAAAAGTATTGTATCGATAAGGCTTGTCCTAATCTGCTTTTTAGTAGCAATTTTCGGATGTCTATGGGCAGCCAATACGGTGGGCTTGCTCGACGTTAAAAGTATAGCCGCAAAGACGCCGTTTTTAGGGAAATACATACATACCGAAGAACAAGAAGGTATTGATATTCCTGTGTTATCACCGATTGAAAGGGAGAACCTTGAATTAAGAGAAGCCATCAAAGGTTTTGAAGAAAAAATCGGGTTTCTGGAGAGCGATACTGCCGAAATACTGCAGGAGAACGAGAAGCTGCAAGAAGAGCTGGAAGAACTAAAAAAATATAAAGAAGAAAAGGAAAAAGCCATTCTTAACGCTGAGGAATTATCCTTGTATTATCGAGAAATGAAGCCGGAAGAAGTCGTGAAGATAATGGATAATCTTGATAATGAAACGATTTTGCTGATACTTACCAAGCTTGAAAGAAATCAGGCAGGGGAAATTATGGCTCAAATGGAGCCGCAACGTGCAGCGCTTATTACCCAATTGCTGCTGGGTCATTCGGAAGATGACGAATCGCAGTAATTGGGTTCAAAATAAGGAATAAAAGAGAGAAAGGAGGTGAGAACTATGACAGAAGGAATCATGCTGTCTGCAAATACTGAGCTTTATATCGGAAACGGATCACAGATTCCCGGTGACAATGCAATGAAAGAAGAATTGGGGATGGAAGGGTTAGGCTTGTTTGGAACTGTATTGGCGGCAGCTTTCATGAATTTACAAAATACCGATCAGCAAACAGAAGACACAATAGTGCAAAGCAATGAAGTAACGGATGGAGAAACGTCGGATATGAAATTACTTTGCGAGGAAGACAATGGAATCTGCGAGGAGAATACCGGAATACAAGAAGAAAATATTGGAACGCAGGAGTGGTTAGTAACAGACAACTCCGCATTGCAGGTGATTGTCGGAGCCGATGTAAAAACAGACGAAACTATGCCGCAAGAGAACTTAACAGCAAACCAGGAAGTTGTTGCCGGAACAAAAATAGCGCAGGAACAGAAAATCCCGCAACAAATAAAGAACGCGGATTCTCTTTCTCCACCCGAAAACCTTTCTGAGGTCCAGAAATCTGAGATCCGGAAAGCTGTGACACCAAAGGAGCAAGCAAATGAGGTAATTTCAGAAAATAAACCGGTAAATATGAAGGAAGATAATGAAATAGGGATTATTGTAGATAAGGATAAGGGTCAGGAGTTTTCCAAGGCGAAAGAAGCAAGTGTTTTTGTGGCAGAGGGAAAGACTGTCTTGACGGGAAATGAGAGTAACTATCAGAAAGAGAAGGCAGGGTCCGAAGAAATAAGAGCACCTGAAGGCAAGAATAACGTAACAGCAGAAAAGGTTGGAATCGCAGCAAAAGCTAACGATAGAGGCAGCGAAAAGGGCAGTGAGAAGAATGAAGGTGGTAAAACAGATGTCCTACAGCATCTTCCCAAATTCTCTGTTGAGCAGGGAAATACTTCGGATGGGAGCAGTTTTAAGATTAGTCTTGATAATGCGGACAAGACTCCGGTCATGAGAGCGGGAGAAATTGACTCAAAGCTTCCTGATGTGCTCGTTTCAACAGTAAAAACCGATCTAAAAAAAGACGGAAGTAAAGAATTGCTTGTTCGTCTCGAACCGAAGGAACTGGGAAAGGTGGTCGTCAAGCTGACATCTCGTGAAGGTGTTGTTTCGGTAAAAATGTTTGCCGAAAACCGTGAAGCGGGAAGCCTGTTGGAAAACAGCATGAATAACCTCCGACAATCGTTGCATGATACAGGTATTAAATACGGAAGGATGGATGTTGAGGTTGGCGGGGAGTTCATTAATCAGCAACAAAACCAACATCAGCACAACGGTTGGTCAAAAGGACGAGACCAAATATATTCAGCAGACGGGATGAAGGAAATGATGGCATCCGATGAGACAGAGCCTCAAAAAACACCGTCATGGAACTGGACAAACAACGGTAAGGTAGATTACATAGCCTAAAGGAGGTGAAGATGATGAGTGTTGAACCAACAGGTGATAGTAGAAATACCAATAACTACAATCAGGAGAATACTATTCCCGGAAGTTCCCTGGGAAAGGATGAGTTTCTGAAGCTTTTAATTACGGAGCTTACCTATCAGGATCCATTGGATCCCATGGATAACAAGGAATTTGTAGCGCAAATGGCCCAGTTTTCCACACTTGAACAGATGAATAATCTGAATGCCACAATGGAAGAAGGACTCAACGAGATGATGGAAACAAACGTATTCTACGGTGAGAACATGATGTATCTGCTGGAGAATATAACGAACAATCTAGCTAATCTCGGGGACAGGCAGTTTGTGGAAATTATCGGCCGAGAGGTAACCTTCAATTACGAAGATGAAGAAATGACAGGCATTGTCAGCGGATTAAGGAATAAGGACGGACAATACTTGGCGGTAGTGGACGATAAGGAAATTCCGGTAAGCGATATTGTGATGATTAGGTAGGTGTGAAAAATGGTTGAAAAGCCCTTCTTCATCAATCAACCGATCCAACCTGTAAAACCGGCTCAAGAACAAAGAAAACCCGAAAGAAGGAGTGCCGGTGACGAACCTTCGTTCCAAAAAATCTTACAGGGTGAACTGCAGCAGGATAAGGAAATCAAATTTTCCCGTCATGCCACGGAACGCTTATATGCAAGGAGGATCGAACTGGGGGAGGAGCAGTTGAGCCGTTTGAAGGACGCTGTCGACAAGGCGGAAGCTAAGGGTTGCAGAGAATCACTGGTCCTGTTGGACGATCTGGCCTTGGTAGTGAGCATCAAGAATAAAACGGTAATAACTGCGGTTGACGGTGACAACAGGAAGGAAAATGTGTTTACGAACATCGACAGTGCGGTAATCAACTGACAAAAAAATGGGCCGGACCTCTTAGAGGAAGCCCAGACCGGGGAACGACAGAATCCGGTTGCCAGCAATACAAAAATGAATTAAATAAGGAGGTCATTTGTTATGATGCGTTCGCTTTTTGCGGCCGTTTCCGGGCTGAAAAGTCATCAAACCCGGATGGACGTGATTGGAAATAACATAGCCAACGTAAATACGGTTGGTTTTAAGAAGAGCCGCGTTACTTTTCAGGATATGCTCAGTCAAACTCTCAGAGGGGCTTCGTCTCCCCAGAGCAATAGGGGAGGTACTAATCCGATGCAGGTTGGTTTGGGAACCTCTCTTGCAACGATTGATGTCATACACGGTGAGGGTAGTCCCCAGTCTACAGGTAAAAACACCGACCTTTCTATTGAGGGTGAAGGTTTCTTCATTGTAGGAGAAGGTAACCAGTATTTCTATACGAGGGCCGGTAACTTTGATATTGATAAGGCCAGGAACCTCTACAATGCCAGTAACGGTATGGTGGTTAAAGGCTATTTAGCTGATACTAGCGGTGTTATTGATCCGGAAGGGGATATCGTTGATATTAACCTGGCTTCGTATTACTCCTCACCACCTAAGGCGACAGAATTGGTCGAGTATACGAAGAATTTGGATTCCACCGCTGATACGGTGACAGGTACTGAGATTGCGGCTAAAACGGTTGGTACTGCACTTGATGTTGATTTAAGCGCTCATCTGCCGATAACGGGAGTCGAGGTGAGAGACTCGGGGGGAACTTTAGTGGCCGAAGGGGCTACTACCTACACTTTTGATTACAATACAGGACATGTTCAATTAGCTGACGTATTAGATACAGATAATTACGACATAACCTACACTACTCCCAATCTGCAGCTTTCCAGCACCGTTTTTGACTCCAAGGGAGCCACACATTCCGTGAATGTTATGCTCACCAAGGCCGGTGACAACACATGGGATGTGGCTACGAGGATTGACGGTAATTATGCCAGCGACGGGGCAGGAACCATCGTCTTCGATACGGAAACAGGACGATTGGTGTCGTCAACAGTGACGAATGTCACTCTGACCATACCGGATGCTGAGAATCTCGATATTGCCCTGAACTTCGATAATGTAACAGAGTATGCCGGAGAATCGACGTTTGTGTTGTTTAACCAGGACGGCTATACTGCCGGCGATTTGAATGGGCTAAGCGTTGATACGACGGGAACAATAACAGGAAGTTTTTCCAACGGACAAAACAGAAAGCTTGCTCAGTTAGCAATTGCCACCTTTGCCAATCCCGCCGGTTTGCAAAAAGTAGGGGCGAACCTTTTTCAAGTAACTAATAACTCAGGTGAGCCCGACCAAGGAATTCCCGGTGTCTCGGGAAGAGGATCGATTAAACCGGAAACCTTGGAAATGTCCAATGTTGATCTCTCACAGGAGTTTGTGGAGATGATTATCACGCAACGTGGTTTTCAGGCTAATTCACGCGTAATAACTTCTTCGGACAGTATGCTGGAGGAACTGGTTAATATGACAAGGTAAAGTGTTTTCGGGTAGTGTGTGAGGCAGGGAGAATCAAAGCCCCCCACCGTGTCAAGGTGGGGGGTTTAAGAAAGAAGGTTGAGCATGATTAAAATTACGAGACTGAACAATTCAGAGATCGTATTAAATGCGGAACTGATCGAGACCCTTGAGGCGACTCCCGATACCATTATTTCCATGACGGCCGGGAAAAAATTCGTTGCCGTAGAATCAGTGGATGAAATCATTGAAAAGATAATAGAGTATAAGAGGAAAATTGTAGATTCATATAGAAAAAAGTAAACTATATAAAAAGATTGTCTTAATAAATAGAACAGCAAAGGGATGGGTTTGTAATTATGGATATTACGACAATTTGGGGTGCTATCTTAGGGGTCTTGCTAATAGTGATAGCCATCTTGAACCAGGGCAGCCTGTTGACCTTTTGGAGTTTATCCTCCGTATTGATAGTTGGGGGAGGAATAATAGCAGCAACTTTGATTCAATACCCATTGGCACATATTATCAATGTCATGAAGGTTGTAAGTATTGCCTTCAAGGGTGAACATCAAAGACCGGTCGATATCATTACAAAAATGGTAGCCCTTGCAGAAAAAGCACGGCGGGAAGGGTTGCTGGCGCTAGATAATGAAGCGGAAGAGAGCGAAGATGAGTTCTTAAGGAAAGGCGTTCAATTAATAGTTGATGGTTCTGATCCGGAGCTCGTTCGCAACATTCTTGAAACCGAGATCGACATGATGGAAGAAAGGCATAGGGTTGGTGCCGGGATTTTTGAATCCATGGGCGCAAGTGCTCCTGCCTTTGGAATGGTGGGAACACTGATTGGACTAATAAACATGCTGAAATCACTTGATAATCCGGAAACCTTAGGGCCCGGCATGGCTTTAGCGTTGATAACTACTTTTTATGGTATGCTTCTTGCGAATCTCATTTTTCTGCCGATAGCGGGAAAGTTAAAGCTGCGTAATAGCGAGGAAATCCTGAGTAAAGAAATTATTATTGAGGGCGTCCTTTCCATTCAAGCAGGAGAAAACCCGCGTATTGTTGAGGAAAAGATGAAATCATACCTCCACCCGCAGGATAAGATTAAACTTGAAGATGAAAAGATAATAGAGAAGGATTTGATGGAGTGAGCAGGAGAAATAAAAAAACACCGGAAGACAAACCAAAAGCGGATGCTTGGTTGACCACTTACAGTGATATGATCACTCTAGTCTTGACTTTTTTTATCCTTTTATTTTCTTTTTCTACTATGGATGTTATTAAATGGCAAACCATTGTGAAATCACTGCAAGGAGCCTTAGGTCCTTTAGATAAAAATAATAGTATTGTTGGAGAGACAGTAAATGAAAGCGAGAGGGAGCAGGAAATTGATAGAAACAAAGATATTACTGAAGACATAACGGAAGAGTTCTTGAGGTATCAGGAAGAGACCAGAAAACTAGAAGAAATAAGAGCCCAGTTAAATAGGTATGTGGTAGAAAAAGGTCTTGAAAACAATGTTTTTATCAGTATTGAGGAAAGAGGGCTGGTATTGCGGCTCCAAGATTCTGTGCTCTTTGAAAAAAGCAAGGCCGATTTAATGCCGGAATCTAACGGCATATTAAAGGAAGTTACTGCTGTTTTGACAGATATTGAAAACCCTTTGCGTATTGAAGGCCATACCGACGACCTTCCCATTCATACCGAAAAGTTCCCGTCCAATTGGGAATTATCAACCACCAGAGCAACTAATGTACTGCGTTATTTGATGAATAACGGGTTTGAAGGCGCGAGACTCTCGGCGGTTGGTTATGGAGAGTATCATCCTATTGCTTCCAATGATAGTGAGGAGAATCGCAGTAAAAACAGAAGGGTTGATATAGTTATCATCAGAGACAGTTTGATTGTCAATGAACCAAACTGAAAAGGAGAGTACATATGAAACCGGAAGGTAAAAACAAAACATTAATTATCATACTTGCTGTCTTATTAGTAATCATCATAAGCGTTGCTGCATTCATGTTCTTTTATTTCTTTTCAAAGAATCAGTCTGATAACGGAAAGTTAGAAAAGGTAGGACCTATTTTTGAAACAGAAGAGTTCACTGTCAATTTGGGACAGTCAACCAGCCGTTTTATCAAAGTAGATTTCGCCCTTGAGTTTACAAATACCAAGGTAATGAAGGAATTGGAGGAAAAGCTGCCGCTTATCAAGGATGCCGTTATTTTTGTACTGTCACAGCAAAGTGTAGAAGCTTTAGGAACTGTGGAGGGGAAAGAGGAATTAAAAAAGCAGCTTATAGAAAATATTAACGTTTTTTTGGAAAAAGGGGAGGTTAAGAGGATATACTTCAACAATTTCATCTTCACATGATTATCGATTTGAAACCAACATTGGGTGAGGTGAGAGTCTAAGTGAGTGAAATATTATCTCAGTCGGAAATCGACTCATTGCTGTCGGCACTTCAATCCGGAGAAGTGGACGTAGAAACAATAAGAAAGGATGAAGACAATAAAAAAATCCGCCTATATGATTTTCGCCGCCCTAGTAAGTTTTCCAAGGAGCAGCTTTATACCATCGAAGTGATATATGAAAATTTTTGTCGGCTTCTTTCGACGTTCTTATCGGGAAATTTGCGAAGTCGGGTAATTGCTAAAGTTGCTTCGGTTGACCAAGTTACCTATGAAGAATTTATTCGCTCTATGCAAAATCCTACAATATTAAACGTTTTTACAATGGATCCCCTTGAGGGCAAAGGGGTTATCGAGATCAACCCGGTGATAGGTTTTAGCATAATTGATAGATCCTTTGGCGGCCCGGGCTTAAGTACGGTGAAGGGAAGAACCTTGACCGAAATTGAACGCAGTGTTATGGAAAGATTAGTGGAGAAAATGCTAACACTTTTCACCGATGCTTGGAAAAGCCTGTTAAATGTCGATGCTTATCTCGAAAGTACTGATACAAACCCGCAGTTTACACAGGTGGTATCTCCCTTGGAAATGGTGATAGTTATTGCTATCAATACGCAGATTGCCGAAACAGAGGGCTTTATCAATATTTGCCTACCCTGTATCATGATGGAGCCTTTGTCGAATAAACTGAATACGAAATTTTGGTTTAACAGTTCAAGCAGAAGTCAAAAGGGCGATAAGACACTCTATCTGAAAAGGACCTTGGAAAAAACCGAGCTTCCTATATCTGTTTTGCTTGGGAAAAGTACTATTACAGTGAAGGAACTATTGGAGCTTCAACATGGGGATGTTATAAATTTGGATAAGAAAAAGGAAAAAGATGTTGAGATTTATATCGATTCAGGCTTAAGATTTTTTGCAAAACCAGGTATTTCAGGTAATAAGGTGGCTGTACAAATAACGGATGTAATGATGGAGGGAGGAGTGAATATTGAATAGCGTATTATCACAAGAAGAAATTAATGCATTGTTAAATGAAACCTTTTCCGAAACTAATAGCGATACGGAAGATTCAAATGTCGAAGACATGTCAACAGATAATAGTATCTTAACAGATATGGAAAAGGATGCGTTAGGTGAAATCGCTAATATTTCTATGGGAAGTGCCGCTACAACATTGTCGTCACTTTTGGGAAAGCGTGTGGAAATCACTACGCCCCGCATAGAAATAACAACAATTAATGAAGTGAAAAAAAATCATAAGGAGCCGTATGTAGTAGTGGATGTCCTCTATAATGCAGGATTGACGGGTTCAAATATATTTGTTATACATACCCAGGATGCCAGTGTGATTGTAGATTTGATGATGGGAGGTGAGGGGACAGAGCCTCCTTTAGAGTTAAATGAACTGCATTTGAGTGCTATCAGCGAGGCAATGAATCAGATGATGGGCTCTTCAAGCACCTCGCTGTCACAGATTTTAAAAAAAAGGATTGATATTGCTCCGCCTACCTTGAATCTTTTTACGCTGGAAAAGCACGATATGTTGGAGGAAGAGGACAGACCAATCGTAAAGATATCATTCAATGTAACAATTCAAGATTTGGTGAACAGCGAATTGATGCAGCTGCTGCCGGTATCCTTCGCCAAGGACATGTCGAGGAAGCTGATAATTGACAATGGCATGAGCGATACGCCAGCAAAAGTTGCACCTACTGAAGAAAAAACAACTGAGGTATTTGAGAAAGAAGCTGCTCTAATCTCGGAAGAGCAAAACATTTCAGCAGAAAGGTATGAGCAGCCAAAGCAGGCTGTACAAGCGACGGCTACTGAAGGTAGACAGGAAAGGGTTGCGGTATCACCGGTGCAATTCGAAGAACTGAAACCGTGGAATGGGGAGCCGGTCTCAGAAACGAACCTGGATTTGATACTTGATGTAGGACTTCAACTATCTGTCGAGTTAGGGCGAACAACAAAAAAAATAAAGGATATCTTAGAATTCACAACAGGTTCGGTCTTTGAGCTTGATAAGATTGCAGGAGAACCTGTTGACATTCTAATTAACAACAAGCTGCTGGCGAAAGGTGAAGTTGTCGTAATAGATGAAAACTTTGGGGTCAGGGTGACGGAAATTATTTCTCGTGTAGAAAGAGTAAAGAATCTAAAATAGAAAGAGTCATTGCGAAGGAGGAAAAAAATATGTCTTATCGGGTAATGGTAGTTGATGATGCAGCGTTTATGAGAATGATGCTCAAGGACATTCTGTCGAAAAACGGATTTGAAGTGGTTGCTGAGGCTGAAAATGGACAAGTAGCAGTGGAGAAGTTCAAGGAAATAAAGCCTGATTTGGTGACGATGGACATAACAATGCCTGAGTTGGATGGTATTTCAGCTGTAAAAAAAATAAAAGAAACCGACGCTAACGCAAGAGTAGTTATGTGCAGCGCAATGGGGCAGCAAGCTATGGTTATTGATGCTATTCAAGCCGGGGCGCGCGATTTTATCGTCAAACCGTTTCAACCGGAACGAGTTCTTGAAGCGGTAAATAAGGCCTTGTCGTAGGTCGGCGCTGATGAAGAAGGGAATATTGACGGTTCTTTTTACAGCGGGAAATGAAGGTGCCGAGATGTCGGCCGGTACTGTTCCAAGTATGTCGGGATTGTTTTTTCGTGTTCTGATTAGTTTTATCCTCATAATTCTTCTCTTGTACGGTGTGTTGAAATTATTGAAAAAGCAGCAGGAGATTAGACTACAGATACAACAGGATAGGAAGAATTGGATAAAGGTTTATGATTATC
Source organism: Clostridia bacterium (assembly GCA_018433675.1). Taxonomy (GTDB): domain Bacteria; phylum Bacillota; class Peptococcia; order DRI-13; family SM3-B62; genus SM3-B62. The sequence goes on from JAHDQS010000029.1 coordinate 25,903, forward strand.
AAGAATTAGGCACAGGTAAAGGAGTATACTTAACAGAAATAATGTCTAAGGTGTGTATTCTTGGCGTAACCGACAATAATGTTTCGCTCCTTAAGGAAATTGAAAGTGAAGATGAAACCTGGCAGGATATAAAAGATGGACTGATTGATAAAAGGAAAGAAAATCCTAAAGGTATTGGCGGGTTCTTTTCTACCTCATTAAAAGAGGAGCTTGAAGGACAGAAAAACAATGTTATAGATGAACAGTTACAGCGTACGCGCCGTTTGTTTAACCGTGTTAAAGGAGGGAACGGCGATGAGGAGTCGTAGGGTTGCTTGTTTTTTCTGTCTTGTTGCGATTTTTATTCTGCTTACAATGTTTTTAGCAACAGAAGCAAATGCAGCACCGCTGGCTTTACCCAGGATAGGGCTTGATATAGATTCATCCGATAATCCGCAAGATATTGCCTTAAGCTTACAAATTCTCATCATATTAACCGTTCTTACACTCGCTCCGGCAATTCTTGTTCTGATGACTTCTTTTACGCGTATTGTCGTGGTGCTTTCATTTCTGCGTAATGCACTGGCGACTCAGCAAATGCCGCCGAATCAGGTTTTGGTGGGGCTGGCACTGTTTTTAACTCTTTTTGTGATGATGCCTGTGTGGGGCGAGGTAAATACCAATGCCCTCCAACCCTATCTGAATGAGGAGATTACCCAGGAGGATGCCCTAAAGAAAGCCGAGAAGCCACTGCGGGAATTTATGCTTAAGCAGACACGGGAAAAGGATTTGGCGCTGTTTGTCAACGCATCCCATTCGCCGCGACCTGAAAGTGTTGATGATTTAGGATTGTCGGTAATAATACCCGCCTTTGCTATCAGCGAGTTAAAAACGGCTTTTCAAATTGGCTTCATTTTATATATTCCGTTTATTGTGATAGACATGGTGGTTGCCAGTACCCTTATGTCAATGGGTATGATGATGCTGCCGCCGATGATGATTTCGCTACCATTTAAACTACTTTTGTTTATTCTGGTGGATGGTTGGAATCTTGTAGTGGAAACACTGATAATGAGTTTTAATTAAAGGAGCTTATCAATGACTCAGGATTATGTTGTTTTCTTGGCAAAAGAAGCTGTATATGCAATCCTATTATTTGCAGGTCCCCTTTTAGGGACAAGCTTGTTGGTAGGTTTGTTGATTAGCATTTTCCAGGCAACAACACAAATTCAAGAACAAACGTTGACCTTCGTACCTAAAATTATCTTGGTGATGGTTAGTCTAGTAGTTTTCGGTCCCTGGATGTTGAACGTACTGTTGAGTTTTACGGTAAATTTGTATAATTCCATTCCTAATCTGATGCGGTAAAAATATTGAAGTTCTCGTGGGGGAATATGGATATTATTGAGGCGATTTTGCAGGAAAGCAATAAGTTTTTAGTGATAATGGCCAGGTTTTCCGCGCTGTCCTTTACCCCGGTTTTTAGTGCGAGTTACCTTCCAAGCATCTGGAAAGTGTTTTTCACTTTGTTGATTTCATTAGTTGCGTGGATGGCGGGGGTAGCAGATGCGTTTACACCGCCGATGAATACACTGCCGTTTATTTTGGTTTTGATTTACGAGATTGTTGTCGGTATTGCCCTGGCGCTTTTTGCACAGTTTACATTTGCCGGGATACAGTTGGCAGGTCAGTTGCTTGATACGCAAATGGGATTCGGTATTATGAATGTTGTTGATCCATTAAGCGGCATACAAGCGCCGTTACTGGGGAATTTCAAATACATGCTGGCCGTTTTGGTATTTTTGGTTGTTGACGGACACCTTTTGTTTTTGCAAGCCTTGTTTGACAGTTATCGCGTGATACCGATTGGTGAGGTTTCCTTGCAGGGAGGGTTCGCTGCTCACTTGATTAAATCCTTCGGAGGGCTCTTTGTGATAGGGTTTAAGGTTGCCCTGCCGATTACTGGGTCGTTGCTTTTTGCCGAATATATTTTGGGTATCATGGCAAAAACCGTACCTCAGATGAATATTTTTATGGTGGGAATGCCCGCTAAAATATTACTTTCCTTTGTAATCCTGCTGGTAATTATCCCACTGTATATATACTATTTCGGAGTTTTGATAGAGGATATGTTTAAACAAATATATCAGGCAATAAGGTTGATGATATGATTGATAGCTTCAGAATAAACTTACAGCTGTTTGCAGGTGAAAAAACAGAAAAAGCTACTCCGCGCAGGAGAGAAGATGCCCGCAAGAAGGGGCAGGTAGCAAAAAGCAGTGAAATAGTGACTGTGGTGGTTCTGGCCTTAACCTTTTTAATGCTGAAGCTGTGGTTTGTGAGAATGATAGAAGAGTTTGCGATATTTTTCAATCATGTTTTTACTTATGCGGCTAGTGACTTGACAAGTGATAAAGCTGTAAGCTTGGTACTCGAGACTGAACTTGTCTTGGTCAAAATGGTCGGTCCTCTTTTGGGAATTGCGGTAGTTGCCGGTTTAGCGGCCAATCTTCTCCAGGTAGGTTTTTTGTTTACAACGGAGACGCTGAAGTTAGATTTGACACGATTGAATCCTGTTAGCGGTTTAAAAAGAATCCTTTCAAAAAGATCTCTTGTCGAATTGTTCAAATCAATTTTTAAGATAGGATTAGTCGGATTTGTTGCCTGGCTGCAGTTAAAAAAACATTTGCCGCAATTTTCGCTTATGATGAGTATGGAAATCATTGATTCTTTGAATATTTTAAGTGAGGCAGTATTCTCGACAGGATGGCGAATTATGGCTGTATTGCTCGTGTTAGCGGTTGCTGATTATACATATCAGATATATGAATATGAAGAATCTCTGAAGATGAGTAAGGACGATATCAAGGAAGAATATAAAAAGATGGAGGGAGATCCTCTAGTCAAGTCAAAGATCAAAGAGCGACAGCGCCAAATGGCAACAAGGAGAATGATGCAGGAAGTGCCGAAGTCGACGGTGGTTATCACCAACCCAACCCATATTGCGGTAGCGTTGAAATATGAGGATAACATGAACGCTCCCCTGCTGGTTGCCAAAGGAAAAGGTTTTGTCGCACAGCGAATCAAAGAAATTGCTCAAGATAGCGATGTTGCTATTGTAGAGAATAAGATGTTGGCAAGGCTATTATTCAGTAAAGTGGAAATTGGAAGAGTGATACCGGCAGAATTGTATCAAGCGGTAGCTGAAGTTATCGCTTATGTGTACAAACTGAAGAAACGAGTTTAGGAGACAATAATTATGCCTATCCCGAATATTATTCGTAGAGTTATAAAGCATGCAGATGTGGCGATTGCCTTTGGCATTATTGCTATTGTCTTATTAATGATTATTCCGCTTCATCCATCCCTGCTCGATTTGCTTTTGGTTTTTAACATTACTTGCTCTCTGCTCATACTGCTTGTTTCTATGTACAATAAGGAAGCCCTGGATTTTTCAATATTTCCTTCATTATTGTTAGTGATGACGCTTTATCGTCTTTCCTTAAATATCTCTTCTACCAGGCTTATTTTGTTAAGGGGATACGCCGGCAGCATCATTCAGCAGTTTGGTCAGTTTGTGGTAGGAGGAAACCCCTTAGTCGGTCTCATTATCTTTCTTATTCTTGTTGTTATACAATTCATTGTTATTACTAAAGGTGCGGAACGTGTAGCCGAAGTCGCGGCAAGATTTACCCTGGATGCGATGCCCGGCAAACAAATGAGCATAGATGCCGATCTTAATGCCGGTTTGATAACTGAGGATGATGCGCGAAAAAGAAGAAACAAGATACAACGGGAAGCTGACTTCTACGGCGCTATGGATGGTGCCAGTAAATTTGTTAAGGGTGACGCCATTGCCAGTATCGTTATTACCCTTATCAATATCCTTGGCGGGATGGCGGTTGGATTGTTGCAGCGTGATATGGGCGGTGTGGGAGAGGTAGCTAACACCTATACGCTGTTGACCGTCGGCGACGGATTAGTTAGTCAGATTCCGGCACTATTGCTTTCAACCGCAACCGGTATAATTGTGACAAGGGCTGCTTCGGATAATAGTTTGGGTGAAGATTTGATTAAACAGGTGTTTTCACAGGTCAAACTTCTTTTAATAGCAGCTACCGTTCTTCTGATACTTGGTTTCGTTCCCGGGCTTCCGCGAATGCCATTTTTTGTTATCGGTATCGCTTTGGCTGTTTTAGCGGTGTTATTGACACGTAGCAGAAGGGTTATTATCAAAGAAGAACAGATCGATGCTCAGAAAACGGAAGAAGATGACATGAAAAAAACGGATAGCGTCTATTCCTTGCTGCATGTGGATCCTATTGAGCTTGAATTGGGTTATGGTCTGATTCCACTAGTAGATAGTAAACAGGGCGGGGATCTTCTGGAGAGAGTGGTTATGATTAGAAGGCAGTGCGCGCTGGAGTTGGGAATTGTAATACCACCCATTAGAATAAGGGATAATATGCAGCTGCAGCCAAATAACTACGTCTTTAAACTAAAAGGGATACCAATGGCAAAAGGTGAGTTGATGTTAAGCCATTATTTGGCTATGGGAGGAGATATGGATTTAGAGGGAATTGAAACCAAGGAACCTGCCTTTGGCTTGCCGGCTGTTTGGATCACAGAGGCAATGAGGGAAAAAGCAGAAATGAACGGAAATACTGTTGTTGACCCTCCATCCGTATTGGCTACTCATATCACGGAGTTCTTAAAAAGTCATGCTGCGGAGATTCTCAGCAGACAGGACGTAAAGGGACTGCTCGACAATTTAAAAAGAGAATATCCGGCTGTTGTTGATGATGTCTATCCTAATGTACTATCTTTAGCGGAAATCCAGAAAGTACTTTCAAATCTGTTAAACGAGCAAATTCCTGTTCGAGATCTTGTCAGTATTATTGAGGCTTTAGGGGATTGGGCCCATGTAACGAAGGACCCTGATTTACTGACAGAGTACGTTAGACAGAAATTAGCAAGACAAATAGGGCGTTTATTCGCTGATGAATCGGAAAAGATGTACTGTATTACTCTTGAGCCACAGGTCGAAGAGGTAGTTAAAAAAAGCATTCAAAGAAGCGAACACGGGAGTTATTTAGCAATCGATCCTACTGTTGCCCAAAAGATAATCACAAATATTAATGACATTTTGCATAAGGAAGGACCCGCCGGTAAACAGATTGTAGCTCTAGTTTCACCTTCTGTTCGCCTAGCCCTCAGACGCCTTGTTGAAAGAGCTGTGCCAAGGCTTCCGGTGATTTCCTATAACGAGATACCTCAAAACCTGGATATTGAATCGGTGGGGATGGTGAAGATTTAGATGCGAGTAAAACGTTTTGTTGCGAATGATATCCAAACAGCAATAACGAAAATAAAGAATGAGATGGGTAATGATGCTGTAATATTGCATACCAGATATTTCAAAGAAGGAGGAATCCTTGGTTTTTTCAAGAAAAATTATGTAGAAGTTACTGCAGCCACAGAAGGACGTAATAATTTGCCGCAACGGCCATTAAAACAATCAATGGTTCAATCTCAGACGGTAGAACTGCCGGTAGTTCCGGCGGTTCAAAAAACTCCTGATCCCTTGGCAATGGAATTGGCTGATATGAAAGCTGCTATTACGCAAATGTCCGAGCTTTTGGAGAATAGTTCTGATACGACACGTTTTCCTAAACTTGGGAAGGATTTGTTATTACGTTTAAGAAAACAGGAAGTAGAAGAAAAAAACGCCGAAAGAGCTGTAAAGGCAACCTTACAGCAGTTATCACCACAGCGTAAGCCGCCGGCGGAAAAAATAAACGAGCTTCTTTCCGCAAATCTTGCCAAGCCCTTAAAAAAGAGCAAGCCAATTATTATAAAAAACACAAGGATAAAAAGACCAAAGGTTTATGCAATGGTTGGCCCCACAGGTGTCGGAAAGACAACGACATTAGCAAAGCTTGCTTCGACTTTTTCTGTAATAGAGCAGAAGAAGGTAGCTTTTATCACGATCGACACTTACAGGATAGCAGCTGCGGAGCAGTTGAAGGTTATCGGTGAAATAATGGGTACACCTGTAATCGTGGTCTATTCGTTAGCTCAATTACAGGAATCTCTGGCAGAAGTTTTGGATAATGACATAATTTTTATTGATACGGCCGGAAGGAGCCATAAAAACAGTGCGCAAATGGAAGAACTAAAAAACTATCTTGAAATTGCCGGTCCTGACGAAATCTTCCTCGCTCTATCTTGTACGGCAAAATATTCAGATATGCTAAATATTATTACTGCATATGAAGACTTGAAAATAACGAGATTAATTTTTACTAAGCTTGATGAAACCTCATATTATGGGGCAATTTACAATGTTGCCTGTAAATCTAAATACCCGCTATCTTATTTTACGACAGGTCAGAGCATTCCAGATGACATCGAAGTTGCCGATCCAGTTAAGCTAGTGCAATTGCTGACGAAGGAGTAGTGTCAAAATGGGTAATCAAGCTGAAAACTTGCGCTTTTTGGTACAGCAAATGAAAAAGGACTTTCAACAAAATATTAAGAGTGCCCCTAATGGCACACGTGTTATTGCGGTCACAAGCGGCAAAGGAGGGGTAGGGAAAAGCAGTTTTGCCGTTAATTGCGCCTTAGCGCTATCTAAATATAAGCAGAGAGTAATTATTTTGGATGCGGACCTGGGGCTGGCAAACGTAGATATTATCCTCGGTATCAATCCTCAATACAATCTTAGCCATGTCATTGCAGGAGAAATGCCGCTGTCTGAGGTAATATTTAATGGGCCTAGGGGGATAAAAATTATACCTGGTGGATCCGGAATGTACCATTTAGCAAACTTAAAGGATTGGCAATTGGAATCATTTTTGGCAAAACTGAGTCATCTCGACGGAACTGCTGACTATCTCATTGTTGATACGGGAGCCGGTCTTTCTAAAACGGTATTGAGTTTTGTGCTTTCTGCGGATGAAGTCTTTTTGCTGACAACCACTGAGCCCACAGCTATGACGGATGCGTATGGCTTAGTCAAGACTATCCATGCCGAGAAATATCAAGGTCGCATAAAATTGATCGTCAATAGGGTTCCTTCCGAGGTTGAGGCAAAAATAGCTTATAGCAAGTTGAATATAGCCCTAGAACGATTTTTACATTATTCAATCGATTATCTGGGTCATATACAGGAGGATCCAAAAGTTGCTCAGTCAGTAAAAGAGCAGCAGCCGTATGTTTTATCATATCCCCACACAGTGGCAGCAAATGATATCAACACAATCGCCGAAAGGATAGAAAAACGGAATAACGATTATTTCCCCCGGCACACCGTTAAGGATTTCATTGGTAAGGTTACAGAATACTTTAGGTAGGTGTTGATTGTGTTGGAGATAAAAAAAATATTAAAAATTGGGCAGTTAGTACATATTGAGGCAATGGATAGCAACGATAATCCTCAAAGGTATTCGAGCAGGGTAGAGGACTTAGGCGATAATATAATCACGTTAGCCAGCCCTATTAAGGACAGAGTTCCGATTCTACTTCCTCTGGGAAGTAAGGTAAATGTGTGGTACTGGGACAAGGTTGCTGTTTATACATTTCGTACTACCATTCTCGATCGTAAAGCAGAAGGGGTGCCTGTATACATATTAAAGGCACCGGATAAAGTTAAGCGCGTTCAAAACAGGGAGTTTGTACGGGTAAAAGCCGTGCTGAATGTGACTCTGAGATACACAAATGAGCAGGAATATACAAAGGAAATAGAGTGTAAGACACGCAATATTAGTGGAGGAGGAATAATGCTTGTTATCAACAAACCGACAGACATTATGACGGGAAGCGAGGTGTTTCTTAAATTCAATATATATGATAAAAAGGTTTATTCGGCAGGAAGGGTAGTTCGAAATTACTGGGAACTTGACAGTAAGGGGGTTGAATATAACATCTTAGGAGTAGAATACACGTCTATAAGTAATGAACACAGGAATATTATCGTAAAATACGTTTATAAAAAACAGGTAGAGCTTAGAAGAAAGGGGCTACTTTAAGTTGCTGAATCGTAAAGAAAACATCAAAGTTATTGTCGCTGATGATTCGGCTTTTATGCGAAGGGTAATTAGTGATATTATCAACGCAGACAGCAGCATGAAGGTTATTGCTACGGCAAGAAACGGAGAAGATGTCTATGAAAAGTTGAAAGAAATAAAACCGGATGTACTGATTCTTGATATTGAAATGCCTAAAATGGACGGTTTAAAAGCCCTGGAAAAGATTATGAAATATATTCCATTGCCGGTTATCATGTTTTCGGCTTTAACTCATGATGGGGCCGGTACAACTATCAAAGCGTTGGAAATGGGTGCAGTTGATTTTATTACTAAACCGGGTGGGAGTATTACTAATATAGGTGATGAACTAGCCCGGGAGATAAGAGATAAGGTAAAAACGGCGGCCTCTGTTCCGGTACCTAAAATCAACGGCACAAAAGCTATACCACGCAGTGAAATGGTTGCTAAGGATAAGATTGATATTAAAAAAACTGCTCGACAAGCAACAAAACATGGTAATTTAAAACTTGTCTGTATCGGGACGTCGACAGGGGGTCCAAAAGCTTTACACACCGTAATGAGCGCTATTTCGTTTTTCCCCGATGTCAGCATTTTCATAGTTCAACATATGCCACCGGGATTTACGAAATCGTTAGCCCAGAGATTAGATATGGTTTCTGGCTTCAAAGTTAAGGAAGCAGTGGAAGGAGAGGTGGTTGAAGGAGGAGTTGCATATGTGGCGCCGGGTGATTACCATATGGAGATAAGCTCTAAGACCGAGAATCTGGAGGTTTGTTTGACCCAGTCACCTCCAATAAACGGACATCGGCCATCTGTTGAGGTTCTAATGAAATCAGCAGCCAAGCTTGATTATCCAACTATTGCAGTAATAATGACGGGAATGGGAAGTGATGGAGCCGTGGGAATAAAAGCATTGAAAGAAGCAGGGGCCGTGACGATTGGGGAAAGCTCAGAGACGTGTGTTGTTTACGGAATGCCTAAGGCTGCTTATAAACTAGGGGTTATAGACCACGAGGTACCTCTTTATCAAATTGCTGAATACATTGAGCATGCACTTATTAGTGTAGGGAGGCGATAAACATGGATATGTCGCAATATCTGGATTTGTTTCTTGAGGAAGCAGCGGAACATGTGCAAACTCTTAATCAGAACCTGTTAAAACTGGAGCACAATCCTGAAAGGATAGACCTTTTAGATGAGATATTCCGGGCTGCACATACGTTAAAAGGGATGTCGGCAACGATGGGATATGATTCTATTGCCGGTTTGACTCACAAAATGGAAAACCTTTTTGATATGTTGCGCGAGAGAAAAATCTCACTTGATGCAAAGGTCTTCAATTGCTTATTCAAATCAGCGGATGCTCTGGATGGTATGTTGGAAGGTATCAGAGAGGGTGAAACAGAGCCGGTAAACGTTGATAAGATTGTAAAAGAATTGGGTATGCTTGAAAACGGAAGTTTTGAAATTGGCAGCGAGGCTGTACAAGATGATGAAACTAATAAGAATACAGAACAGTGGGATGAATTAAATGAGTATGAGCAAAACTTAGTAAAAACCGCTGTTGAGAAAGGATTCTATGTTTGGAGGATGTTTATTGAGATACACCCTGAGTGCTTAATGAAGGGCGTACGTGCTTTTATGATATTCAAAAGCCTTGAAGGAAGGGGAGAAATAATTAAATCAGTACCTGCTGTACAGGATATTGAGGATGAAAACTTTGATAGCAGTTTAGTATTATATTATATCTCTGCTGATTCCGAAGAAAGTATAAGAAAAGAAATGAATAAAATTTCTGAGATTAAGGTTGAAAATATAGATAAAATATCGGCAAAGAAAGAGGTATTAAACAATAACACCGAAAACGATAACAGAAACAGTAATATTAACGGTAGCAACAATAACAAAAAAGAAAGAAATAAACCGGAGGGTATTGTTGATATTTCCGGCAAGAAACAAAAGATCCATCAGACTGTAAGGGTCGATATAAATAGACTTGATAGTCTCATGAGCCTGGTTGGTGAGCTTGTTATCAACAAGACAAGATTGGAACAAATAAATGCTTCCAACAAAATAGAGGATCTTAACGAAACGATAGAGAGAATTAATAGCATTACCGGGGATTTACAGACTGTTGTACAAAACGCCAGAATGGTAGCCATTGAGCAAGTATTTAATCGTTTCCCTCGTATGGTAAGGGATTTGGCTAAAGATTTAGGGAAAGAGGTTGAATTAATAGTTGAAGGAAAGGAAACAGAGCTAGATAGAACCGTAATTGATGAAATAGGCGATCCTCTTGTACATTTATTGCGTAATGCACTTGACCATGGTTTGGAGTCAACACAAGATAGAATAGCAACAGGTAAGAATTCCTGTGGGGTATTACAGCTCAAAGCAAAACAAGAGGGTAACCACGTAATTATCAGTGTCGAAGATGACGGTAGAGGCATTGAGCTTGATTCTATAATAGATAAGGCTGTGGAAAATGGGCTGGCGGCGAGAACAGAATTGGAAAGTATGGATGAACGCGAGCTTTTGTCCATAATCTTTGAGCCCGGTTTTTCCACCTCGCAGGAGATAACCGATCTTTCGGGCCGCGGAGTTGGCTTAGATGTTGTTAAGAATAAAATTCAGTCGTTAAGCGGCGATGTTTATGTTACGACCAAAAAGGGAAAAGGGACAAAATTTACTATCAAGCTACCGCTGACCCTAGCTATCATCCAAGCTTTACTTGTAAGGTCGGGAAAAGAGGTATATGCTATACCACTTGCGAATATAGATGAGACTACAAGTTTGGAAGAGCAAGATATCAAAAATGTACAGAGTCAACAGGTCATTTTGTTGCGTGGTTCGGTGTTGCCGCTGGTAGATTTAAAAAAAGCCTTATCCGTTCCTGGCAGTACGAAAGAGAACGAACTCTATGTTGTTGTGGTTAGAAAGGGAGAACAGCAGATAGGACTTGTCGTTGACGAGTTGATTGGACAACAGGAAATTGTAATCAACTCCCTTGGTAGGCATCTTAGCGGGATTCCCGGAATTGCCGGAGCTTCCATCTTAGGGGACGGTAAGGTATCACTGATTCTTGATATTGCAACATTGATTTAAGGAGGGATTGTAAATGTCGAAGGAAATGCAATATGTTGCTTTTAGATTAAATGACGAGGAATACGCTGCGGATATTCTGGCGGTACAAGAAATTATTAGGTGGACTCACATAACAAGGGTTCCTAGAGCTCCTTCATATGTCAAAGGTGTTATTAATTTAAGAGGAACGGTAGTACCTATTATTAGTTCTCATTTGAGGTTTAATCTCCCGGAAGAAGAAATAACGGATACAACTCGTATTATTGTTTTTAAAATCGATGGGGCAATAATCGGTATGACGGTAGATCATGTTACGGAAGTACTACAGCTAAAAACAGATGATATTGAAAAACCACAGGCTATGAGTACAATTGATGAAGAGTTTATTTCAGGTATTGGGAAAGTTGACGATCGCTTGTTGATTATTCTATATTTGGACAACGTATTAAGTCTTGGGAAAAAGGGCGACAAAGAATAGGAGGAGCAATGAAGGATTATTCGGAAATCAATGAATTACAACTTGATGCCTTAAAGGAGATAAGCAATATCGGCGCAGGGAATGCTGCTACCTCTCTTTCGCAAATGATAGGACGTCCCATTAACATGTCTGTTCCCCGTGCCAGAATCGCACCCTTTTCAGAGATAGCGGATTATGTAGGGGGTGCCGATAAGGTTACGGCGGGAGGCTATCTGCGTGTTGATGGCGATATGCCTATGGGAATGCTTTTTATGATAGAAACGGAACAGGCTTTTTATTTCCTGGACATATTATTCGGCAATGCCCCGGGAACCAGTGATAGTTGGACAGAAATGCACTGTTCCGCCTTTAAAGAAATAGTAAACATTTTATCCGGATCATATTTGAATGCCTTGGCGGTGTTTACCAATAATGTGTATTCTCCGTCTGTCCCGGCAATGGCTGTTGATATGACCGGGGCAATTTTAGGAGAGGTTCTGCAGACTGTAGGAGAGATTAGCGATTATGCTCTTATTCTGGAAAACGTTTTCATAGAAAAAGAAAAAGAGATTACCGGGCAGCTGTTTCTTTTACCCGAGCCAAAAACGTTAGAATCGTTATTAAAGGCACTAGGAGTGTTATAATGTCAAAAGAGATCATTAAGGTAGGAATGGCTGCTTTCAATATAGCTACGGCGCCGGCAAGTCTTGTCACAATTGGACTGGGTTCCTGTGTAGGAGTCTGCCTCTGGGATTCAGCAAAAAAGATTGGTGGACTTGTTCACATCATGTTGCCGGATAGCACCCAAGCCAGAAATGTCACCAATAAAGCCAAGTACGCCGATACGGGGATTGCCCTGCTGGTGGAAGAGATGATTAAAAAGGGTACAACCTCATCCAGGCTCACGGCGAAAATAGCCGGAGGTGCGCAAATGTTCAATTTTCCCGGTTCAACAAGTGTTATTAGAATCGGTGAGAGGAATATTGAGGCTGTCAGAATGTGCCTAAAAAGGTTGAACATTAGGATCTTAGCTGAAGAGGTTGGGGGAAGTTGTGGCAGGACGATAGAGTTTTTTACTGTTGATGGATTGCTGCATATAAAGACTATTAACCAAGGTGAAAAAACAGTCTAAACAGGGAGCTGGGTTAATGCTGAAAGATCCACATGAGCTCTGGGGAAAATACGTTGAGGATAGAAACCCGGAGATCAAAGAGAAACTGATAATATATTATGTCGTTCTAGTAAAAAGAATTGCCAATAAAATTTCCTATTATCTTCCTGAACACTTTTCGAAGGAGGATTTGAATAGTTATGGCATATTTGGTTTGATAGATGCCATTGAAAGATTTAACCCAGCGCTGGGAATAAAGTTTGTTAGCTTTGCTTCAAAAAGAATACGGGGCGCCATGATCGACGGGATAAGAAAGGAGGATTGGGTTCCTGTAAACGTCAGAAAAAAAGCCCGAGAGATTGAGCAGGCCTATCAGAAATTGGAGATGCTTAAGGAAGGCAATATTTCCGATGAAGAGATAGCGAAAGAGCTAAATATTTCATTGCCCGAACTTTCGCGCTGGTTTAAGAGCATCCAATATGTCAACATACTTTCGCTCCACGAACCGTTAGACGAAGAGGGAGCAAGCGTATTGGCTGATAATGTTCAAGACAGGATTAGCCCAAATCCTGAGGACTTAATAGAAAAAAAAGAAATAATAGCTATTTTAACTAAAGCGATAAATGAGCTTCCTGAAAAAGAAAAAAATGTGGTAAGCTTATATTATTACAACGACCGTTCAAATAAAGAAATAGCCGAAATACTGGAATTATCGGATTCAAGAATATCTCAGCTGCACACTAAAGCCATCCTACGCTTGCGTGGTAAACTGTCCAGAATAAAAAAAGAAGGTTTAAAATGAAAGGGGGTGGGTGAAAATGGCAAGTGAAATAATCCAAGACACGCAAAAAAAGTACCTATTAACTATTATTGGCGATGATATTCTACTCAAAGTTGAAAGGGTTTTTGATCTTTTGTACCCTCTTAAGCTGGAGACGTTATATTTTGATTTACAACGAAGGAAAATTAAATTTAACAAAGAACAGGTTGCCGCATATTTTGAAGAAGCAAACGGAAATTTTGAAAAAATTGCCCAAAGAGAAGAAAATACTGTCATTTCAACGGTATTTCAGGTAAAGGTTACAAAAGATAAAATGAAAGCATATTTATTAGTTAATCCTATGATTAATGGCAGTTTGGGTGGTAGAGATGAAATTGAGGAGACACTGCGTCAGAATAACATTACAAAAGGAATCATGAACGAACTGTTTTCAACAATCATTACTAAGCAAGACAGTTATTATGAGTGGTTGATTGCCGAAGGTGTAGATAAAACAAACGGGGAAAATGCCCAATTGAAATATTGTTTTGATACTCAGGAGGTGGGCATTAAACCGATCGAACTGGAGGACGGTTCAGTCGACTTCTATAATTTAGGGCTCATACAGGTCGTAGAATCAGGAAGCGTTTTGGTTGAGAAAATACCTCCTACGTCCGGTACTGATGGACATAATGTCCATGGAGAGCCTATCAAGGCGTCTCCCGGTAAAGATGTCCGTTTGCCTGCGGGGAAAAACACAAAAGCTTCCGATGATGATATGAAACTGCTTGCCACTAGCTCCGGGCACATTAGCATAAACGGGAAAAAAGTTAGCATTCATAAGTCTTATGAAGTAAAGAGCGATGTTGATTTTAATGTCGGAAATATCAACTTTCCCGGAAATGTTATCGTACAGGGCAGTGTAAAAAACGGATTTGTTGTAAATGCGGAAGGTGATGTAGAAATTAACGGAACCTTGGCCGGTACCGTCACAGCGGGAGGAAACATTGTTGTCAAGAAGGGTATCGTCAGAGGAAAAGCCTTTGCCGACGGTTCGGTGTATACCAGGAATATTGAGAACAGTACTGTAGAAAGCAAGTCTTCTATCATGTCCAAAGAAGCTATCATGCACAGCAATATTAAGGCTGTTAAATCGGTAAAACTTGACGGAAAAAAAGGTTTACTGGTTGGTGGTTCCTGTTGTGCAGGTGAAGAGATACATGCAAAAAATATTGGTTCCGGATTGGGTACGAATACTTTGTTAGAGGTAGGTATACGGCCAGAGGTTCGCGAGGAATATAAAGAGATGGTTGTAAAATTAAAGGAAATGGAAGCTGAATGCGAAAAGAATGAGAAAATTATCAGGACTATTAACGAATATAAAAAAAGAGACGGACAATTAGATGCTAAGAAGAATCAGCTTTTCATAAAATTATGCGGTCAGTACGCTAACCAAAAAAAAGAGATTGAGATAATGAAAAATAGGCAGGAAGAGCTGGAGTTGGTTTTTAAAGAAATGAAAGTAGCGAGAATATGTGTAGAAAAAACCATTTATCCTGGTGTACAAATACATATGGGCAAAGCAAGTCTGTTTGTTAAAGAGGAAAATAGTAATGTTATCTATGTTCTTGATAGGATGGATATTAAGCATATGCCCTTAAGATAGCGGGAAGGAGGGAAGCTTATGACGATTAATCCGGTAGACATGCAGGTTGTTTTGCCTAAAACGGAACAGGTCAACAAAATACAACGTGGTTTGCAGCAGCAGCAACAAACGCAGCAAAAGATTCAAGAACAAATTATCCAACAAGATATCAAAAGACGTGAACAAGCTATAAACGAAATGGAAAACCTAAAAGAAAAAAGAATAAAAGACGAAGAAAAGGAAAAAGGACAGCAAAAAAAACATGATAAAAGAGAAATGCATGAGAATGACAAGAGAAAACTTGCAGAAGTTAAGAAAGAAGACAGAAACAGCGAGAAAAGTTTAAGCGGACATAGGCTGGATATTAGAATATAAGAGTTTAGCAGCAACGAGGTGGAATAATGTGGCGTTTGTAAACGGTTTAATATGCATGATTAATGTAGTTATCCTTTTCATGGTGATAGGTAATGTCAGAGAAATACAAAATGGTATTCAGCATGATGAAAAAGTAAAAAGTGATATTAAAGCTCTTTTAAAAGAAAATACAGATTTGGCAACTGCAATTATTGATGAACTAGAAAATAAAATTACTGTTGCGGAGGGTTTTAAGGAATATTTAGATAGTAAAGAACAAGCTGCAAAAGAGGAATCGGCATTGGTTGAAGAAAAATTAAAGCCGCCATTAGAAGGAACAGCAGCACGGATTATCCATTTGAAGGAGTCAGGTTTATCAAATGAGGATATTGCTGAAAAATTAGGTGTTTCACAAGGTGAAATAGACTTACAAATCAAACTTCAAAACAAAAAGGACCGAGAATTGAAAAAAGAAGATGTTGTAGGTAGACAATAAAACTCCCTGTAGGAATATGGGGAGTTTTATTGTGAATAACACATGCAGAAATATATTATTTGTATAATGTAGGGAACTTGTGGTATAATTTCATCTGGTAAAAAAAACGCACGCTGTTGGATTTATTCTAGGGTGCCGGAAACGGTCTGGGATAAATATGAAGACAGCGGAGGCCAAACCAATGGGGAGGAGGTGGAAGATATGGGTGTTATATCAATGAAACAGTTACTGGAAGCAGGCGTGCATTTCGGGCATCAAACCAGACGTTGGAATCCTAAAATGGCTCCTTACATTTTTACGGAGCGTAATGGGATTTATATAATTGATTTACAAAAGACTGTGAAGAAAGTTGAAGAGGCATATAATTTTGTTCGCGATACAGTCTCAGAGGGAAAGCATGTCTTATTTGTAGGTACGAAAAAGCAAGCCCAGGAAACCGTGCAAGAAGAAGCTGAACGTTGTGGTATGTATTATGTCCATGTTCGCTGGCTGGGTGGAATGTTAACAAATTACCATACCATACAGAAGCGGATACAGAGATTAAAAGAGCTGGAAGCAATGAAAGAAAACGGTACCCTTGATGTTTTGCCGAAAAAAGAGGTAGCAAAGCTTTTGGCTGAAGCAGATAAGCTGGAAAGATTTTTAGGCGGAATCAAGGATATGCCCGGTTTGCCGGGAGCGGTTTTCGTGATTGATCCGCGCAAAGAGCATATTGCTGTTGCAGAGGCAAAACGTCTAGGTATTCCTATTGTGGCGATTGTTGACACAAATTGCGATCCCGATGAAATTGATTACATTATTCCAGGTAACGATGATGCTATTCGTGCCGTAAGGCTCATCACGTCGAAAATGGCCGATGCCGTACTTGAAGCAAATCAAGGGCAGGTCGGTAATGAGAGTGATGAAGATGATGAATCCGAAGAAATTGTGGAAGAATAGTAAACGGGGTGACCGTAGGGGTAATGTTGCCCACGGTCATTCTTTTTTACGCAGAAAGTGTTTTGATTATTGATAGGAGGTGTTGAAAATGATCACTGCGGCAATGGTAAAGGATTTGCGTCAACGCACCGGGGCAGGAATGCTGGATTGCAAAAATGCTTTAGTTGAAAAAAATGGTGACGTAGAAAAAGCAGTTGAGTATTTACGTGAAAAAGGACTGGCGGCAGCTGCCAAAAAGGCCGGCAGAATAGCAAGCGAGGGTATTGTTGAGTCCTATATCCACGGTGGGGGTCGTATCGGAGTATTGGTTGAGGTGAACTGCGAAACTGATTTTGTGGCTAAAACTCCTGCCTTTAAGGAACTTGTAAAAAGCATTGCCATGCAAATAGCCGCATCGCGTCCGGAGTACGTTTCAAAAGAAGATGTGCCACAGGATGTACTGGAAAAAGAAAAGGAAATATTGAAGAATCAAGCATTAAATGAAGGCAAGCCGGAAAAAGTTGTCGAAAAAATGGTAGAGGGAAGAATTGAAAAATACTATAAGCAGGCTTGTCTTCTTGAACAGGAGTATATTCGAGACACTGAAATGACCGTCAACAAGCTAATATCGGATAAAATAGCACAAATCGGCGAGAATATTAAGGTCCGTCGCTTTGCACGTTTTGAAATGGGAGAAGGAATCGAGAAGAAGCAAGAGGATTTTGCCAGTGAGGTTATGTCTCAGATCAAAGGATAAAAAGAGAACACTTTGTGTTCTCTTTTTATCCAAGATACTTGTTCCGAGAAAGGAAAAAAAGGTATTTTTTGATTAATGTAGAAAACAAAAATGGAGGGATTCTTCCGTATGCCTGATATTAAATATAAAAGGGTTATAATAAAAATAAGCGGTGAAGCGTTATCCGGCAATCTGGGTTATGGATTGGATCATCTGATATTGGATTCTATTGCTAGGCAGGTAAAAGAGGTATCAGATATGGGAGTCGAGGTGGCGATCGTTGTCGGAGGCGGTAATATTTGGCGCGGCATGTCCGGCAGTGAACGCGGGATGGATCGTGCTACTGCCGATTATATGGGAATGTTGGCAACTGTTATTAATGCTCTTGCCCTGCAGGATGCTTTAGAAAGCCGTGGTTCTGCCACGCGTGTTCTTTCAGCAATTGAGATGCGTCAGGTAGCGGAACCGTACATACGGCGCAGGGCTATCAGGCATCTGGAAAAAGGCAGAGTAGTGATATTTGCTGCTGGTACAGGTAATCCTTATTTTTCGACCGATACAACAGCTGCCTTGCGTGCCGCTGAAATTGAGGCAGAAATAATACTGATGGCTAAAAAAGTTGAAGGTGTTTACGATTCTGACCCCAAGGATAATCCCCTTGCGGAAAAATTCAATGAGATTGACTACATAGACTTGCTTAATAAAGGGCTTAAGGTGATTGACTCCACTGCTGCTTCCTTGTGTATGGATAACAATATACCGCTGATTGTTTTTAGTATTATGCAGGAAGGGAATATCAGAAGAGTTTTGACAGGTGAGAAAATAGGAACATGTATAGGGGGGAATTGTTGAATGATGAATGATCTAATTCATGAGGCAGAGGGGAAAATGAAAAAGAGCGTGGAAATTCTCCGCAGAGATTACTCGACGATGCGAGCCGGTCGAGCCAATCCGGCAATCTTAGAGAAGATTAAAGTTGATTACTACGGAACACTGACGCCAATTAACCAACTGGCCAACATTTCTGCACCTGAACCTAGATTATTGACTGTTCAGGCCTGGGATAAGACTGTAATGCCTGCAATTGAAAAGGAGATTATGAAATCTGACTTGGGTTTAAACCCCAACAATGACGGTAATATCATCAGAATAGCTATTCCGCAATTGACTGAGGAAAGAAGAGTTGAATTGGTTAAGGTTATCAAAAAGAAAGCAGAGGAAAATCGTGTCAGTATTCGAAATGTCAGGCGTGAGTACAACGATAAAATAAAGACAATGGAAAAGAATAAAGAATTTACTGAGGATCAGTCCAAAAAAGGGCAGGAAGAGATTCAAAAGCTAACGGATAAATACATTAAAGAAGTAGATAGTGTCTTGGAATCTAAGGAAAAAGAGATTATGGAGGTATAAAAACAGAGGAAGCTATGTTTGATACTGAAGTGTTTTCAGGAGAGCTGGTAGAAGAGGTGATTAGAATGCTGAAGTCCGGGCATAAGAAATACAGCCTAAGATATACTAAGATGGCCGGAAAGGAGCATAATAGTAATTTTCCGTTAGAGGAAAGGGTTATCTGGATCAGAACTCAAAACGAGGAAATAGAAATAATCGCAGGCTTCTTTCAGCACCCGTTAGGCTATTGAAAAATTGTTAACCCCCTGAATGGGGGTTTTGTGCGTAGGGAGGTAATAAAGAGGAATGATAGGTTTTTTAAAGAAGATATTCAAGAATAAAGAGCCTCAAGAAAATAACAAAAAAATACCGGATGTTATCTCCGGTACGCTTCCTGTGCATATTGCTATCATCATGGACGGAAACGGGCGCTGGGCCAAAAGAAGAAGGCTACCGCGTACTGCCGGACATAGGGCAGGTATGGAATCCTTAAAAAGAGTGATAAAAAGCTGTACAAAATGGGGTATTAAATATTTAACTGTGTATGCCTTTTCAACAGAAAATTGGAAAAGGCCTCAGGACGAAATTGACGGATTAATGAACCTTTTAGTTGAGTATATTAGCAAGGAACTCAACGAAATGCATCAAAACGGTGTTAGGGTACGTGCTATCGGTAATATTGAGGCGCTGGCACAAACGGCCAGACAAAGTTTGGAAAAAGCCGAGAAAACTACCGCAAATAATGATAAGATATACTTACAAATAGCTATAAATTATGGTGGGAGAAATGAAATAGTAAACATGGTAAAGTCTGTTTTGGATGACGTATCTCAGGGAATAATAAGCAGTGAATGTATTGACGAGAAGTTAATCGCCCAATATCTTTATACATCCGGGATTCCTGATCCCGATTTGCTCATTCGTCCATCCGGTGAACTTAGGTTAAGTAATTTCCTATTGTGGCAGTCTGCTTATGCTGAATTGGTGTTTGATAATATTCTTTGGCCTGATTATTCCGAGCAGGACCTATATAGGGCTATCTGCGCTTTCCAGAAACGGAGTCGCAGGTTTGGAGCTGTGTCGGATTGAAAAGTGACAATAATAATAAAACAAGTTGGTGTCGAATATGTTATGGCAGAGAGTGGTTGCTGCATTAGTTGGCATACCGGTTTTACTGGTAAGTTTATATATGGGAGAATACATTCTTTTAGTTGTAGTAGTTATTTTGAATGTATTTGGGCTGGCAGAATTCCGAATGATTGTCAGCAAATCAGGGCATCGTGCCATAGGGCTTCTTTTGTGGTTTTCTGCCCTTGCTATTCCCGTCATATTTTACTTGGCTATTAATAATATGGGTATAGCGGTTTTGTCTTTACTGGTAGTCGGATGCTCGTATTATGTGCTGAAATATCCTGAATATTCGCCTTTGGATTTTGCGTTAACATTGTTTGGAATCATATATATCGTGATTGGTTTTTCACACCTAATTTTACTGAGAAATATGGCAGAAGGTTTTTGGCTAGCTGCTTACGTATTCCTGGTTGTTTGGAGCACAGATACAGCAGCATATTTCGTCGGTCTCAATTTCGGTCGACACAAGTTGCTCACACTTGTCAGCCCTCAAAAATCTTGGGAAGGGTTCTGCGGAGGGATATTAGGTAGCTTCTTGCTTATTTTTGTACTGGCAAAAGTTCTTATTCCTACCTATGAGCAATTTTTATTGTATATGACACCGCTTGTTTCAGCGGTAGCTCAAATTGGCGACTTGTTTGAAAGCACATTAAAAAGATACGCCGGTGTAAAGGACTCCGGGAAAATAATACCCGGTCATGGCGGAGTCTTAGATAGATTTGATAGTGCATTATGGGCTATTCCTCTCACATATCATTTATTATCTCTTTTTGAAAGGTTGTATTGAACATGAAAATCAAAGAGTATTGGTATGGACAGGTTCTGTTGAAAGCGACTCTCGTTTTAGTTATACTTATTACAATTTTTTTTGCGGTTAATTATGTGGTTCCCATGTTTTTCAAACTGTCGGTCAATTTGTTTTGGGGCCTTTTTCCTTTCATTCTTGCCGTAATCATGGCCGTATTAATTGATCCCGTTGTTGATTGGTTGGTAGAAAAGAAGAATATTAACAGAGGTATTGCGGTTGCCTTGACTCTTGTTCTTTTAATATCAGGGTTTACTTTGATTATTGTTTTTGCAGTTTCAAGGCTGATTATTGAGCTGTCAGGGATCTATAGCAACCTACCAAAATATACTCAGGTGCTTACCCAAAAGGGTATGGAGTTCTTCGAGGGAATAAGGCAATATCTAACAAATAATCCGTTGCCCCAGGAGGCCCAAGACGCCATATTTAACAATTTAAAAGTTGTCGTAGACGGCATTGGCGATGCAATGAAGTTTACTACGAATTTTGTTTTTGATTTGATGACTGCTTTGCCTTTATTAGTTACGATTATTCTCGTTGCGGGTGTCGCCACTTTCTTTATCAGCAAGGATAAAAAAGCTATCACAACCTTTATTTTCAACGCTGTTCCACAAAATAAAGTATTATCGGTCAGCGGGGTTATAGGCGATATCAATAGTGCCCTGATAGGATTCTTTCGTGCTCAGCTTATCCTGATAAGTATTTCTACTTTACTGGCCATACTAGGGCTATCTATTCTGGGCAACAAATACGCCCTGACGGTGGGTATCGTTGTGGGGATATTTGACCTCTTGCCTATCCTCGGTCCGGGAACGATTCTTGTGCCTTGGGCAATTATTGAATTTTTTGCCGGGCGTATCAACATGGGTATTGCCTTGTTAGTTCTATACGGTATTATTGTAGCTGTGAGAGGAGTAATTGAACCGAAGGTTATTTCACAGCAAATCGGTCTGCATCCTTTGGTAACCTTGATGGCGCTCTTTTTAGGGCTTAAGTTTCTTGGGATAGGAGGTATCATTATCGGACCGGTTGCGGTAGTACTGGCAATAGCAATATATAAAAGCTTTTACTCAAAGAGTGGAGGAACACCAATTTGACAAAAAAAGTTACCATCCTTGGTTCAACCGGCTCAATTGGCCGACAGGCTTTGCAGGTTGTTGACGAGCATCCGGAAGAATATGAAATAGTTGCATTAGCTGCGGGAAGAAACACCCAACTATTAGTCAAACAGATAGAAAAATATCACCCGCGATATGTTAACGTAGCAGAAAAAGACGCAGCCCAAACCTTACAAACAATACCTATGGTTGATACCCCCACAGTGACCGTAGGGGAGAGAGGTTTGCTTGAATTAGCCTGTTTAGAGGGAACCGACCTTTTGGTTGTTGCTGTGACGGGTATTCATGGTTTGCTTCCGACCCTTAAAGCATTGGAAAAAGGAATTACGGTTGCCTTAGCCAATAAAGAGACGATTGTTGCCGGCGGAAGCCTCGTGATGGAAAAGGCTCGCCAGACAGGTACGGCTATTCTTCCCCTGGACAGTGAACATTCCGCATTATTCCAGTGCATTGAAGAGGATAACAAAAATGAAATAGAGAAGCTGATTATTACTGCTTCCGGCGGTCCTTTTTTACATTGGAAGAAAGAGGATCTAGTAGAGGCCACTCCCGCAAAGGCGTTAAAGCATCCTAAATGGCAAATGGGCAGAAAAATAACTGTTGATAGTGCCAGTATGATAAACAAAGGTTTAGAGGTGATAGAGGCACATTGGTTATTCGACGTGCCTTACGAAAAAATCGAGGTTTTGGTTCATCCACAAAGCATCATTCACTCGATGGTCCAATATGCAGATGGTGTTGTGATGGCTCAAATGGGTATGCCGGATATGCGTGTTCCGATACAATATGCTATGACATATCCGAAAAGACGTAAGAATCCTTTTCCCAGACCTGATTTTATCGAAATAGGAGAAATGACTTTCTTTAAGCCGGATTTTAATAAATTCAGAGGTTTGGCTCTTGCCTACGAAGCCGGAAAAACAGGAGGAACGATGCCTGTTGTGTTCAATGCCGCTAACGAAAAGGCAGTTTCCTTATTTCTTAAAGAACGAATAAAGTTTAGCGAGATACCTATATTAATCGAGAAGGCAATGGATGCTCATCTTACAAAACCCATTATTGGTATCGATGATATTTTACAGGCTGACGAATGGGCGCGAGAAGAAATCAAGAGATATATTCGAGCATAAAAAAGGGGTGTTTTAGTGCAAACGGTATTAACTTCGATTATCGTATTTGGGATTATTATATTTGTACATGAGTTCGGACATTATGCTCTAGCCAAGTTCTCAGGCATATTTGTGGAAGAATTCAGTATCGGTATGGGACCCAAAATCGTCAGTAAAAAGTGGGGCGAAACTTCTTATTCTTTAAGAGTCCTGCCTATTGGTGGTTTTTGTAAAATGGCCGGAGAAGCCGGAGAGGAAGACAGTAATACGCAAACAGTTCCCAGGGATAGAAGATTTGACGGAAAACCCGCTTTATCAAGGATGGCTGTTATTTTTGCCGGACCATTGATGAATTTCATATTTGCTGCCGTTTTATTCGCGGTTCTCTTTAGCTTTTTAGGAATACCCGTAGACTATCAAAATGAAATCGGGCAGGTTCAGCCGGACAGCATAGCTGAAGAGGCAGGCTTTTTGGAAGGCGATCGAATTATTAAGATTAATGAAATAAATATCGAGACCTGGCAAGATGTAGTCGGCGTAATTCATAATAGTCCCGCTGAAGAATTAAATATTACTGTTGTCAGGAATGATGCTCCTTTAAACATTAAAGTCATTCCCGGGCTCGACGAGGAAACTGAGCTTGGCATGATAGGAATTGTCCCGGGAGAACCAATCCTTCACAAGGTGGGCATTTTGACCGGCATCAAGGATGGTATTATCAACACCATGGAGCTTACGGTGCTGATAATACAGGGCTTGGTTCAGTTAGTTACCGGGGAAGTATCACCCGAAGGGGTGGCAGGACCCCTTGGTATTATCCAAATGATTGGTGAGTCGGCTAAATTCGGTTTGATTTATTTAGTCAATTTTACAGCCTTTCTATCCGTAAATCTCGGGCTTTTAAACCTTTTGCCCATCCCGGCCTTAGACGGCAGTCGCTTGCTGTTTTTATTGCTTGAAGTTGTCAGAGGAAAACCGATCAATCCGGCCAAGGAGAACTTTGTACATTTAATTGGTTTTTTCTTGCTAATGCTGCTGATGGTCGTTATTACCTATCAGGATGTAGCTCGTTTATTTGTTCGTTAGAATTTGTTTTTAAGGAGAAGGTTAGATAATGGAAGGAATAAGACGGAGGGAAACAATTGATCTGTTTCTGGGCGGAATAGGTATCGGCGGAGCCTATCCCGTAACTATACAGTCTATGACGAATACAAATACCTGTGATATCGCAGGGACCCTGGAGCAGATTAGGAGATTAGCTTTGCACGGCTGTGATATTGTGCGAGTCGCTGTCCCTGATGATTCTGCTGCTGAGGCTGTGGCTGAAATTGTGAGGGAATCCCCAATGCCAGTGATAGCCGACATTCATTTTGATTATTCTTTGGCTTTGTCGTCCTTAAATAATGGCGTACATGGCTTAAGATTGAATCCCGGTAATATAGGTGCCGAATGGAAGGTAAAAGAGGTAGCTAAGGCGGCTCAAGAAAGAGACGTGCCGATCAGAATCGGGGTCAATAGCGGTTCCTTGGAAAAAGAACAGCTTGAAAAGTATGGCGGGGTGACATCACAAGCCATGGTGGAAAGTGCCCTCAAGCATGTAAATATTTTAGAAAAGATTGGTTTTAATTTAATAAAAATATCATTAAAGGCATCCGATGTGCCGTTAATGATCCAAGCTAATCGTGAGATTGCCGAAAAGGTTCCCTTTCCGCTTCATTTGGGCGTTACTGAGGCAGGTTTGTATGAAAGCTCCAGTATTAAATCTGCGGTGGGAATTGGAACTTTACTTTCCGAAGGGATTGGGGATACCATCAGAGTATCGGTAACCGGTGACCCGGTCCGGGAACTGTCAATCGCCAATAACATTTTGAAGGCACTTGGCCATAGAAAAAAGGGTGTTGATATCGTATCCTGTCCTACCTGTGGACGCTGTCAGGTCGATTTATTTAAAATTGCCAAAGAGGTTGAGGAAAAGACGGCCGGCATCAGCCAACCATTAAAGATTGCTGTTATGGGTTGTATTGTTAACGGACCTGGCGAGGCCAGGGAAGCGGATTTAGGAATCGCAGGCGGAAAGGGCAGTGGATTGCTTTTTTCCAAGGGCAAGATAATACGTAAAGTGCCGGAAAGTGAGTTAGTCCAAGCACTTTGTGACGAAATAGATAAAATAGCCGGAAAAGAGGTATAGAGCATGTACTTTAGTAAATTATTAGCCCCAACATTGAGAGAGACGCCGGCTGAGGCCGAAGTAATCAGTCATCAGCTCTTGGTAAGGGCCGGTTTTATTCGTAAATCATCATCAGGAGTATATACATATCTTCCTTTGGCTCAGAAGGTCATAGCCAAGATATCATCAATTATCAGGGAAGAGTTGGATCAGGCGGGATGTCAGGAATTGATGCTGCCAATTATCCAGCCCGCTGAGCTGTGGTTGGAATCGGGACGTTGGAATGTATATGGCAAAGAGTTATTTCGGTTGCAGGATAGACATGAAAGGGATTTTTGCTTAGGTCCGACTCACGAGGAGATTATAACCGATTTGGTGAGAGCTGAGGTAACTTCCTATCGGGATTTGCCCTTGAATCTCTATCAAATACAAAATAAATACCGCGACGAGAGAAGACCGCGTTTCGGTTTGATGCGCGGCAGGGAATTTATTATGAAAGATGCCTATTCCTTTGATAAGGATGAGGGATGTCTAGCCCAAACATATCAGCTAATGTATGAGGTATATCAAAGGATATTCACAAGATGCGGACTTGTGTTCAGAGCTGTTGAGGCTGATTCAGGGGCTATCGGCGGAAGCATTACTCATGAGTTTATGGTCATTGCAGATGCAGGGGAGGCTGAAATTGTCTACTGCCCGGAATGTGCCTATGCAGCAAATATCGAAATCGCCTCTTGCCAACCGAGCCGGTACGTATCTGACGAAGACCCTGTACCTAAAAGCCTTGAAAAGATTAAAACTCCGGGAAAAACAACAATTGAGATGGTGTCTGATTTTCTGTCAGTCGCAAAGCAGGAGTTGATAAAAACCGTATTTTACCAGGCAGATGATGAAGTAATTGTTGCCCTAGTGCGCGGAGACAGAACTTTAAAT
The DNA here is from genome assembly GCA_018433675.1 of Clostridia bacterium. GTDB lineage: Bacteria > Bacillota > Peptococcia > DRI-13 > SM3-B62 > SM3-B62. Next base: position 52,146 of record JAHDQS010000029.1, read on the forward strand.
GAGATTAAACTGCAAAGACTTCATCCTTGTGTAGATTTAGAAATGGCTGCGGCAGAAAAGATTAAGGAGATAACAGGATCAGAGCCGGGCTACGTCGGACCGGTCGGTCTTGATACGGATTCTGTCAAGGTATATGCCGATAATGAGGTTAAGATAATGATAAATGCCATATGCGGAGCAAATGAACCTAATTATCATTTTATCAATGTCCAGCCGGAAAAAGATTTTTCCGTTACCATGTACGGAGATTTGCGATCTGTCGAAGAACATGAACCCTGTCCTAGTTGTGGCACTGCTTTGATAAAGAAGAGAGGAATTGAAGTGGGGCAGGTATTTAAGCTGGGGACAAAATACAGTGAAGCGCTAAATGCAAGGTATGTAGATGAAAACGGTAATGAAAAACTGATGTATATGGGTTGTTACGGTATTGGTGTTAGCAGAACAATGGCCGCGGCGGTAGAACAAAATTTTGACCGGGACGGCATTATCTGGCCTGCGGCAATTGCTCCTTTCCATGTGGTGATAGTACCTGTAGACATTAATAATGATCGGATCTGGGAGGTTTCTAAGAATATCTACAATGAGCTCAAGGAGAGTGGTATTGAGGTAGTTCTTGACGATAGGGGAGAACGGGCCGGAGTTAAATTTAAAGATGCGGATTTAATAGGCTATCCCTTGAGGGTAATAGTTGGGAAAAAGCTTATCGAAGATGGTTTGGTCGAGATCAAAGCAAGAAAGGAAAAGAGCGGAACCACGATCAAGCCTGAGGAGATAACGGTGTATATTCAAAGTAAATTGGGAAACATGTGAGAAGAAAGATTGTTTTGCAAGGGGGAATATATATGCCTGTTACGGCGATTATCCCTGCTTATAACGAAGAAAAATATCTGGGAGGCGTCCTAACCGAACTGCTGGACGTGGAATTGGTTTCACAAATAATTGTTGTTGATGACGGTTCAACAGATAAAACATCACAGGTTGCGCGGGGATATGGCGTGGATGTGCTTGAACTGCCGTCTAATAAAGGAAAAGCAGGAGCTATGGCAGCAGGTCTGGATTATGCTAAAGAAGATTATATACTTTTTCTTGATGCCGATCTGCTTGATTTGCAAAAGCAAAATATTTACGATCTTATTATACCTGTAATCAATGATAAAGCCGATATGACAGTTGGCGTTTTCGGCAGCGGGAGACCGGTAACAGATGCAGCTCAGCTTATTGCGCCTTTTCTATCAGGACAGCGCTGCATCAAAAAGAAATGGTTATCCGAAATAGAAAAGTGGGCTGATGCCGGATATGGAGTGGAGGTTGCTCTAACAGTCTATGCTCATCGTAACAAACTGCGCATCAAGCATGTCGAACTGCCCAAAATGTCCCATGTTATGAAAGAGGAAAAACTTGGTATTGTTCGAGGTTTTGCCTTTCGGATGAAAATGTACTGGGAGATAGCCAAAAGAATACGGATAGGGGGTTGATTGCGAGATGGAATATGAACTCATTCTGTCTTTGCGCATACTGGTTGCGGCAATTCTGGGCGGCATCATTGGGTTGGAAAGAGAAAGCCTTAACAAAACAGCCGGTTTTCGTACCCATACCCTTGTCTGCCTTGGTTCATGCCTGATAATGATATTATCTATTGAAATGTTTGAAGTGTACGGTCGTGGAGAAATAGGTGATCCGGCCCGTTTGGCGGCACAGGTCGTAAGCGGAATTGGTTTTTTAGGGGCCGGTGCAATTATGCGTTCCGGGTTTGGTGTTAGGGGTTTAACTACGGCGGCAACCTTATGGGTAGTTGCCGGTATTGGGCTGGCCGTTGGGGCAGGTAAGTATATAATAGCTGTTGGAACAACGATTATTGTCTTTATTGTGTTAACATACTTAACATTCTTCGAAAAAGCCCTCAGTACTTCACAAAAAAAGGACAAGAGAATCGAAGCAATTATTACGGATAAACCGGGGCAATTGGGCTTGGTCTGTACCGCCTTAGGGGAAATGGATATTCTTATTAAGAATATTGAAATGCATGAGGACAAAGGTGATAATACAATCAGAATAGGGTTTTCCGTAAATATTCCCTATGCTGTGGATAAAGAGTTAATCATTCAAAAATTAAGCGGCGTCAGTGGCGTCCACGAGATAAAAATGATCTAACAGGAGGCATATCAACAGGATGTCAATGATATCTGGCAACGATAATAAGCATTGGACAAAACTAGTGGCGTCAGCCGATCTGCAGGACGATGTGAAAATGTATATAATGAGTTGCAGAATTGAAAAGGTAAGGGTATCTCGCAAGGAAGGGAAATGGGATATTTTCTTAAACGCTCAATCCGAACCTACTGAAGGTGTATTTGCCTCATTGCATAATATATGGCAAAGGTTTGCTCCTGGAAGTAAGGTTGACTTTCACTTTAGTAATGTTCAGCATTCTTTGGAATTAAAGGAGTTATGGGAAAAGCAACAGGAGGGGGTCTTTGAAAAACTGATTGTTAATAATCCAAGTCTTCGAGGCTGGCTGGTTGAAGCGGATTATCTTATTGAGAAAGAAAGGCTGCAGATTGTCGTGGGAAACGAAACTGCTTATTCTTATCTCAACGCGCAAAATATTGAGTCTAAGCTTGAAAAATTACTGGCTGTAGAATACAATTGCAAGGCGCAAGTTGCTGTTATCTTAAGTAAAGATAACAGTGATGTATTTTCTGACGACTATAGACCGTCATTGAAAAAAATCGAAGAAGATTACCGTCAGAAAATCCTCAAAAATGTAGAAATGGCTGCCAATAAATCGGTATCTCACGTTGTCAAAGGAAAAAACAGCGTCGTTATGGGGAGAAAGATCACGGCAGCGTCTATTCCTATTTTGTCAATAGTGGAAGAAGAGAAAGATGTTGTTATTAAAGGATTTATTTTTAATTATGAAAAAAGGCTTCTGAAAAGCGGCAGGATTTTATTGAGCTTTGCAATAACGGATAAACATGATTCATTAGCCTGCAAGATAATTGACACTGAAGAAAAGCTTAGTTCTATCGCTAGCCTGTTTCAAAGCGAAGAAAATTATTGTTATCTCTTCCGAGGTTCTGTACAAACAGATCGCTTTACACAAGAGTTAACAATGCTTCCTCGTGATATTATGATAACTGTCGCCGAGGAAAGAATGGACGATGAAAAAGAAAAGCGAGTTGAACTGCATTTACATACAAAAATGAGTGCCCTGGATGCCGTAGCAGGTGTGGAAGATGTTATTAAAAGGGTGAAAAGCTGGGGGCATCCGGCCGTTGCTATTACAGACCATGGCGTTGTGCAGTCCTTTCCGGAGGCTTATGAAGTTGCTAAGAGGATCGGACAAAAAGTCATTTATGGCATGGAGGGTTATATTTTTGATGATAAGCAATTTGGCACAGAAAACAAAAAGGTACCTACATACCATTGCCTTATTCTCGTTCTTAACCAGGAAGGACTGAGAAACATTTATGAGCTTACCAGCATCTCACACTTGCAATACTTTTACAGGGTCCCTCGTATCCCTAAGAGTAAGTTACATGAATTGCGGGAAGGGCTGTTGATCGGAACGGCATGTGAGGCAGGTGAGTTGATTAGAATGTACCTTCAGGGAGCGGATGTAGGTAAACTGGAGGAGATAGCTTCTTTTTATGATTTTTTAGAAATACAGCCGCGGGGAAATAACAGATTTATGCTGGAAAATGGTACTTTTAAAGCCGAAGAAGAGTTGCTTAAGATGAATAAGACAATCTATGAGTTGGGACTTAAGTTGCAAAAGCCTGTAGTTGCAACGGGGGATGTGCATTTTTTGGACCCGGAGGATGAGGTATACAGAAGGATCCTCATGGCAGGAAAAGGCTTTGAGGACGCTGACAATCAGGCACCACTTTATTTAATGACAACTAAGGAAATGCTACATGAATTCAGTTACCTCGGAGAAAAGGAAGCTTACGAAGTGGTAATAGCTAATCCTCAAAGGATTGCTGAAGCGGTGGAGGATATTAAACCGATACCCGATGAGTTATACCCTCCCGCCATACCCGGGGCCGAGGAAGAAATCAATAACCTGTCCTTAACAAAGGCCCATGAACTATATGGTGAAAAGCTTCCGGATTTGGTGCAAGAAAGACTTGATAAAGAGTTAAAAGCAATAATTGATAATGGTTTCGCTGTTTTATATTTAATTGCTCATAAGCTTGTCAAAAAATCGAATGATGATGGGTACCTTGTAGGTTCACGTGGTTCCGTAGGTTCTTCCCTGGTTGCGACACTATGTGGCATCACTGAAGTCAATCCGCTTCCGCCGCATTATCGCTGTAACAACTGTTATTATACTAAATTCTTTGAAGATAAAAGTACCGGTTCAGGGGCTGACCTTTCGGATATGAAGTGCCCAAATTGCGGAAAAGAGCTTCAAAAAGAAGGACATGATATCCCGTTCGAAGTATTTTTGGGCTTCGAAGGAGATAAGGTCCCGGATATAGATTTAAACTTTTCCGGTGAATATCAGCCTAGGGCACACAAGTATACGGAAATCCTTTTTGGAAAGGATAATGTTTTTCGTGCCGGGACTATTGCCACTGTTGCCAACAAAACTGCCTATGGCTTTGTAAAAAATTATTTTGATGATAGGAAAAAATTTGTGCGGGGTGTGGAGATTAACAGGCTGGTCAAGGGCTGTACAGGAGTTAAACGGACAACAGGGCAGCATCCGGGAGGAATTATGGTCTTGCCTAAGGGTCTGGACATCCATCGCTTTACTCCCCTGCAAAGACCGGCTGATGATGTAAAATCAAGTACCCGGACAACTCATTTTGATTATCATGCCATTTCCAGCAGATTAGTTAAACTCGATATTTTAGGTCATGATGACCCAACGGTTATTAAAATGTTGGAGGATTTGACGGGTGTTGACAGCAGGGAAATACCTCTTGATGAGCCTAAAGTATTGTCGATTTTTAAAGGGTCCGAGGCACTAGGCTTCGGTACGCTTGGTATTCCTGAATTCGGAACAAAGTTTGTCAGACAGATGCTGGAGGATACCAAACCTGCAACTTTTTCTGACCTTGTTCGCATCAGCGGGTTTTCCCATGGTACGGATGTATGGTTGAATAATGCTCAAGAGCTGCTCAAGACAGGTACGGCAAAGATGCCGGAGCTGATTTCGGCCCGGGATGATATTATGATTTACTTGATTCGCCAAGGTCTTGATCCGGATATGGCCTTTAAGATAATGGAGGATGTCAGGAAAGGCAAGGGGATAAAACCATCCTTTGAAGCAGAGATGCAAAACAAAGGCGTACCACAGTGGTATATTGAGTCCTGCAAAAAGATCAAATATATGTTTCCCAAGGCTCATGCCGTTGCCTATGTTATGATGGCTTTTAGGATAGCCTATTTTAAGGTGTATCATCCCGCAGCGTTCTACGCCAGTTATTTTTCTGTCAGAGCTGACGAATTCGATGCCGATATTACAGTAAAAGGAATCGAATCGATCAAGGATAAAATGCTGGAGATTCAAAAGAAGGGTAAGGGAACAACTCAAAGAGAGGAAAAACTTTTTTCAATACTTGAAGTCGCACACGAAATGTATTTACGCGGTATCGGTATTAAAATGGTGAATCTAGCCGAGTCGGACAGTTTTCGCTTTTTGGTGGTAGAAGACGGCAAAATGCTATTACCGCCCTTCATTTCTCTACAAGGGCTTGGTCGTACGGCCGCTAAGGGCATTGTAGAGGCCAGAAAGAAAAAAATGTTCAGCTCCCGTGAAGATTTAAGTATCAGGGGACGAATAAATAAGAGCATTATTGAAATGTTGGATAACCATGGAAGTCTGAAGGGATTGCCGGATAATGATCAGATGACATTGTTTTAAGCAGCAGTCCTCAGCTGCTGATACCTACCTACAATTAACTTGCCAAGAACAGCGGAAATATGGTAGACTATCTAAGGTAGTCGTTATTTACCATTATTGTCAACTTGTTCAGTGAGAGTGGGTACAGCCCACTCTTTCGTCTTAAAAGTGTTAAAGGAGGTATTGATCTTGAGTGAAAAAATAAAGGATATAGTACATAAACTAGCAGAACCTATTACAGAAGAAATGGACTTTGAACTTATAGATGTGGAGTTTGTGAAGGAGGGGGCCGGTTGGTATCTTCGCCTCTACATAGATAAGGAAGGCGGTGTCGATTTAGACGACTGTCAAGCCGTAAGCAACAAGGTGTCAGATCTTTTGGATAAAGAAGATCCAATTCCGCAGTCCTATTTTTTAGAGGTGTCTTCGCCAGGTATTGAGCGTATTTTAAAGACAGACGAAGATTTTATAAAGTATAGAGGCAGTGAGGTGAAAATTCGTACATACAACTCGCTGCATGGAAAGAAGGAGTTCATTGGGACACTGGGATCCGTACAGGAGGATGTACTGCTGTTATCTGAAAAAGATGGCAGTGAGATTAAAATTCCAAGAACACAAATATCCCAGGTTAGGTTGTCCTGGGAAGGGATAGGAGGAAAAGAGAAAAATGAATATTGAGCTTATACAAGCACTTAACGACCTGGGAAAAGAAAAAGGGATAGATGTTGAAATAATTATAGAGGCCATAGAAGCTGCTCTTGTTTCTGCTTACAAAAAGAACTTTGGTTCACAGAGTAATATGAGAGTGACATTTGACAGAGAAACAGGAGAAATCAAAGTATATACCCGCAAAGAAATAATTGAGGACGTTACAGACGAAAGAGAAGAAATGTCCTTAGCAGAGGCAAGAAAAAAAGATCCGCGTTATGAAGTGGGGGATATTGTAGAAATTGAAGTAACACCTAGAAATTTTGGCAGAATCGCAGCCCAAACTGCTAAACAGGTAGTTGTACAGCGTATCAGAGAGGCGGAAAGGGATATGATCTATTATGAGTATTCCAACCGTGAAGGTGATATAGTTAACGGGGTCGTACAAAGAATAGAAGGCAAAAACGTATTGATCGATTTGGGAAAGACTGAGGCCATTCTTATGCCGAATGAACAAATGCCCGGAGAAAAAAATAAAAACGGAGACAGGATTAAATCCTATATTATTGATGTTAAAAAGACGACAAAAGGTCCTCAGATATTATTATCCAGAACACATCCCGGTCTGTTAAAAAGGCTTTTTGAGCTGGAGGTACCTGAAATACATGACGGAACAGTTGAGATCAAGTCAGTTGCCCGCGAAGCAGGCGCACGTTCAAAAATTGCCGTTCATTCAAAAAACGAAAACATTGATCCGGTGGGCTCGTGTGTAGGTCATAAGGGAATGCGTGTTCAAGCCATAGTAAATGAACTCCGAGGAGAGAAAATAGATATTGTAAAATGGAGTTCCGATCCTGTTAAATACATTGCCAATGCGCTTAGCCCGGCTAAAGTTTTAAACGTGGATGTTTCCGCCGAAGAAAAAATGGCGGAAGTTGTAGTGCCTGATTATCAATTATCACTGGCTATAGGCAAAGAAGGACAAAATGCCAGGTTGGCTGCAAAGCTAACCGGCTGGAAGATAGATATTAAAAGTGAATCGCAGATCCAATCCATTGATGCAGAAAGCTAATGGGGAGTGATAGCAGTGAAACAAAAAAAGATACCGCTGCGTATGTGCGTGGGATGTCGGGAAATGAAGCCAAAGAAGGAACTTATCCGCATTGTACGAACACCCCAAGAGGAAATAATGATTGATGGGAGCGGGAAGAAATCCGGACGTGGCGTATATATTTGTCCCGATAAGATTTGCCTGCAAAAGGCATTGAAATCCAACAGGCTTGAAAAGAGTTTACAGCATCATATCTCAGATGAGGTAATAGAGAGACTGAAAGTTGGGCTGGGTTATGAGGATAAATCCTAAAGCAGAGGCGCTTTTAGGTTTTGCAAGAAAAAGCGGGAAACTTTTAAGTGGAGAATCTGCGGTCAAGTTCGGAATAAAGACAAAAGCAGTTAAGCTTCTTTTGCTTGCCGTCGATATGCCGGAAAAAAGAAAATTTCATTGGATAAACTGGTGTAAAGATGAGGAAATACCGTATTTATTTATCGGCAACAAAGCAGAGTATGCCAGAATCTTAGGGATGTCAGCCAGAAGCGTTGTAGCCATTAAGGATGAAAAAATGGCGGCTGCGTTGCTTGAAATCCTTAACTTCGATAAAATCAATTAATATATTACTTGGGGGTGATTGGATGGCAAGTATTCGTGTACACGAGCTCGCAAAAGACATGGATATGAGCAGTAAGGAATTACTTGAAAAACTTTGGGCATTAGGGTTAAACATGAAAAACCATATGAGCACTATACCCGGTGGTGAGGTAAACAGAATCAAAAACATGGTTAGGAATGTCGATAAAATTAAAAATGAGCCGCTAAACATACCAAAGGGGAAGGAAAATATAAGTCAACAAGCACCAAAGGAAACGGAACAACAGACATTAAGTAAAAAAACCGATCCGGGCGTGCAGGTTAAAAAAGAGCAAAAAAATATTGGCTTCAAAAGCAATAAAGCAGCCGATATAACCAGAGAAAAGGACACTTATGTCAAAAAAGCCGAGGAAACATTCGGTGATAAAGCATATGACAGAGGAGGAAAAACTAAGTCCTTTCAGAAAAGGCCTTCACGTTTTGATGATAATAAACGTACCGGAAAAAAATCAAACAAACGCAGAAACCAAAGGATGCCTCAAAACAAGAAAAAACAACAGCCGGTAGCGGTTAAACAGATTATGCTGGTAGGACCGATGACCGTGCAGGAATTTTCCGGATTGATTAATAAGAAATCCTCTGAAGTCATCAAAAAACTAATAAAAATGGGAGTTATGGCCACCATTAATCAAGAACTCGATGTTGACACACTGATATTACTAGGCTCGGAATTCGGGATTAAGGTAGAGGTAGAGATCAAAAAAGAAGAAAGACTGCTGGCAGAAGTTCCTGATAAACCGGAGGAACTGCAGGATCGTCCGCCTGTTGTAACTATTATGGGACACGTTGATCATGGTAAAACTTCACTTTTGGATATAATTAGAGAAACAAATGTAACTGCCACTGAAGCAGGAGGGATAACCCAGCATATTGGTGCCTATCAGGTTGAGGTCAATGGCAGAAAGATCAGCTTTTTAGATACACCCGGACATGAAGCCTTTACAGCAATGCGCGCAAGGGGGGCACAAGTCACAGATATCGCCATCCTTGTTGTAGCAGCAGACGACGGTGTGATGCCCCAAACAATTGAGGCAATCAACCATGCCCAGGCAGCAAAAGTACCGATAATCGTGGCAATCAATAAAATTGACAGACCGGATGCCAATCCTGATCGTATAAAACAGGAGCTGAGCGAACATGCCCTTATTCCTGAGGATTGGGGCGGTGATACAATATGTGTCAATGTCTCCGCAAAAACCAAGGAAGGTTTAGACACTCTGTTAGAGATGATTTTACTGGTGTCTGAAATGGCAGAGCTTAAAGCCAACCCCCAAAAAAGAGCTAAAGGTTCTGTAATTGAAGCAAAACTTGATAAAGGCAGAGGTCCTGTAGCGACACTGTTAGTACAAAACGGAACCTTAAAAGTAGGGGATTTTATGATTGTCGGTACTACCCAGGGTAGAGTAAGAGCAATGTATGACGACAAAAGAAACCCCTTGCAGGAAGCAACCCCGGCAACGCCTGTGGAGATTACCGGGTTGTCTGATGTGCCTCAGGCCGGAGATGTTTTTCAAGTGGTTGAGGACGAGCGACTGGCAAAACAAATCACCAGTGAGCGTACGGCGCAAAAAAGGGAAGAAGCAATCCAATCTCGTACCCGTGTTTCTTTGGAGGATTTATTCAATCAAATTAAACAGGGCGAGGTCAAAGATTTAAATATAATTATTAAGGCTGATGTTCAGGGCTCGATTGAAGCAATTAAACAATCTTTGGAGAAACTTTCTAATGAGGAAGTTAGGGTTAATATTATTCATCAAGGTGTAGGTGCGGTAAGCGAAACGGATGTCATGCTTGCAGATGCTTCAAATGCAATTATTATCGGCTTTAATGTACGTCCCGATACAAACACCAGGAAAGCCGCAGAGAACCATCAAATCGATATCAAGCTTTACAGGGTTATTTACGACGCAATTGAAGACGTCAAAGCTGCCTTAAGCGGGCTGTTAAAGCCGGAAATACGCGAAGTAATCCAGGGCCGGGCGGAAATAAGGGCTGTCTTCAAGGTGCCTAAGGTGGGCACAGCGGCTGGCTGCTATGTCACAGAGGGTAAGTTCGTGCGAACCTCTCATGTTAGGGTAATAAGAGACGGTATTGTCGCTCACGAAGGTGAAATAGCTTCCCTACGGCGTTTTAAAGACGATGTAAAAGAAGTTGTCAGCGGCTATGAATGCGGAATTGGGCTGGAAAGATATAATGACATACATGAAGGAGATATATTAGAAGCATACACCTTCGAGGAGATTAAGAGGGAATTGTCCTAGAATATAATCAGACAGGGGTGTGATGCGTTATGTCAGAACGCAGAACCGCAAAGATTTCTGAGGAAATAAAAAGAGAACTTTCCTCAATGATTATGAATGAATTAAAAGATCCGAGAGTGAAAGGTTTAGTCAGTATAACCCATGTGGATGTGACTAATGATTTGCGTTTCGCAAAAGTATATGTAAGTGTTTTTGCGGATGAAGAAAGTAGAAATTCTGCTTTGAAAGGATTGAGCAAGGCAAGTGGGTATCTGCGCAGCGAATTGGCCAAGAGACTGCGTTTAAGATATACACCGGAGTTAATATTTAAGATTGATAATTCTATTGAGTACGGTTCGAAGATCAATAAGATGTTGTCGGAAATCGGCAATGATGTAGGAGATAAGGATAAGGATGTCTAACTGGAAGAATTTTATCTCGGTATTAAAAGATACCGCAAATACAGTGGTACTTGTTCATGAAAAGCCTGACGGAGATTGTCTCGGTTCAGCATTAGCTCTCTGTCAGGCTCTGGACTATATAAAAATTAAGCCTGTAATGTTGCTGCCGGAGGAATTACCGTCGCTATACAGTTTTTTGCCGGGGCAGCAATATATTGAATACAGACCTGCAGGCAAGCTTGATGAAGGTCTCACGACGATTGCCGTTGATTGTGCAGAGCCACAGCGCATACCATATGAATTCGGCAAAAATAGCGTTATTATAAATATTGATCATCATATCAGTAATACAAATTATGGTCATTTAAACATTGTCGACCCTGAAGCAGCCGCAACCTCCGAGCTACTCTATCATATGTTTGAAGAGGGTGGTATTAAGATAAACAGGGATATGGCAACATGTATGTACGTGGCATTATCAACGGATACGGGATCCTTTTCTTACAGCAATACAACATCTGAAACATTGAAAACCGCCGGGGAGCTTTTATCTCTCGGTGTAGATATCGCCCAAGTCAGAAGCAAAATACATGAAAACCGGCCTTTTAATGAACTTTTATTGGTGAAGCTGGGATTAAATAATATTATAAAACCGCCAAACAAGAAAATTATTGCCGCCTTCTTGTCGTATGAAGATTTGCAAAGTAACGATCTGCTTACAGCCGATACAGACGGCCTTATGGGAATGATAAGAGCAACGGAGGGTGTGGAAATTGCCGTGCTTTTCAAGGAGGTTGAACCGGAAACGGTAAAAGTCAGCCTGCGCTCAAAATCCTACGCAGACGTAAATGAATTAGCTTGCGGATATGGGGGAGGAGGGCACTCACGGGCTGCCGGCTGCACACTAAAGGGTAATTTAAATAAGATTGTCGAAGAAGTGTTGGAAAAAGCCGGCGAATATGACGGGAGTGTATAGCACTACATGGACGGCCTTATTAATGTTCTGAAACCTCCGGGGATGACCTCCCATGATGTGGTTTCTTTTTTAAGAAAAACTTTCAAACAAAAAAAAATCGGGCATGCAGGGACTCTTGACCCACAAGCTGCCGGTGTATTATTGGTTTGTATGGGTCAGGCCACACGATTGTTGGAATACATGAGCGTTTATGACAAAGAGTATGTATGTCGTCTTACCCTGGGTATTACGACAACCACTCAGGATGCTTGGGGTGAAGTGCTTCATCAGCGAAATGCCGAGAAAATCACGCTGGAGGATGTGCAGCAGTCAATTGATGCTCTTACGGGTGATATAGTGCAGACCGTACCCGTTTATTCCGCAGTAAAGGTTAATGGGATACCTCTTTACAAAAGGGCCCGCAGGGGTGAAGATGTTCAACCTGTCACGAGAAAAGTTACAATTCATGAAATTAAATTGCTGAAATTTATTCCGCCTGTTGTGGTATTAAGTGTTAGATGTTCAAAAGGAACGTACATCAGGACATTATGCCATGATATGGGGGAAATGCTTGGTACCGGGGCACATATGTCGTTTCTGCTGCGAAAAAAGGTTGGGGCGTATGATATTGACAAAAGCTACACTCTGGAAGAAATTACCCAGAGAAAAGAGAAGGTATTGCTTCCTGTTGTGGATTGTATTCGGGGAATGAATAAAATTGTTTTGGGCGGCAATGCACTGCATGCTTTGAAAAACGGTCGGACAGTTTTTCTGTCTTTGGAGGAATTGAGAAAAACGGTCTACGATAAATATGGCGAGATGGCAGTATTGGATTCAGATGGAGATCTTCAGGCTATTGCCGATTTCTGGCGTGAAAGTGACGGCAAACATTTTTTAAAGCCAAAAAAAGTTTTTAATTTGGAGTGAGATATGCGTCTATTAAAATCTATTGAAGATATACGGAAATTGGATAAAACGATCGCGGTTGCTTTAGGTAATTTTGACGGTGTTCACAAAGGACATCAGGCCTTATTGCGTCAATGCGTAAATGAAAGCCAAGATAATTCTTGGACTTCCGGCGTTTTGACCTTGCATCCTCATCCTGCACAAGTTATAAATAAGCATAATAATATGATGTTTATAAATACCCCTGAGCAGAAGAGATATCTTATAGAAAAACTGGGGATTGATTACTATATGCAACTAAGCTTTACAGAAGAAATGTCCTTTCTTGAACCTCAAGAATTTATTAAGAACTACCTTTGCGAATTGATTTCTGTAAAGAAGGTCTACGTTGGCTATAATTATACATTTGGCAAAGACGGAAAAGGAAATTCTGAGCTTTTACAACAGGCAGGAAATAAGTACGGCTTTGACGTTTTCGTTATGCCGCCCTACAGTGTTAACAATACTGTGGTGAGCAGTTCGCTTATCAGAAAAATGTATCTTGCCGGCAAGATATCCACAGCAGCTGAACTTTTAGGTTATTGGCCGTATGTTGAAGGGCTAGTTGCACCGGGGTATCGCCGAGGTCGTGAAATCGGTTATCCGACAGCAAATATTACAGTAGCAGAAAATACCCTTTTGCCTGCGCTGGGGGTTTATGCGGGTATACTTGTTATAACGGATGAGAAAAGGAAAGAAGAGGGTACAAGGTTCCCTGCCGTGGTCAACATCGGCAAGAAGCCAACCTTTGGCGGAGATGAGATTACAATCGAAGCCCATGTGCTGGATTATACGGGAGACCTATATAAAAAGAGAGTTAGGCTTCATATCATAAGTTATCTTAGAAAAGAAAATGTTTTTAAAAACCCGATAGAACTATCGTTGCAGATTGCCAAAGACGTCGAGAAGGCAAGGAATGTGATAATCGATACACTCGGCAAAACAACGACTTGCATATCTGTAGCCGATACCTTATAATTGGAACTGCTGAGTTAGCGTATTCTAGGCCGGACGAGTCACCGACGTCCTGACTTGGTTTATGCCGAATATATAAGGAGGTGAATGTATAGTGTCTCTCGAAAAGGACAGGAAGAATGAAATAATCGGCAAATATCGTCTCCATGATAGCGATACGGGTTCCCCTGAGGTACAGGTAGCGATATTGACCGAAAGGATCAACTATCTGACAGAACACCTTAAGATCCACAAGAAGGATCATCACTCGCGTCGTGGATTATTGAAGATGGTCGGACAGAGAAGACACCTTCTGAACTACTTAAAGTCGAAAGATATTAAGAGATATCAGAATGTGATAAAAAGTCTTGGTATCAGGAGATAGGGCGTTTTTAACGCCCTCTTTCTTATGCTTAGTATTTTCATTACGGCATGAAGGATATAATAAATATTGTGTAGAATAAAGTTAGGTTAAGAAAAGAACTTAATGATTAGGAGGTTTATCAAGGTATATGGACTACATACAAAAAATACTTACTAGAAGTATTGTTATTGCCGGAAAGGAATTAACACTGGAAACAGGAAGGATGGCTAAGCAGGCAGGTGGAGCGGTTTTCGTCAGATATGGCGATACGTGTCTTATGGCTACTGCCACCTCTTCGGCGGGACCACGGGAAGGGATAGACTTTTTCCCTTTAACAGTCGACTACGAAGAAAGACTCTATTCGGTTGGCAAGATCCCGGGAGGTTTCATAAAAAGGGAGGGAAGGCCAAGTGAAAAGGCGATTCTTTCGGCAAGATTAATCGACCGCCCGATTAGGCCCTTATTCCCCAAAGGTTATAGAAACGATGTACATGTGGTGTCGACAATAATGTCGGTAGATCAGGATTCGCGTCCGGATATAACTGCTATTATAGGAGTTTCGGCTGCTCTGCATATTTCGGATATACCTTTTAAGGCGCCTATTGCCGCCGTAGAGGTAGGATATGTTGATGGGGAGTATGTCATCAATCCTAATATTGAACAAAGTGAAAAATCTCTTCTCAGTCTTATCGTAGCAGGTACGAAAGATGCAGTTATGATGGTTGAAGCCGGAGCATCGGAGGTCTCCGAAGAAATTATTCTGGAAGCGATTATGACCGGACATGAACAAATCAAAGAAATTGTAGCTTTGATTGAGGATTTTAGAACAGAATCACTTAAAATGGAACTTGCGAAAGAAAAAAGAATTCTCCAACTCCATGCTATTGATGAACAACTCGAAAAGAACGTGCGGGAATACGCAGAAGGCTTGCTGCTTGAAGCTGTCACTGTCAGAGAGAAACTGGCGAGAGAAGAAAAAATTGACGCCGTTAAAAGCGAAGCATTGGAAAAATATGCTGAAATCTATCCTGAACAGCTTGATGAGGTCAAAAGTGTTCTGGATGCAATCGTGAAGGAACATGTCCGTAAGCTGATAACGATAGACAAAATTAGACCAGACGGTAGAAAGACCGATGAAATCAGAACTATAACATGTGAAGTAGGGGTTCTTCCGCGAACTCACGGCAGCGGTCTGTTCACCAGAGGGCAAACCCAGGTTATGAACGTATTGACATTAGGAGCTGTCGGAGATGAACAAATTCTTGACGGCTTGGGAGTAGAAGAAACAAAACGTTATATGCATCACTACAATTTTCCTCCCTACAGTGTCGGTGAAACCAGACCAATGCGCGGACCAGGCAGAAGAGAAATCGGGCATGGAGCGCTGGCTGAAAGAGCCCTGGAACCGATGATTCCTAATGAAGTGGAGTTCCCATATACAATCAGGCTTGTATCTGAGGTCTTAGAATCAAACGGTTCAACATCGATGGCTAGCGTTTGCGGCAGTACATTGTCTCTGATGGATGCGGGTGTTCCGATCAAAGCACCTGTCGCTGGTATAGCTATGGGATTGGTAAAAGACGATGATAACTATACCATCTTGTCAGATATTCAAGGTATGGAAGACGCCCTTGGTGATATGGACTTTAAGGTTGCGGGAACTAAAGATGGTGTTACGGCCATCCAGATGGACATAAAAATTGCGGGGATTAGTAGGGATATTCTTAAGGATGCCCTTGAGCAGGCAAGAAACGGTCGCTTGTTTATATTAGGAAAAATGCTGGCGGCAATTGATAAGCCAAGGGCGGAATTATCACCCTACGCTCCCAGAATAATCACGACGGTTATTGATTCTGATAAGATACGTGATGTAATTGGTCCAGGTGGTAAAACAATCAAAAAAATTATAGAGGACACCGGTGTCAAAATCGACATCGAGGACGACGGACGTGTTTTCATTGCCGCGGTAGACGGCGAAGCAGGACAGAAAGCGCTAAGGATCATCGAGGATCTGGTGAAAGATGTGGAAGTCGGTGTAACCTATGTAGGTAAGGTAACCAGAATCATGAATTTCGGAGCCTTTGTGGAAATACTTCCCGGTAAAGAAGGACTTGTACACATCTCCCAATTGGCGGAGGAGAGAGTCGGTAAGGTTGAGGATGTTGTCGCGGTCGGTGATGAAATAATTGTGAAACTCACCGAGATTGACAGACAGGGCAGAATAAACCTGTCGCGCAAGGAAGCCTTGCGGGAACAAAAGAATAGCAATGACACGAAATAAAGCGGTTAAAATCGCTTTATTTTTCTTTTTAGCTAAATCCTCGGCAGATAGAATTGTTCCGGTGAAAGCGCATATATATTAATTAATTCTTATCTGTTCCGGGGTGAAAAAATGAAAGTATATTTCATCAGTAAAGAAAAGGTTTTATATTATCTCGTGCCACTGTTATTGCTTGTCTTTTTTCTTATTTTGTTATTAAGGTATTGCCATAATGTGAATGAGGTTCCGGTGATAAACCCAATTTACATCGGCAACACACAAGAAAAGGCTGTTGCTTTGATGATCAATGTCGACTGGGGAGAAGATATTATACCGGACATGCTCCAGATCCTTTCCGAGAATGACGTTAAAGCCACTTTTTTTGTTACCGGCAGGTTTGCGAAAAAATTTCCGGATGTAGTATTAAACATCTTTGAACAGGGGCACGAAATAGGTAATCACGGTTATTCCCATCCTCATCCTGATAAAATTACCATAGAAAAAAATCGTGAAGAAATATTGAGAACCGAGGAGGCACTTAAAGAAATAGGAATCGAATGTAATAAGGTATTTGCCCCCCCCTATGGGGAACATCAGGACCATGTGATCAAAGCGGCGGAAGAGTTAGGTTACAAAACTATTATGTGGACTCTGGATACTGTTGATTGGCAGGAACCGGCACCGGAAAAGATAATAGAAAAGGTTATTTCTAAGTTAGACAGCGGCTTTTTGATACTGATGCATCCCAAAGAATGTACACTCCAATCCTTGCCTGTAATGATAAAAAGAATTAAAAATGAAAATTACCTTTTTAAAACGGTTTCTGAAATCATTAGTTAATTTTCTTAAAAAAAGCCATAATATATAAAAGGTGATCGTACATGACTTTGCGTAAAAAAATATTTTACTGTCTCTTGATTTCTTATTTAGCAATTTCTGTTCTGCCGTTTACCGCAACAGCAGAAATATCCATATCTGCTCGTTCTGCAGTACTGATAGAATGCGAAAGCGGAAGGGTACTTTTTACCAAGAATGCAAGTGAAATACTGCCGCCGGCAAGTACGACTAAGATATTAACAGCTCTACTGGGGGCAGAATCAGAGAAACTTGAACAGGTATTTAGGATTAGTAAAAATGCTGCCTCTGTAGGGGAAGCCTCTATCCACCTTCATGAAGGGGATGAGATGTCTCTTTTAAACATTCTGCATGGGGCATTGATTAGATCCGGTAACGATGCGGCCGTAGCTATTGCCGAAGCTGTAGCTCCCAGCGAAGAGGAATTCATCGGCATGATGAATCTCAAGGCCAAAACAATCGGAGCATACGATACACAATTCTGTAATACCAATGGATTACCTAATGATTATCACTTAACTACCGCTTATGACTTAGCCCTTATAGCCCGTTGCGCATTAAGAAATGAAACCATTGCGGACATTATCAAAAAAAGATATTATCGATTGACGTGGGAGACACCGAAACGTGTACAGCAAATAAAGAACACCAACATCTTGTTGTGGACTTATCCTTATACCACCGGTATAAAAACCGGTACTACATTTAAAGCCGGTAAATGTCTTGTTTCTTCCGCGAAAAAGCAAGAAATAGAAATGATAGCGGTTGTATTAAATGCGTACGACAGGTATAATGATGCGAGAAGTCTATTAGAATATGGCTATAATTTAATGGAGGGGACTTATGCACAATAATATTGCCAAAATACGTCTTAACAATGGTATCAGGATTGTAACGGAAGAAATACCGGCTGTTCGCTCTGTGGCCATAGGAATATGGGTTGGAGCCGGCTCACGCCATGAATGCGAAAAGAATAAGGGGATTACTCATTTTATAGAGCATTTATTATTTAAAGGAACGTCGAACCGCTCTGCCTCAGATATTGCCGAATCACTTGAATCTGTCGGTGGACAGCTTAATGCCTTTACGTCAAAAGAAATTACATGCTACTATGCCAAAGTGCTGGACGAGCATTTTGATTTGGCGGTAGATGTCTTGTCTGATATGTTCTTTAACTCTTTGTTTGCTGAAAAGGCGATCAATAAAGAACGGGGAGTTGTAGAAGAGGAAATAAAAATGTATGAAGATACGCCTGATGAGTTAATTCACGATGTTTTTGTGCAGACTGTTTGGCCCAACCATCCACTGGGCAGGCCGATCCTTGGTACAGTCGAATCTCTCAGTAAAATAACACGAGAGGACATTATTACTTATATACGTGATAATTACATACCTGAACGTATTGTCATAGCCGTAGCAGGTAATATCAAACATACGGATGTACAGGATAAACTTCGCCCGCTTTTTGAAGGAATGAAGAATGAAGCGGGAACAGCTATTGATATATCAACGCCGCATCATACAAAACCAAACGTATCAAATCTATACAGAGAAACAGGACAGGTCCAGATTTGTCTCGGCACAAAAGGCCTAAGCCAAATCGATGAAAGGATATACAGCATTTATATTCTTAACAGTATTCTGGGGGGAGGCTCATCTTCGCGTCTGGTACAATCGATTAGAGAAGAACGTGGATTGGCCTACTCGGTTTATTCATATCATGCTGCTTTTCACGATACCGGTCTTTTTACTTTCTATGCCGGGACAAGTCCAACAAAGTATGATGAAGTTATAGACTTAATTATAAGGGAAACCTCGAGTATAGTTAAGGACGGTATTAACTCAAGAGAACTTGAAAGAACAAAGGAACACCTTAAGGGCAATCTTTATTTAGGCTTAGAAAGTGTCGGCAGCAGAATGACAAGACTTGGCAGGACAGAACTGTCCATGGGCAAAACATTAACGGCAGACCAAGTAGTGGAAAAACTATCTGCCGTGACACGAGAAGATGTCCAAGAGATTGCCAAGGAGCTGTTTGCAGAAGGCGATTTTAATTTGAGCACTATTGGTCCCTTAAAAGAGCAAGTTAATATTGAATCTTATCTGAAACAGTTGTTGTCATAGAGAACCTCCTTCCCGCATAAAAATATTGTGGGGAGGAGGTTTTTTTATGTTCTTCAAGCTGATTTTATTATTAGTGATAATAGGTCTTATCGTATGGGCAATTAAATCAAGGATAGATATCAGGAGAAAAAGGATCACCGAAAATGTAGAAACCGCAGAAGCATCCCCGATGTCGGTTGCCATCGCTGAATTGGTAGCAATAGCGGGAGGTATCTATATTTCCCTGGTATTAATAGTATCCTTCCTTAAAATGCAAATACCTGAAAGAGTATATTGGTTCAACGTTTCTTTGGATCCTTTAGCAATGATCGCCGTAATTGCGGCGCTTCTTCAGCCAATAATTATTCTGTTCTATTATAGGATCAAAAAATAATATTAAACAGGAGTGAAGTGATTTTGGATAAGGTAAGACTCAGTGATCTAATTGGCAAGGATATCGTTAACATCCAGGATGGTTGTAGATTAGGCACCGTTGCCGATTCCGATCTGGTCATACAGGCAGAATCGGGGGAAATTGATTCGATAATTTTACCGAGCAGGAATGGTCTTTTAAATATGTGGAACAGAAATAATTTTACCGTACCTTGGAGTGCAGTAAAGAAAATAGGAGCTGAAGTGATTATTGTTGATTTGGATGATACTCACATGCGATATAAGCTCTCCTATTAAAACAAATTAAAACAACCTCATCCTTGACAAATCTCCGGGATAGACATAAGATAATATGTAAAATAAATGTATTACCTCACTCTGGCGGGTGGGGTAGGGGTTGCGACAGTCATCAGTAATCCGGGAAGCTCAGCAGTGATGAACCGGACGAAAGGGTCTGTCGCCGAAGTGCGCATGGTACTGGACCTGTTGCGCTGGGGTTGCATTGAATAAGTGCAACACTGTCAACCGTTTTGCCCGATAACGGTTGGAGAACTATCTCACTGTGGGCATGAGGAGGGTAGCTAGAGCTTAAGACAGCTGAAAGTTACGCTTTTAGCTGTTTTTGTTTTTTTCTTAACTACTCATTGATGAGCAGTCGAGTAATCTTTAAATGGAAAGGAAATGGTATGTTATGGATTTACTTGGAGTTGTTGTTATTGGAGCAACCGGGAAAATGGGAAGGGAAGTAGTCAATGCTGTTAATGAAGCCGATGATGTTTATGTTGCCGGTGCCATCGACATTTCGAATCAAGGTGCCGATATAGGTGAAATGATAGGAAGTAAACCATTAGGCATTTTTGTTTCCAACGATCTGGGAGAAGTTTTAGATAATGCCAAAAAACCTTGTGTAGTGGTTGACTTTACCAGAAAAGATGCGGTTCTTAAAAATATTCCTGTTGCTTTAAATAAAGGAGTTTCTGCTGTTATTGGGACAACAGGATTTACAGAAGATGAAATAAATGAGTTTGATAAAATGGGTAAAGAAAACAATGCCGGAATATTGCTGGCCCCTAACTTTTCTCTCGGTGCGGTAATGATGATGAAATATGCAAAGGAGCTTTCACGTTTTTACGATCAAGCAGAGATTATTGAGTACCATAATGATAAAAAGATTGACAGTCCTTCCGGTACGGCAAAAACAACTGCCGAGCGTATGACGGAGGATGATAACGCTATTATAAAAGGTGTTGACAGTTCTGATGAGCATCCCTGCCGCGGCGGTGACTTTAACGGTGTGCGGGTCCACAGTGTCAGATTAAAATCTATGATCGCCCACCAAGAAGTGCTTTTTGCCGGACACGGCGAATTGCTCACTATCAGGCATGACTCGTTTTCACGCCAATCCTTTATGCCGGGAGTACTGATGGCAGTACGGAAAGTTCGGGAATGGAACGGGTTAAAATATGGTCTGGATTCAATTATAGAATGACATTATTTCAACAATAAATTACAGGGAGGATAAGTTTATGAATACATTTCCAAGGCTGTTTACAGCTATGGTTACGCCCTTTAAAGAAGATTTGAGTATAGATTTTGATGCTGCGCAAAGGTTGGCCTTAAAGTTGGTGAATGAGGGAAGCGGCCTTGTCGTTTGCGGAACCACCGGTGAATCCCCAACCTTATCTATCAAAGAAAAAATCGATTTATTCAAAGCGGTGAAGGAAGCTGTAGGGGAAAAAGGAACCGTTCTAGCCGGAACAGGTACTAATTCTACCTCTGATTGTATAGAAATGACACAAGCGGCGTGCAAACTTGGGGTTGATGGTGTAATGGTCGTTGTACCATACTACAATAAACCCAATCAGGAGGGACTATATCAACATTTCAAAGCAGTTGCCGCCGAGTCTTCTCTGCCTATTCTGCTTTATAACGTTCCGGGACGAACCGGTATAAACATGTTGCCGGATACGGTGAAAAGACTAGCGGGAATAAGTAATATCGTCGGCATTAAGGAAGCTTGCGGCGACATGGATCAGGTATCCTTACTAAGATCAATACTACCTAAAGACTTTCTCATATACAGCGGCGATGACAGCATCACATTGCCGATGATGGCTCTTGGATGTTTTGGTGTTATCAGTGTTGCAAGCAATATCGCAGCCAAGGAGATCAATCAAATGCTTAAGGCATTTACTGCAGGCAAAACAGAAGAAGCCTTACAAATTCATTTACGGCTGTTCGACTTATTTAGGGCAATGTTTTTAACAACTAATCCCATTCCGGTTAAAAAAGCTGTTTCGCTGACAGGTATGTGTTCCGATAAGTTAAGGCTTCCTATGGTAGAAGCCGATTCAAAACAGGAAAAGGTAATTAGCAATGTTCTCAAAGATTTATCGTTGATTTAAGTGATCCAAGAGGGGATAACCGTTGTATATCTACGGTTATCCCCTTAAAAATTATACCGGTGCAACGTATAGAATATGAAAAATAATGTAACAATATGAAAAAGCATATGAAAAAGCTTGCCCTTGTCATTTGATAGAGTTTATCTTATAATATGCATTGAGGGTTTAGGTTCGGAATGCTCTGGGTTGGAAAGAAACCTTCGGCACGGAATAGAAATGTGAAGGTTTTTTTTTGTGTCAAATAAAAATTAAAGGAGGACAGTAATGTCGGATAATGAAGCTAAGCTGCAGATTATTCCTCTGGGCGGTTTGGGGGAAGTCGGCAAGAACATGACGGTTTTGCGTTACAAGAATGAAATAGTGATTATTGATTCGGGTTTAATGTTTCCCGAGGATGAGATGCTGGGAATTGATGTCGTTATACCTGATATAACCTATTTAATGGAGAACAAGGGTTTAATAAAGGGAATAGTATTAACCCATGGTCATGAGGATCATATTGGCGCTTTACCTTACGTTTTAAAAGAAATAAATGTGCCTGTATATGGGACAAGGTTAACTTTAGGTCTGGTACAAGAAAAGCTGAAAGAAAATGGTGTATCCGGTGCTAAGCTTAATATTATTAAACCGCGTGATACTTTTAAATTGGGAAAATACTTCTATATTGATACCTTCAAGGTAAGTCATAGTATCCCGGATGCTATTGGCTTGGCAATACGTACTCCCCTTGGTGTAGTTCTGCACACAGGAGATTTTAAGTTTGACCAGACTCCTGTTGACGGAGGAGTAATGGATTTCGCCAAAATAGCCGAGTACGGTGAAAAGGGTGTATTGGTTATGTTTTCCGACAGCACAAATGTGGAAAGGCCTGGCTTTACTACATCGGAACGTACTGTCGGTAAAACCTTTGAAGAAATGTTTCTTCAAGCCAAAGAAAGATTGATTGTGGCAAGTTTTGCGTCAAACATTCACCGCATTCAGCAGGTCATCAATGCCGCCAATAAATACAATAGAAAGGTAGCAATTGTTGGCAGAAGTATGCTTAATGTTGTAAATATCGCTCAGGAAACAGGGTACATAACGATACCAAGGGATACACTGATAGAAATAGAGAGCATTGACAAATACCCTCGGGATCAAATTGCAGTTATTACTACCGGAAGCCAAGGTGAGCCTATGTCGGCTTTAACCAGAATGGCAAGAGGCGACCATCGTAATGTAGAAATTGTTCCTGGGGATACGGTAATTATTTCAGCCAGTCCGATACCGGGCAATGAAAAACTGGTAGCTAAAACGATTAACCAGCTCTACAAGTTAGGAGCAGAAGTTGTTTACGAGGCAATGAGCGGTATCCATGTTTCAGGACATGCCTGCCAAGAAGAATTAAAAATGATGATCAACTTGGTCCGCCCAAAGTTCTTTATTCCGGTGCATGGGGAATACAGACACCTCGTTAAGCACGCCAAATTGGCCCAACAAATGGGTATTCCTGAAGAAAACGTTTTTGTTGCCGAAAATGGTTCTGTCCTGGAATTTGGCAGAAACAGCGGAGCGATTTGCGGCAAGGTCACATCCGGGAAAGTCTTGATTGATGGTTTGGGTATCGGAGACGTTGGCAATATAGTTCTGCGAGACCGTAAGCAGTTGTCAGAAGAAGGAATCCTTATTGTTGTCATGACAATAAATAAAGAACAGCGTATACTGTCGGCAGGACCTGACATTATTTCAAGAGGTTTCGTTTATGTTAGAGAATCGGAAGAGTTGATTGAAGAAGCACGTGAAATTGTTAAAAACGTCTTGGATAAATGCTTTGAAAAAAAACTGCACGAATGGGCTGCAATAAAGTCCCAGGTTAAGGATGCCTTAGGGAAATACCTTTATGAAAAAACAGGAAGAAGACCTATGATCATTCCCATCATTATGGAGACATAAAAAGCGCCGAAAGGCGCATTTTTTTTTGCACTATCGGAAAGTATATTTCTATCGGAAGATAGAATAAGTGCAACTGTATAAGTGCAGCTAAGGAGTGGATATTTTTGTGGCCAGAACAGGTGTGACAATCAGGAGTTTAAGACCGGATAAACCGGGCCAGAAAAAAAATGACGGAACAGATCTCATCAAGGAATTAGGCACCATTCAACTGCCGGATCAAACTGCAACCAGCAGCATACACTGTTTGACAATTGTAGGGCAGATTGAAGGCCATATTATCCTGCCTCCGCAAAACAAAACGACTAAGTATGAACATGTTATACCTCAGCTTGTTGCAGTGGAACAGAATACCAATATAGAAGGCTTAATAATTATTCTTAATACAGTCGGCGGCGATGTAGAGGCCGGGTTAGCTATCGCGGAAATGATTGAAGGATTGTCAAAACCAACGGTATCAATAGTGTTAGGCGGAGGTCATAGCATTGGTGTGCCGATCGCCCTGGCAGCAGACTATTCATTTATCGCAGAGACAGCTACTATGACTATACATCCCATCAGGCTGACGGGACTGGTTATAGGCGTTCCACAAACCTACGACTATCTTGATAAAATGCAGGATAGAGTGGTAAATTTTGTTATGAAGCATTCTAACATCAGTGAAGAAAAACTGCGGCAATTAATGTTTCAAACAGGCGATCTGGCCCGCGATATAGGTACAGTACTTGTCGGCAAAGATGCGACGGAGGTTGGGTTGATAAACGAAGTAGGAGGGTTATCACAGGCCGTTAAACGTCTGAATGAAATGATAAAAACACGTAATTCTCAGAGGGGGCATTTACAATAGTTATTTATTCTCCTTTACCGCCGGAAATAATATGGGGTAATTCAGAACAAGGGATTTTTGATATAAAGGAAGAAATCATTAACGGTCAACCTGTGCAAGTTATGGTGACAGCAGATAATTGTGTTAGATTAGAACGTATCCTAGGTACTGATCCTGCCGTTTATCTTGACAACACTTTTCAACCGGGGAATCTATTGTCGTACAAGGTTAAATTAGAATAACGAGTCATTTTTAAATATTTTATAGTTGCAGCTCAGAAATCCATTGCTCGGACGTCCCAGTCATAGTAAACTAATTATGGTGGGGTGAATGAATGAAAAAGAAGAAAAATGTTAATGAGGAAATAAAACACGAATTAATAGGTATGATCTTAATTGCCTTAAGCTTTTTTATTGTCTTATGCTTTTGGCAGGGTACCGGTGGAAACGACATTAGCACGATTGGTGCAGTCGGAAGCTTTTTTTACCGGGTGATGACAACCTTTTTCGGCAGTGGGAGATATCTTATCCCGCTTGTACTGTTTATTCTTGGAATAACAAGGTTATGGGCTAGGAAAAAGTGGAGTAAGCAAGTAATCACTTCCTGGTTCGTGATTGTTTTGTCAATACTGGCGATATTGCATTTGCAATTACCTGAACCTCAACAAAACTTAACTGCAGGAATGGAAGGAGAAGGAGGGGGAATTGCCGGTGCATTAGCGGCACGCCTTTCCTTAACTTTGTTCGGTAACGTAGGGGCTTATATATTTTTAATTGTCTGTATTGGTATTTCGATTGTTGTAATTGCCCAAAAACCGTTCATTGTTCTCCTGAGAAATTTATATAACCAGGTGTGTGACTTCCTTAGCAAAACTCGCCAGGAACTGGTTGACTTTATTTTTCAAAAAGAGGAAGCAAAGGTCGCGAAAAAGAAAAAAAGTAACAGGCAGATAAGAATAGAATACGAAGAAGATGCTCATGAAACACCTCTAATAGTAGATCATACAGAGACGGTAGTCGAGGAAAAAGAAATCAACGCGATGTCTTCTCCTGCAATGGTAAGAGGTCATCTCAGGCTTGTAGAGAAAAAGGATAATGAGAACGAAAAACAAAAAGAGCATGAGATAGAGGAACCCTTAAGTACGGACTATGTGAAACCTTCCTTAAGCCTGTTACAGTTTCCTACGTATGCCAAAAGCCGAAGATTGAATAAAAACATAACCGATAATGTCAAAATACTCGAAGAAACTCTGGTAAATTTCGGAGTTAAGGCAAAAGTAACTCAGGTTAGTAAAGGTCCCAGTATAACACGATATGAGATACAGCCCCCTCCGGGTGTGAAAGTCAGCCGTATTGTTAATTTAGCGGACGATATCGCCCTTTCTTTGGCCGCGCCACAGGTGCGGATTGAGGCGCCCATACCTGGGAAAGCCGCTGTCGGTATTGAAGTCCCTAATGAGGAAATTGCTGTTGTTACTCTGCGTGAGGTACTTGAAAATGATATATTTCAGAATTCGCCTTCCAATCTTTCTATCGCGTTAGGAAAGGATATCGGTGGAAATCCAATTTTAGCGGACCTTAGTAAGATGCCGCACCTGCTTATTGCGGGTGCTACCGGTTCAGGCAAGAGCGTTTGTATGAATGCCATCATAGCCAGCATTTTGTTTAAAGCAAGTCCGGATGAGGTAAAGCTATTAATGATCGATCCTAAGGTAGTAGAGCTATCAAATTTCAATGGTATTCCGCATCTTATATCACCTGTTGTTACTGACCCCAAGAAGGCAGCAAGTTCACTGCGTTGGGCAGTACACGAAATGGAAACTCGCTATGAGCTTTTTGCAGGATTGGGTGTAAAAGACATAATCAGATATAATCAGGCCAGAAAAGCGGATGAACAATCGGAATTTCCGACGCTGCCCTATATTGTTATTCTTATTGATGAGCTTGCAGATCTGATGATGGTTGCACCTGCAGATGTGGAGGATGCTATCTGCCGTCTTGCTCAAATGGCCAGGGCAGCAGGTATACATTTGGTCGTCGCCACGCAAAGACCTTCAGTCGATGTTATTACAGGTATCATCAAAGCAAATATTCCCTCGAGAATAGCTTTTGCTGTCTCCTCGCAGACAGATTCCCGCACCATATTGGATATGGGTGGTGCTGAAAGACTCCTGGGGAGAGGAGATATGCTGTTTTATCCGACGGGAATGGCAAAACCGATTCGGGTACAAGGGGTATATATTTCAGACCAGGAAATGGATAAGCTGGTAACGTACCTTAAAAATCAAATCACGCCCCGGTATGTTACACCCTGGGAAAATGAAGAAAGTAATGCTCGCGAGGAAACCGAAGAAGATGAATTACTGCCCCAAGCCGCCAAGCTATTTATTGAGAGTGGACAGGCTTCAATATCTCTTTTGCAGAGACGACTGCGTATAGGATACACCAGGGCTGCACGTATTATTGATCAGCTTGAGGATAGAGGTATTGTAGGTGCTTACGAGGGAAGTAAGCCGCGTTCTATTCGTATGACCTGGGAAGAATATGAAAGAGTTTTTGTTGAAAACAAATAGAAAGAGGAAAATGAAGGATTGTATGGAAAATACTATTATGGCTCATGAGGCTTTGAATATGCAAGAACCGCTGTTTGTGGATTTGCGCTCCCCTGCAGAATTTCTGGAAGCAAATATCCCAGGGTCCGTTAACTTGCCTTTACTTGAAAACGAGGAAAGGGCTATTGTTGGAACCATTTACAAAAAGGGCTTAACCCAAGAAGCTTTTGATAAAGGTTTTTCTATAATTGCTCCGAAATTACCTGAAATGTATGAGAAGATAAAAGAAATCAGCCATAAAAAAAACATCGTTTTATATTGCTGGCGAGGCGGTATGCGCAGTCAGTCAATGTCTAAGCTTTTAGATATTTTGGGAATCAAACATTTTTTGTTGCAAGGTGGTTATAAAGGTTTTCGTAAGTTAGTTGTTTCTTATTTCTCAGAGCCTCTTAAACAGCAATTTATCGTTTTAGACGGTCTTACCGGCGTAGGAAAAACAGAAATCATTAAAAGACTGCGTAAAGAAGGGCTGCCGGCTCTTGACCTTGAAGAACTGGCTAACAATAGAGGCTCGGTATTTGGACACATTGGGCAATCTGTTTCCCCTTCACAAAAACAATTTGAAGCCAGATTGTTTTTGGAGTTGCTGAAATACAAAAATGAAAGCCACATTGTAGTCGAATGTGAAAGTAAAAGGATTGGGTCTGTTACTTTACCGGAAACTTTTTTTCAGGCGATGCAGGACGGTAAGAATGTTTTAGTTTATGATACCTTGGATAACAGAATCAAACGTTTGATTTTGACATATCTGGATGGTAATGCGCTCATTCCTTCAACAGATATGGAATTACTAAAAGATGCGGTTTGTAATTTAAAAAAACGATTAGGTCATAAAAGAGTTAATTATTTGATACAATTATTAACTGAGGGTAATACGGATGAATTTGTTCGCACGCTGTTGCTTGACTATTACGATCCGATGTATAAATACCCTCCAGGTCCATCACAGGACTATGAGGTGAATCTAAATGCTCAAAACATGGCAAGGACGACAGCAGTACTGAAAGAACTGTTGTCGAAACAATAAATATATCATAAAGGGAGGTGGAAACATTGGGAATTGGCGATACTCTTAAAAAAGCGCGTTTAGAAAAAGGAATTTCCCATGCGGAAATAGAAAAAATCACAAAGATAAGAACACGCTATCTTACCTCAATGGAAAACGAACAATGGGATCAATTCCCCGGCAGGGTCTATTTAAGGGGTTTTTTGCGGACGTACAGTCGCCAGCTTGGCTTGAACGATGATGAAATTGTCACCGCTTTTGATGAATTGCAAATAAAAGAAGCCAAGACAGAACCCCTTCCGGAGAAAATAGAAATCCCCGGCAAGCCACGTAAAAAACTGGGTATTATCCTTGCCGTTATTGCAATTGTGTTGTTAGTTGCCCTACAGTTCGTATACAAAAACTATTTCTACCACGTAATTCCTGAAAATAATCCTTCAGTGGGCCAAACGGAAAATGGCGAATCAACTACGCCTGAAATTGAGGATGTTCAGAATCCTGAAGAGGTCGAAAATGAAACCGGCGTAGGGGAGGAAGTACCGGAGATAATTGAATCGATTACCTTCAAAATTGTTGTAAATAGCAAATGCTGGGCTTCAATCAGTAGCGGTTCGAGACTCTTATACGAAGGTACGTTGAACAGAGGCGACGAAAGAACCTTCAGCGACTTAAAGCGCGTTTCGTTTCACCTTGGAAATGCCGGAGGAGCAGAGGTGTTCTTAAACGATGAAAGTCTGGGAGTGCTAGGGGGTATTGGCGATATCGTACGTAAAACCTATTTGTTAGAAGATAATGAAATAACTGAAAGGTAGGCAGAACGTTAAGCTTGGCTTTGACACGGTTTGCGACGTATTATATACTATTAGCGATATGTAACCAGATTACCGAAAAAGACGGAGGATGCGGATGTCAAAGTCCTTTCATATAGTCACCCTCGGCTGCCCCAAGAATATAGTCGACAGTAAACAAATATACGGTTATTTAGTTTCTTTAGGGTTTGTGCCTGAGAAAAGGGTAGAACTTGCGAATACTATTGTGGTAAATACTTGCGGTTTTATTCTCGATGCTAAACAAGAATCTATTGAAGAGATACTCAGACTGTCACAATGGAAGGCACGAGGGAAATGCCAATATTTAATTGCAGCAGGATGTCTTGTACAAAAATATGCCGAGGAACTTAAAAAGGAAATCCCTGAAATAGATGCGTATCTAGGCACTGGAAGTATTCACCGCTTACCGGAGCTGATAAGTGAATTGCATGAACAAAAAATTAACAGGCCAATCATTAAATTAGGTCCCCCTGATGATTTTTTGTATAATGAAAAATTCAGTGGAATTAGTACCGTGCCCGAGTCTGCAGCACATTATGCTTACATCAAAATAGCAGAGGGTTGCGATAACAGGTGCTCGTACTGCGTAATACCTTCTCTACGCGGTGCGTATAGAAGCCGTACGATCGAGAATATTGTCGCGGAGGTTAGTTTACTGGCAAGCAAAGGTATGAAAGAGGCTATTCTTGTCGCTCAGGATACTACAAATTATGGCATGGATATCTATGGTAAACATATGCTGAGTCCCCTCATAAGAAAACTCTCAGACATATCCGAATTAAAGTGGATAAGACTTTTGTATTGTTATCCTAACCATATTAATGACGAATTAATAAAGACCATCAAAGAAGAAGATAAAGTATGTAAGTATCTTGATATTCCTCTACAGCATATTGCAGACAACACTTTAAAAAAAATGGGCAGACCGTTTTTAAAAAATGATATTATAAGACTATTGGATAAGATAAAAAAACAGTTACCGGAAGTAGTTTTACGTACAACCTTTATCGTTGGTTTTCCCGGAGAAACTGAAGAGGATTTCCAGGAACTTCTTGCCTTTATTCGCGAAGTTGAATTTGATCGTGCCGGTTTCTTCACTTACTCCCGGGAACCGGACACCAAGGCATATTATTTGCCGGACCAGGTTAAAGAGCAAGAAAAAGAAAGAAGACTTTTTTTGGCTTCTTCCTTACAAAAAGAAATTATGGCAAAAAAGCAGGAAAAATTTCTTAACAAAACAATAAAAGTTATCGTGGATGGACCAAGCTCCGACTGTAATGAGCAATGGGAAGGCAGGACAGCGGGAGATGCTCCTGAAATAGACGGTTTAGTTTATTTTAATCCGCAAAAAAGTTTAGAACCAGGTAATTTTATCAAGCTCAGGGTTACTCATTGTCAAGAATTCGAATTAATAGGAGAGATAGTTGATGAATCTCGCCAATAAGCTCACGTTATCAAGAATATTTCTTGTTCCGGTTTTTATGTTTGTTCTCTTGACCCGTATTAGTTTCGGAGAATACATAGCTGCAGCAATATTTATTATCGCCGCCAGTACAGACGGGTTAGACGGCTATATTGCCCGTAAACGCAAAGAGGTCACGAACCTGGGAAAATTAATGGACCCTCTGGCCGACAAACTACTTATATCCGCAGCACTTATTTCCCTTGTCGAATTGAAAGCTGTTTCAGCGTGGATAGCGGTAGTAATAATCGGTAGGGAATTTTTCGTTACGGGTCTACGTGCTGTTGTAGCTTCAGAAGGAGTAGTAATTGCTGCCAGTAAACTGGGCAAGATTAAGACAATCAGCCAAATCGTGGCCATATCGGCCTTGCTTTTGAATGATTTCTTACGGAGCCTTCTGAATATTGAATTCGGCAAATACGCCATTTATGTAGCAATGCTGTTTACCGTATGGTCCGGTATTGACTATTTTTACAAAGCCAGAAAGTCAACCAGGTTGTGAATCCCGTAGCGCTGCGGGATTTTTTCCATCCTTTTGCTAAGGAAATACCTCATTCCCTGTGATATAATGTGGCGCAGAGAGAGGTGTTGAGTGTGGATAAGATAAAAAAAACATTGACAACCCTGATTTCAGGTCTTGTCATTTTTGTTGTCTTAGCCGGAGCAACCGGCTTTTATAATAAAACCTTTTTACGGGCTCCTTTAGAAGATGCGGTGCAAAAAATGCCGGGCATTGAGTATTTTGAATATCAAAGCGCAAATAACCGGAAAAAGGCAACTGTACAATTCAACGTAAGGAGTAATTTAAAATCTGTATTTTATTTGTTTTTGGACAAGCTTGAAGGAAAAACCAATAGTAGAAATCCTGAAATCACAGTGGAAATAAGGAATCAGCGGAATCCTGAACTCGCTCTTTTTTTAAAAAAAGCAAATCTTTTCTTGTATGAAGCCATAGATACAGGTGAGCTTTCAAAGTTGCCTGCCAGGCTCGATGATATCTCTGATGGTCAGAATATTGTTTACGATATTGAAATTGACAATAATTACATTTTTCTCACAGCCAATAAGGAAGATGATACTGCTCACCTCGTTATCTGTAAAGAAAATGGTACTTTACAGATCATTAATACCATGGGGGGTGATTATCTATGATTGGACGTGAGGCTATTATAGGTGCAATTATCGGTGGCACAGCATATTTAGTATATCAAGGATTTGATATCACACCGCTTGTCCTGTTTGCCGCATTCGGTCTTGGCTTGTATATCATCACAAAAAAAAGAGGTCTACTAAAGCTGGACTCCCATCAAAAGATTGTTGCAGACAAAAAGTTCAAGTTTGAGGATATAGGTGGACTGGAGGTCGCAAAGCAGGAGCTCAAGGAAGCCTTAGAATTTCTGCTGGAGTCAGAAAAGATACACAAGATGGGGATAAGACCTTTAAAGGGTATTCTTCTCACGGGTCCTCCCGGTACGGGTAAAACTCTTCTGGCCCGGGCAGCCGCAGGTTATTCTGATGCTGTCTTTCTTACCGCATCAGGAAGTGAGTTTATTGAAATGTATGCAGGGGTTGGTGCACAACGTGTCAGGAGTTTGTTTAAATCCGCACGGGAAATGGCCAAAAAACAAAAAAGGGATAAAGCAATAATTTTTATCGACGAAATCGAGGTTCTCGGCGGAAAGAGAGGCAGTAACTCAAGCCATCTCGAATATGATCAAACTCTTAATCAATTACTAGTGGAAATGGATGGGCTGACTAATGAACGTGCAACCCAGGTTCTGTTGATTGCCGCAACAAACAGAGCCGATCTTCTTGATCCGGCTCTCCTGAGGCCAGGAAGGTTCGACAGACAGGTCAGAGTCGATCTGCCGGATAAAGAAGGCAGACTGGCTATTTTAAAGCTTCACGGCAAGAATAAACCCCTTGCTGATGATACGAGACTTGAAGAAATAGCAGGAGGAACCTACGGTTTTTCGGGAGCTCATTTAGAAAGCCTAATGAACGAGGCAGCAATACTTGCCTTAAGAGACAGAAGTTTAATGATACAGCAAGCGCATCTTACGGAAGCAATTGATAAGGTAATTATGGGTGAAAAACTTGACCATCAAGCAAATCAAGAAACACTGCGTCGTGTTGCCGTCCATGAGGCCGGACATGCTGTGGTAAGCGAGGTTTTAGAGCCTGGATCTGTTGAACAGATAACTGTAACATCACGGGGCGATGCTTTAGGGTATGTCCGTCACAGTCAATCTGAAGATACGCAATTGCTTACAAAATCCTCATTAGAGAATAAGATAATCATCTTTTTGGCCGGAGCTGTCAGTGAAGAATTATTCTTAGGAGAGAAAAGCACAGGAGCCATTAATGATTTTCAAAAGGCTATGAATCTGGCTGAAAGGATAATAAACGCTGGGCTTTCAAGGTTAGGTATTGCTTCTAAGGAGAATGTGCCGGAAAAGGAATTCCATCACGTTTGTCGTGAAATCATGCAAAACCTGGAATTCAAGGCAGAAGAAATCCTTACTGGAAAAAGAGACATTCATGAAAGGATAGTAAAGGAGTTAATTACTCGAGAAAAGTTGAATGGACCAGAACTCAGGCAATTACTTGAGACAAGCCAGGACAAGGCAGCTATGTCAGCATAGCTGCCTGTTGATTTATATCCCTTTTTTCTGTATAATGATGCAAGCGAAATCCAGGGGGATAGACATTATGAATGCAGAAATAATTTCAGTAGGAACGGAGCTATTACTCGGTCAAATAGTAAATACCAATGCAAAATACCTTTCGGAAAAAATGGCAGAAATAGGTGTTGACGTATACTACCATACCACTGTGGGAGACAATAAAGAAAGATTTAAGAAAGCATTACAAATTGCCGAAAAAAGAGCAGATTTAGTAATCACAACGGGAGGGCTTGGTCCCACAGGCGACGACATTACGAAGGAAGTCGTTGCAGAATACCTTGATTTGCCGCTTTTTGTTTCTGAGGATGATGTTTCGTGTTTTAAGCGGTACTTAGAAGAAAGAAACCGCGAATGGGTGGAATCCAACTTGCGCCAATTTATGTATGCTAAAGGCACTGAGATACTAAAAAATGATCTTGGTTTTGCTTTAGGAATGGCTGCAAAAAAGGATAACAGCTCGTATATCCTATTGCCGGGCCCACCCGGCGAGATGAAATGCATGTTTGAAAGATACGCGCTTCCGTGGATCAATAAAAATCTACTTGATTACACGAGGATAACCCTATTTTCTCGTGTTTTGCGCTTCGCAGGTATTCCCGAATCAAAGCTGGAATACGATTTAAAGGATTTGTTCGATGAACAGCAAGACCCAACCTTGGCTCTTTTAATTAAACCTGGGGAGATAACATTACGCTTATCAGCAAAGGCTCAAAATCAAGAAGATTTTAACGCCAAAATCGCACCATTGCTATCCGAGATTAAAAACAGAGTCGGGAAATACCTCGTTAAAGAAGACGAAGTACCTTTGCTGGAAATTTTGGCAAAACGGTTAACAGAACAGAAACTTACAATCAGCACAGCAGAATCATGCACAGGAGGGATGGTAAGCGGTCATTTTACTTCAATACCGGGTTCGTCTAGTTTTTATCTAGGCTCGATAATTGCTTACAGTAATGAATTGAAGATCAGGCTTTTAGATATTCCTTACGATATGTTGGAAAATCATGGCGCAGTCAGTAAACAAGTAGCATCTGCTATGGCCGAGAATGTCAGAAGGATTACCGGCAGCTCGTTGGGAATAGCTGTCACCGGAATCGCAGGCCCGGACGGTGCAACAGCAAAAAAAGAAGTGGGCTTGGTATATATCGCTTTAAACGCCCCCGGATTTGCAGTGACACAAAAATTCAATTTCACAGGCGATCGTGAAAATGTCAGAATGAGTTGCGTTAATTCCGTACAGCACATTCTGTGGCAATACCTTAAAAATGCGCCTAAGATAGGCAGCACAAATATATATAATGAAGGAGCTAATAATGAGCATCGAATTTAAGGACTTATCAATAACAAAAAAAGTAATGGCGGCTATATCCGAGATGGGCTTCGAAGAACCCACCCCGATTCAGGCTAAAGCTATTCCTTTAATCATGAACGGGAATGATGTAATCGGACAGGCTCAGACCGGGACAGGTAAAACTGCCGCATTTGGTATTCCTATTGCAGAAGGAATCGATAGTAAGGTTTTACAGGTACAATCCCTGATAGTCACTCCGACAAGAGAACTCGCCATCCAAGTTGCAGAAGAAATGGCAAAGATAGGGAAGCAAAAGAGGATTAGGGTACTGCCAATTTACGGCGGTCAACCCATTGACAGGCAAATACGTTCGCTTAAAAAAGGTGTTCATGTTGCAATAGGGACCCCTGGGCGCCTTATTGACCATTTACGCAGGAGAACCCTTAATTTAGATAAGGTAAAAATTGTCGTGCTTGATGAAGCTGATGAAATGCTGGATATGGGTTTTGTGGAAGATATCGAATCTATTCTCAAATGTACAGATGAAGGCAGACAAACCCTGCTTTTTTCAGCGACTATGCCATTTCCTATACGTCAGCTGGCCGAAAAATACATGAAAAAACCGCACTTAGTTACAATCGACAAGGAAGCAATCACTGTTCCTCTTATCCAGCAGTATTATTATGAAATATTGACCGGCACCAAAACAGATGCCTTGTGTCGTATTCTCGACTTCGAAGAATATAACTCCGTCATTATTTTTTGCAGAACAAAAAGAAGCGTTGATGAATTATCCGCAACATTACAAACCAGAGGTTATTTCGCCGAGGGTTTGCATGGTGACATGACACAGGCCCAAAGGGATAAAACTATGAACAGTTTCAGACGGGAAGAGGTGGAGATCCTGGTTGCTACTGATGTGGCTGCAAGAGGACTCGATATCGGCGGTGTCAGCCACGTTATTAATTATGATATTCCGCAGGACCCTGAGTCCTATGTGCACCGTATTGGCAGAACAGGACGTGCGGGTAAAGAAGGTAAGGCTTTGACTTTGATAATTCCTAAGGAGTATCGTCAGTTGAGGATGATCGAAAGGTTAATCAAAGCACGCATTGATAAAGCCAGTTTACCAACCTTTAAGGACGTTCTGGAGCATAAGCAAAACATGACATATAACACCATCTGCGAAATAATCAAGATGAATGAGATGGATGACCAAAAGAAAATCGTAGAAGACCTAATGAAGGAGTTTGATCTTTTAGATATAGCTTCGGCTGCTATCAAGCACGCTTTTGTGCAAAATGGTCTTGAATATGATGACCGTCCGGAAAACAATGAACTTACTAATACAGGGGCAAAAAACGGCATGGTAAGACTATTTATAACCATAGGCAGGCAACAGAATATCAAGCCTATTGATCTCGTAAACAATATTAGTCGGGAAACCGGCATTAATGAACGTTCTATTGGGGACATCAGAATTTATGATAAGTTTTCTTTTCTTGAGGTCCCCGAGGATGTCGCTTCCCGTGTGATTAATATTATGGATAGAAATGATATCAACGGAAAAAGAATTTCTGTTCAACCGGCTCGGGCCAGGCGCGAATTTTAGTAAATATATTTTTGTGGATTGACAAACCATTCCCAAAATTGTACAATTACATCATCGAACAAACGTTTTGGGTATAAGGAGGTTTCTCATGTCTGATAAGAAAAAAGCGCTTGAAATTGCTCTGGCAAATATTGAGAAAAGTTTTGGCAAAGGTTCTGTAATGCGTTTAGGAGAAGCGTCTTCTAAGCTGCATGTTGAAGTAATTTCCACCGGAGTCCTATCATTGGATATGGCCCTTGGCGTAGGGGGTGTCCCGCGAGGTAGGGTAATTGAAATATATGGTCCTGAATCCTCCGGTAAGACAACGGTTGCTCTCCATATAATAGCCGAAGCACAAAGGAAAGGTGGGGAGGCGGCATTTATTGATGCCGAACATGCCCTTGATCCGGTATATGCCGGAAAACTGGGAGTGGATGTAGATAAATTATTAGTCTCTCAGCCGGACACAGGAGAACAAGCCCTTGAAATCGCTGAAGCATTGGTCAGAAGCGGAGCAATTGACGTTGTCGTTATCGATTCTGTTGCGGCTTTAGTACCTCGTGCGGAAATTGAGGGGGAAATGGGAGACTCACACGTAGGTTTGCAGGCACGTCTGATGTCACAAGCCCTGCGGAAATTGACAGGCGCTATCAGTAAATCTCACACAACAGCCATCTTTATTAACCAAATAAGAGAAAAAGTAGGCATCATGTTTGGCAACCCGGAAACCACGTCAGGGGGAAGGGCTTTAAAATTTTATTCCTCAGTACGTATCGATGTCCGAAAAATAGAAACACTTAAGCAGGGTTCAGATATGGTTGGCAACCGCACCCGGGCAAAAATTGTTAAAAACAAGGTCGCACCACCTTTTAAGATGGCAGAATTTGATATCATGTACGGTGAAGGCATATCAAGAGAGGGCGACATTCTGGACTTGGCGGCTGATGTTGATATCATCAAAAAAAGCGGAACTTGGTATTCGTACAATGACGAACGTTTGGGCCAAGGTAAGGAAAATGTAAAACAATATTTAAAAGAACATCCCGAGCTCACATCAGAGCTAGATGCCAAGGTGCGGGAACACTTTTTTGGGTCCCCGAAGGACGTTGAAGTCAAGTGATTGATGAGAAAAAACTGTTAAGCTTTGCGTTAAAAAAGCTTGCCAGAAGGCAATACAGTGTTTACGAGATGGACAGACTTATGCGGTATAAAGGCTATGAAGGAAAAGAGATAGAAACGGTGATAAAAAAACTGCTGAGTCTTGGTTATCTTAATGATAAAGCCTTAGCGGAAAGCCTGCTTGAACTTTATACCCTCCATAAGCCTCATGGAAAAATGAAGTTAAAAGCAAAACTCTTGCAAAAGGGAATACCTGAAGATATTATTTCATTACAAATGGAAAAATTCGATCCAGCCATGGAAAGAGAAACCGCGTTAACGGCGGCAAGAAGGTTTTTGATAAAGAATGAGCCCGATCAGCAAAAGCTGGCGAGATTTCTTGCCCGAAAAGGGTTTTCTCAGGAGGTTATTGAGGGAACAGTTTGGGCTTTGCTCCAATCTTGACAACTTTTATGTTTAATATTAGAATTAAAATCGGGTAAAAACGGTTTGATTTTTCTACCACAACGGATTTAGCATATATATAATGGTGTTTTGTTATATTTTTGTACTGAATCCCAATGCGGGTATTATTAGATATGAAATGAAAATTTAAACATGATATTGTTGTCATGGCAGAATTAGTGTATCTAATATCACCTCGTTCAATTAAAGATGGTGGAAATGATAAACCGGCTCTTTTCCGGTTTTATTTTTTTATCAGGGAGCTTATTACCCGCCTTGACTAGCTAATGTTTAATGAAGTTAGGTTATATTATCAAAATAATGGGAGGTGAGAAAGATTAAAGAAATAATAATAGCAGTTGTCGCCAGCTTAATTGGAATACTGGTTGGCTACATAATTCGCAAAAAAATTGCTGAGGCAAAGATTGAATCAGCCGAGGATGCCGCAAACAAGCTTATTAGCGAAGCAAAGAGAAATGCAGAGGCAAAAAAGAAGGAAGCCATACTCGAAGCAAAGGAAGAAGCCCATCGCCTGCGTGTTGAATGCGAAAGAGAAAATCGGGAAAGACGTAATGAACTGCAGCGCATGGAGCGTCGTTTGGTGCAGAAGGAAGAAACCCTCGATAGAAAATCTGAATCTATTGAGAGAAAGGAAGAAAATATCCACAAGCTCGAAAACGAATTAAACAATCAAAAAAAGAACTTGTCTGAAATAATGAAAAGACAGATGTCCGAACTTGAAAATATATCCGGTATGTCTTTTGAACAGGCACGAGAAATACTCTTGGCTCGTGTTGAAAACGAAATAAAACACGAAACGGCAATGATGATTAAGGATTACGAGAACCAGGCTAAAGAGGAAAGTGAAAAGAACGCGCGTAAAATTATCTCATTAGCCATACAAAGATGTGCGGCCGACCATGTTGCCGAATCAACGGTTTCTGTTGTGTCTTTGCCCAATGATGAAATGAAGGGACGAATAATTGGGCGTGAGGGTCGCAATATCAGAACCCTTGAAACTCTTACCGGAATTGATTTAATCATAGACGATACGCCTGAGGCTGTTATACTGTCGGGATTTGATCCTATTAGACGTGAAGTTGCACGTACTGCCTTGGAAAAACTAATCTTAGATGGTCGTATACACCCGGCAAGAATTGAAGAGATGGTTGAAAAAGCACAAAAAGAAGTAGACCAAAAGATAAGAGAAGAAGGAGAACAGGCAACATTTGAAACCGGAGTGAACGGATTGCATCCCGAACTCATTAAATTACTTGGCCGTTTAAAATATCGGACAAGTTATGGACAGAACGTCCTAAAGCATTCTATTGAGGTTTCACATCTGGCGAAAGTGATGGCTTCTGAAATAGGTGCGGATGTGACACTTGCTAAGCGTGCGGGACTTTTACACGATATTGGCAAGGCGGTCGACCACGAGGTCGAGGGGCCTCACGTAACTATCGGGGCTGATTTAGCCAAGAAGTACAGAGAATCTCCAGAGGTTATACATGCGATTGCTGCCCATCACGGCGATATATCTTTCCAGAGTGTTGAAGCAGTGCTGGTAGCAGCCGCCGATGCGATGTCAGCGGCAAGACCGGGTGCCAGAAGGGAAACACTAGAGGCATATATTAAGAGGCTTGAAAAACTGGAAGAAATAGCGAACCAATTCGATGGTGTAGAAAAGTCATACGCTATTCAGGCCGGCAGGGAAATACGCATAATCGTTAAACCGGATAAAATTGACGATGCAACCTCTGTCGTTATGGCACGGGATATTGTTAAAAATATCGAAGAAAGCCTGGAGTATCCGGGACAAATAAAGGTTGTTGTGATAAGAGAAACAAGATCGGTGGAATTTGCTAAATAGAAAAAGCGGTGAATAACCGCTTTTTCCATATCTGTAATTTATTAATATGGTTGATTTGTACCAGTAAAAAGGATTTTTGCATTTGATGAAGAATAAAAAACCTTATACATATATTAAAGACGGGATGGTTGTACTGTTGCAAAAAAAGACGTTTAAAAATGATGAGGAAAGCATAAACTTATTAACATCTCTCATGTTGCGCTTTCCAGAATTATGTAAAATAAATTACACGCCTAATGGTCAATTATTAAAAATGAACTTTATTCTACAGGGTGAAATAGATTATAAATTGCTTACATGTTTTAAAGAAAGATTGGAAAACTGTGTAAATGTTTTTATGTATTACGAGAACAAGAGAATGCCAAAATGCATAAACATAGAATATGCTATGAATTCCGGTATAACTGTAATCCAAATCACCAGGGACACAGTCACCCTTACTCCAAAGGAGATCACTCTAATTGTTGATATTTTACACCAACAGTTTGAAAATAAAATTGTAAGCGATGGACTATACATAGATGACGAAGAATTATTAGATCATGACGATTATATCGGCAATATGCTGGATAATTTAAGGATAAGGAAACCTAAGAATAAATTTATTGCCCTAAGAGAAGAAGGACGGGTTCTCGTTTTCAAAAGATAGTATTCGAACGTAATTCAGGGAGGACATTAATGCTAAACATACTATTTATTGGTGATATTGTTGGAAGACCGGGTCGCAGAGCCGTTAAAGAATTAGTCAGGGATTATAGAAAGAAATATAAGCTGGATTTGGTTATTGCAAATGGAGAAAATGCAGCCGGAGGAAACGGCATTACAAAAGCGATTGCAGATGAACTATATGATAACTATATCGACATAATTACAATGGGTAATCATACTTGGGATAAAAAAGAGATTTTTGAATTTATCGACCATGAACAATACCTAATCAGGCCGGCAAATTACCCGCCGGAGACACCGGGCCGCGGTTATGGAATAATTAAAGTAAAAGGAGGAATAAAAGTTGCCGTAATGAATCTTTCAGGCCGTGTTTTTCTACCTCCGCTTGATTGTCCTTTTCGTAAAGCTACAGAACTGCTCGATGAAATAAAAAGGGAAACCAAAATCTCAATTATTGATTTTCATGCTGAGGCAACCTCCGAAAAGGTAGCATTCGGTTGGTATATGGACGGACTAGTTTCGGCAGTTATTGGTACACATACTCATATTCAAACGGCTGATGAAAGGATCTTGCCGCAAGGAACTGCCTATATAACAGATGCCGGGATGACGGGACCTCGCGATTCTGTTTTGGGGGTTGAGAGAGAAATGGTTATAAAAAAATTCATTTCCCAGATGCCTGTAAGATTTGAGACAGCCAAAGGGGATTCTCAATTGAACGGAATACTTTTGGAAATAAATGAAGTGACAGGGAAGACCGAAAGCATCAAGCGAATCCAGGATTATATTTAGCTTCCTACATCTTCTTGGAAAAAAAAAGAGAAATAGAAAGGTTTATTTTTGGATTTAAAAGGAATTTTTTAAATTTTGTAGAATAAAAATACTATAGGACTCATAAATATAGGATACGAAGGAGGTTACAAAGTTGGAAGTATTGAAAGTCTCAGCAAAATCTAGTCCAAATGCAGTTGCAGGTGCACTGGCAGGTGTAATCCGCGAGAGGGGTTGCGCAGAAATACAGGCTATCGGTGCCGGAGCATTAAACCAATCTGTTAAAGCCGTTGCTATTGCTAGAGGGTTTGTTGCACCGAGTGGTATTGACCTGATATGCATTCCTGCGTTTACAGACATCGTCATTGATGGAGAAGAGAGAACAGCAATAAAAATCATTGTCGAACCCAGATAAATGGGAATAACTTAAAAGCCTGTTACTAGAACAGGCTTTTTTATTGCCTGAATTTAATAATAATGCTATTCAAAACTGCAAGCGAGGTGGTTTTTTAATGATGAATAGGGACGAGGATATTCATAGAAGCTGTGTCATTATTGATGGGCATTGTGATACTTTACTGGAGCTTTACAAGCATAAGAGATCGTTCTGGGAGCAGAATAACCATTGTCACCTTAATTGGCCTCTTTTGCAAATGGGCAAAATAAACCTTCAGTTTTTGGCTATTTATATTGAACCTGAGTATAAGCCTTATGGGGCCTTGTGCAGGGTAATGGAATTACTTGATCACTATCACACGATAAGCAGTGAAGGGGAAATACAGTTGAAAACAATCCTAAAAAAAAAGGATCTGGCTTTGCTTTCGCCTAATGATGATTGCATGTTCTTACTGTCCATTGAAGGCGGCGAGGTGCTGGAAGGTAAAATAAGCACCTTGCGAATTCTATTTGAGCTTGGCATACGTTGCATGACACTCACCTGGAATCAGAGGAACAAAATTGCCGACGGGGTTTGGGAAAAAGACAGTCAAGGTGGTTTAACCACTTTTGGCCGGGAAGTTGTTAAAGAAATGAATAGAATAGGTATGTTGATTGACGTATCCCATATTTCGGAAAAAGGTTTTTGGGATGTCATATCACAAAGCAATAAACCTGTTGCAGCGACACATTCTTGTTGTGCTGCCTTGCATAAGCACCCAAGAAACCTGACTAACGAGCAATTAGCAGCAATTAGAGCTAATAACGGAATAGTGGGAATCAATTTTTATCCCGGTTTCCTAGGCGAAGGTGAAATTACAATAGATACGGTTATTGATCACCTTGAGCATGCCGTATCCATTGCCGGAATAGACCATGTTGGTTTGGGATCGGATTTCGACGGTATTGATAAAACCCCTCTTGGTTTGAGTAGCCCGTCGGATTTGCCACAGATAACAAAAAAGCTTATTATAAAAGGGTGGAGCCGGGAGGATATTAGAAAAGTGCTGGGAGGTAATTACGTTCGCTTATTGCAAAACACCTTGCCATGATGCCAAAACCCTGATAAAATGCGACTTACACCTTCATACAACTTTTTCAGACGGGAAGTATGATCCGGAGGTTCTTATTGATTTCGCGCATAAAAGTTATATCCGTTTTTTGTCCATAACAGACCATGATACTACCGCAAGTTTACAAGAAACGGCACAAGCCTGTGAACAAAAGGGAATTAGATTTATACCCGGAATAGAGCTCAGTACGGTTTATGAAAGAGTAGAAATTCATATTCTGGGTTACAATTTTGACCCTCAAAATGCCAGCCTGCAAACAGAAATAAAGAAGATACGAACTTATCGCTTACAGCGTGCGGAAACTATAATTGGACGCCTGAATAAGCTGGGAATGGATGTGCAACTGAGTGAAGTTCTGGATGTGGCCGGGAGCTGCGATAACATCGGACGACCCCATATTGCTCTGTTATTAAAAGAAAAAGGATATGTAAAGACAATTGCTGAAGCCTTTATTAAATACCTTGATTCCGGACGACCAGGTTATGTTGAACGCTATAAACTCAAACCCTCAGAAGCAATTGATTTGATTGCAAATGCAGGGGGGATACCGGTTTATGCACACCCGGGAATAAACTTTTCAAAAAATGTCTTTGATACTGTGTTAAACATGGACATAGCAGGAATAGAGGTATTTCATCCCAGTCACAGCCGAGAGGTCTGTAGTTTTCTTTCTAATACGGCCAAAAAAAGAAAGCTGATAATAACTGGCGGCTCCGATTTTCACGGACATGAAGCCCATGATTTCTCTAATCTCGGAGCAATGAATGTACCTTATGCAACAATTGAGAAACTTTTTCAGGATGTGGTACTATGAGTGCAGGAAAGCTTATTTTGATATCGGGAGCAGTAAGAAGCGGAAAAAGTTCATTCGCCGAAAAAGTTGCCATGCAAAAGGACG
The DNA here is from genome assembly GCA_018433675.1 of Clostridia bacterium. Taxonomy (GTDB): domain Bacteria; phylum Bacillota; class Peptococcia; order DRI-13; family SM3-B62; genus SM3-B62. Next base: position 95,740 of record JAHDQS010000029.1, read on the forward strand.
AATCAGTGGCTTATTTGGCAACGGCACAACCTCTGGACGATGAAATGAAAGAAAGGATTAGGCAACACCGCTTAGTTCGTCCGGACAAATGGCAGACATTTGAAGAACCTTACGACATTTCAAGCGTAATCAAAAGAAACCATGCTGAGTATAGTACTTGGCTTTTGGATTGTGTTACAATGCTGATATCAAATTTATACCTCGCAAAGATTGATAATCTGCCGCAAGAAAAACTGACAGCAGTAAAAATCAATGAAATTCAGGGCTTTATCATGGCTCAGTTTACGGATATAATTGAGACTGTTTTTGAAACGGGAGTCACAATGATTGCCGTTACAAACGAAATCGGTTGGGGAATTGTGCCTGCCAACCCTTTGACGAGGGGATATCGTGATATTGTCGGTCTGACTAATCAAATGTTAGCTGCTAAGGCCAGTGAAGTGTATCTTGTGTCACTTGGTATACCTCTAAAAATTAAACCGAAAAGAGATTATTAATGAAAAGCTTCATAATTGCTCTTCAGTTTTTAACTATTATCAGGGTTAAGAATAATACGGCGTTTACTGAGTCGGATTCCGGCAGAGCAACCGTATATTTTCCGTTTGCCGGGTTGCTCATAGGAGGAATATTGGCGCTTTTGGCTTACTTCTGTAGCCATCTTTTCTTGCATTCAACAACAGTTCTCTTTGTAATAATAGCTGAGATAATAATTACCGGTGGTTTGCACCTTGACGGTCTTATGGATACTTGTGACGGCATATTAGCGCGCCGCGGACCGGAAAAGGCCTTGGAAATAATGAAAGACAGTCGTGTAGGAGCAATGGGTATCTTAGGTTTGGTTGTACTGCTTTTACTCAAAATATCTTTATTGCTCGAGGCTTCCTATCCGATAATATTGGTTCTTTTAGTCCTAATGCCCTTATGCGGACGCTGGACAATGGTCTATTTGATTTATTTTCATCCTTCTGCCAGAAAATCCGGTTTAGGTAGCCTTTTTAAAAAGCATACTAAAAAAGTCGGTTTTTTCATCGCAACAGCATATACCCTCATCGCTTTGGTTGTTCTTTGGTTTTTTTCAGTTAAACTACTGATGGCTATTCCCTTGACAGGTATTTCCATAGTATTAATCGGCAGAAAAATCAACGAGATATTAGGCGGACACACCGGTGATACCTATGGAATGATGAGCGAGCTAACAGAAGTCCTTTTTTTATTTTGGTGTATATTGCTTCTCAAAATATAACAATTTCAGGAGAATTACTATGGTGCAACGAATTTATCTCGTAAGACACGGTCAAACTATTTGGAATCATGAACACCGCTATCAAGGACATACCGATACTGAATTAAGTCCTGAAGGCATAGAACAAGCAATGGCCTTGCAAAAACGCATGCTTCATGAAAATCTCACTGCCGCATATAGCAGTGATTTAAAAAGGGCCTATGAAACCGCCCGAATAATTGCCCAGCCGCACAATATTGATGTTAAAGTCTGCTCCGGCTTAAGAGAAATAAATTTTGGTGTATGGGAAGGCTTAACTTACACAGATATTGAAAAAAATTATCCTGACTTACTAAAACTCTGGCTGGAAACACCCCATCTTTTACATGTTCCTCAAGGAGAGAGTTTCCCTATTGTAAAAGAAAGGGCTTTGAAAAGCATAAAAGAAATAATTAATAGTAATCATAAAGACGACGTGCTTATCGTATCCCACGGAGGTACTATAGCAGCTCTGATCTGTTCCTTAGAAGGTAAATCATTGATGGAAATGTGGCAGTATAAGCAGAGTAACACTTCGGTAACTACTTTAAGAATTAATAAAGGGAATATCACTATCGAATCAGTAAATGATGTTTCTCATCTTCAAAGTTAAATCTAATGAGGTGACTAATTATGCCGAACGGATATCAGAGATGGAGAATGATCTGGAATATCCCCCGGCTGTTAAAAAAAGGCTGGAGATATCTAAGAGACGACAGCGTTTCCTTTTGGCATAAAACGCTGTTACTCTCGGCTAGTATTGGCTACATCCTTTGGCCCCTTGACTTGATACCGGATATTCCGGTAATTGGACAATTGGACGACATCGGCATAGTGTTCCTGCTCTTGAATTGGTTTGTGAACCGTTCTGAAAAGGGATTCATAGAGGCGGAATACCGCATTCATGATATGGAGGATGACGATGAAAAATAATATAACATATCCAGTTAGAATGTGTTATAATGCCAATAATAATATTTTGCTGATATACTTAGCGTGATAAAGGGGGTATGTTGTGATGCCAGATAAATTCTGCCAAGAAGGATTAACTTTTGATGATGTTATCCTGGTTCCGGCAAAGTCGGATGTCCTGCCGCGAGAGGTTGATGTCACAACAAATCTTACACAAACGATTAACCTTAATATACCTATCATTAGTGCAGGCATGGATACTGTTACTACTGCTAATATGGCTCGTGCAATTGCTCGCGAAGGTGGAATAGGCGTCATACACAAAAATATGACGATCGAGCAGCAAGCCATGGAGGTTGATAAGGTAAAAAGGTCGGAGCATGGAATTATAACCGATCCGGTATATTTGAGTAAAGACCATGATATATTTGAAGCCTTGAAAATTATGGAAAGATATCACATCTCAGGCATACCCATTACTGAAGGTACCAAACTTATCGGCATTTTAACAAATAGAGACCTGCGTTTTGAAACAAATTATCGAAAAAAAATTGAAGAGGTTATGACCAAGGAAGGATTAATTACCGCACCCGTTGATACTACCCTGGAAGAAGCTAAAAAGGTTCTTGCCAAGCATAAAATCGAGAAATTGCCCCTTGTGGATGAAGACTTCAATCTTAAGGGACTTATCACTATTAAGGATATTGAAAAAACGATAAAATATCCGAATTCGGCTAAGGACGCAAACAGTAGATTACTGGTAGCAGCTGCTGTGGGAATAACCTTTGATACTATGAAGAGAGTAGAGACTCTGGTTGAGGTAAACGTTGACGCAATTGTTGTCGATACTGCTCATGGCCATTCCCAGGGCGTTTTAAACACTGTGGAGGAAATAAGAAAGATGTTTCCCGAGTTAGAGATTATTGCAGGCAATGTCGCAACGGCCGAAGGAACCAGAGATTTAATATCTGCCGGAGCAAATGCCGTCAAGGTAGGGATTGGTCCGGGATCAATATGTACGACCAGAGTTATCTCCGGTATAGGAGTACCACAAATCACGGCAATACACGATTGCGCCAATGAAGCAATCAAACACAATATTCCCATAGTAGCCGATGGTGGTATCAAGTATTCCGGTGATATCACAAAAGCTATTGCCGCAGGCGCGGATGTCGTAATGATCGGCAGCTTGCTTGCCGGAACAGAAGAAAGCCCCGGCGATGTGGAAATCTATCAAGGAAGAAGCTATAAAGTGTACCGTGGTATGGGTTCAATCGCAGCTATGAAAGATGGCTCAGCCGATAGGTATTTCCAGGAGGACCTACCCAAACTTGTCCCTGAAGGGGTAGAAGGACGTATTCCCTACAAGGGTTCTGTGGCCGATACAATACACCAACTGATTGGCGGTCTTAGAGCAGGCATGGGCTACACCGGATGCAAAACTATATATGAGTTGAAAACAAAGGCTAAATTTATTCGTCAATCCGCAGCAGGATTGCGGGAAAGCCATCCCCATGACATCCAGATCACTAAAGAATCACCCAATTACAGCATGTAACTATTTAATAGTTTATTAACATGTCAATTATTTAACAGAGGAGCAATCCTCTGTTTTTTTATTGTTGTATATGGCTAAAATATTTTACATTATTTGATAAATTGGTCTATATTTTGTCTTATATGTATGTTATAATAAGTAAAACATTGTATATATATGCTATTACTTGTATATATTACTATCTTTTCGTGTGTGAAAGATATTTGAAATAGAGAGAGGAGGAAAGAATAGTCGTGATTGTTCCACTTATAAATACACTGCTCGTCGGAGTTTGGTTTGTTTTTGCCGTACTTTATCTGAATCCGGCAGCACAAAAGTCTTTTACCTTATTCTCAAACCGAGATTCTTTGGTAAGAACACCCTACAGATTTAAAATAAAAAACAAATTACCCCTCATCACTTCCGCCAGCTGGGTATCTGCCATATTGATATCCATCATGACACAAAATATCTTTCTTTTAGCGGCAGGGTTGGCCGCAGGAGCCTATTTGCCTGGGTTTTTAATAGAAAAAAAGAGAAGAGGGCAAAGAATAAGGATTATCACAAAGCTCGTTAGTCCTTTAAGGTTACTGATATCACGTTTGCCGGATCAGAACAACATTACAAAAGCCATTGAACTTACCCGCAATGAAATCATAGATGATGAGATTCGCAGCATTTTTTCAAATTATCTCAAGGATGTTAATATTTGCGGAAACGTACATGATGCCCTGCTGAATATGAAAGACTCAGTAAGCCTAAGCAAGTTTGATGTTTTTATTGAATATCTGCTGCAAACACACTATGAGGGGTTTACAAAAGAATCGCTTAATGCTTTAAGTAAATCCGTCGAAGCAATAGAGTTTGATTTAAGAGCTATTGAGAAGGTCAACGAAAAAAGCCGCGCTAAAAAAAGAAATCTCTATACGGCCTTGGTAGTATCCTGGATGTTTCCCGTTATTCTTTCTTTTGCCAATACAGGTCAACGCAATGTTTATCTTCATACTACAGCCGGAAAGATTCTAATTCTTTTCTATGTTGTCGGATCCCTGTTCGTTTATCTCAAGGGTGAAGAATACCTCACCTTAAACCTTGATGAACTTTAAGGAGTTGGTATCATTGCTGATGATAGTCTGGTCATACATAATGCCTTTCATCCTTGCCGTTTGTCTAACAGGCCTTTTGGCAAAAAAACTACTGCCTGACAAAAAAGCACATCAAGCGATAATGAAGGCTAGGCAGGCAATTATGTCCGAAGCGGAATTAGAACTTGCCGCTGAGGGACAAGCAATAAAAACCGTATCGGCGCTATTAAGAACAATACGTAAGTATGCAGAATTAGACGATCAAATAATTGTAGAAATGGGAAATATGCTGCGCTTAATGGGTTCGTTGAATAAGCCGGAAAAGGAGCTGGCACGCTATATCGTCCGCGCCATAGGTGGTGCTGTTCCAATTATCGTTGTTCCGGTTTTAACAGGCTTTGAAGGCTATCTTCTTCTGTATCCGCTTGCCGTGGTTATTTTGGTGCTCCAACAATACAAGAGCCTAAAAAAACAGTTTAATCAGTGGCAAAAGGATATAATTGTCGATCTGCCCGCTTTAATCGATAAACTGAGGATCAGTTTTTCCTGTGGTAAAGATTATGTTTCGGCATTTATACAGGTTCGTGAACTATCGGGTTTGAGGATGAAAACCGTTATTGACAACTTAATAAATGATTTACAATACTTAAGACCTGCCTTAGCTCTTGATTCTTTCGCGGAATCCTTTAACCTGCCTGTTGTCAATAAGTTCACCTCTGCCGTTAAAATAGCTATTGAACATGGTTATGAGGCCGCAGAAAGCTATTTTGCCGCAATTGAGGATGACATTTCGGAAGTTAGGAAGGTTGCTATAGAGGAGAAGACAAAATCAAAACCGGAAAAGGTCGTTCTGCTCTATTTGATTATTATCAGTTTGTCTGTAGGTTCATTACTGATTAAAGGATGGGAAATATTTAACGGGTTAAATACCATAATGTGAAACGGGGGAGAAAAAATGATTAACATGAAAAACCTTATCACCGACGAGAGGGGTGAAATGCTGGGAACTGTGGGATGGATGGCAATTGTTGCGACAATTCTGGTGCTGGTTCACGGACTCATTGCAGGATGGCTGCCGGGCTTCATTCAGAGGATCTTTAGCCAAATGGATGCCCTTGTTTAGGTTAGATATGAGTGTAGCTGTATATTAGAAAGAGGGAGGTAGTGAAAATTGCGCAGATTGACAAGGATAAGGATATTTAAGACCGCCTTGCTCATGGCCACCTTTCTAATGGTGTTCACTGTTACTTTTATGATAAACAGAACATATATCAGAAAACACACCGAATTAGTCGAAGTTGTGGTTGCCGCCAATAAGCTTTCACCATATTCATTGGTAACTAGAGACGATCTCACTATGTCTAAAAGACCGCGTTCCGTTGTCGGCGCTGAAGCCGTTCGGGATTTAGAGTTTTTTGGCCCCGAAAAAAGCTACTACACAGAGGAGCTGGGATTTGGCAAGGGTGATATTATATCCCAGGACCGCATTTTTGAAACGGAAACCTCAAAGCTAGGCCAAATCGTCAAACTGGCGAATGAGAACAAGATGCTATTATCTGTCAACACTAACCTTGTCAGAAGCTGTGCAAATATGGTAACCGCAGGTACTTATGTTGATCTTATCGTTTATCTCGATGATAGAGAGAAGGAAGATAGTGACACTATTATTAGCCCAGCGGAAGACGCTCGTCTTTCTAGCTTGTTAGTTGTTGCCACCAAGAATTCCGAAGCCTCTGGAATCGAAGAGGAGGGACGTAATGCTATTCCTGCCGTTGTTACCTTTGAATTAACAAGGGACAAGATGGATGTAGCAAAAGTATTGGTTAAATATAACGAGAAGGGCAGTATTTATCTTCTGCCAGTAGGCTACAGCGGAACAACTGACAAAGGATGTTTAGCGGGAATGTAAATATGGGAGGTATGTATTATGAAATGGAGAGTCAAAGAAGGGCAGATTGTTATTGCTGGAAGAATCGGAATGATTGAGAAAAAAAGCGACAGTATGTTTATTGTTTCCATTGCCAATAGGTTTAACAAAGATGATACCAAATGGGAGCATGTGGCTTTTGCCAGCCCCAGAAGCGGGGATGGCTATAAATACGCCGAACTAGCGGAAAAGCATATGGGTATTGGACAATATGTTACAGTTGTCTGCAATGAAAGAGAAAACGGAGATTACAAAAATCTCTACGCCACTGCTGTTGAATTGGGTCCAAAACCATCAAAAAACAAAGAATAGGTTATCTATATGTTAGATTGTCGGCATAGAATTTTTGCTCTTGAATAAATATGCTTACAAAAGAACACTCCTTTTCAAAAAAGGAGGAATGCCTTATTTCTGTTTTAATACTTTCCAAGAAGAATTTGGCAAAATATCTCTTCGTTCTGGTTATAACAATAGTAGCCATCAGCATATTCAGTCCCTCTCTTAAACAAACAACACAAGAGGTTATTGCTGTTTTAGTCTCGGGGCAAAGACTTGTACCTATATATGCCGTAGAAACGGACGAAAAAGTTGTGGCCATTTCTTTTGACGCAGCTTGGGGCAGCACAAGGACCCAGGATATATTAAAAACACTGGCTGAAAATGATATTAAAACAACTTTCTTTCTCACGAATATCTGGCTGAAAAAGTACCCTGAATTAGCCCGGCAAATTGTTGAGGAAGGCCACGAAGTTGCACTGCATTCAGCCTCACATCCGGATATGAGCAAACTGTCTGTCGACGAAATAAAAAAGGAACTACAGGATAACGAGACTATGATCAAGGAAATTACTGGCCAGTCCCCTGTGCTTTTCAGGCCCCCGTTTGGCGCGTATAATAACATACTTCTTAAGACCGCCGAGGATTTAAGCTTCATCACAGTACAATGGAGCATAGACTCACTTGATTGGAAGAACCTATCAGCAGATGAAATATATACACGAGTAACTGAAAGAATAACACCTGGGGCCATAGTTCTTTTCCACAATGATGGGAAAAACACGCCCCAAGCCTTGATCGCTATCTTAAATCATCTGAAAAATGATGGATATTCCGTTATTCCGATTTCACAGCTTTTACATAAGGATAACTACTTTATCGACCATCAAGGACTTCAACGGCTCAAGGAGTAAGAAACCTTTTCAATATTGCCTTTTTCTTTTTCCTCTAATATGTTAAAATACTTTTCGTAGCAAGTAAGGAGGAATTTTATGCGTGATAGTATTAGCAAGATAATACCCTATGATCCCGGAAAATCTGTCGATACACTGGAAAAGGAAATAAAAAAGCCTATTATCAGGCTTCATGCCAATGAGAGCATATGGGGACCTGCCCCTGCTGTGTTGAATTTTTTACAAGAATCTTTAAAAAATATTATGTACTATCCTGACGGCGGGGCTCAAGAATTAAAGGATTCTCTGAGTGAATACTGGGGCTTTGAAAAAAACCGTTTCTGCATTGGCAACGGGACAGATGAAATTATTATGATGCTGGCCGCTGCATTCCTAAACCCAGGAGATGAAGCGCTTATTCCGATTCCTACTTTCAGTCAGTATGCCACTGCTGTTACAATTGCAGGAGGATGCAACAAATTTGTTGAACAACCCTATTCTTCTTTTAAGCTTGAGGAAATTCTTTCGCAAGCATCTGAAAATACTAAGCTTGTCTTCTTATGTAATCCTAACAATCCCACAGGCACAATATTTACACATTCCGAACTGGAATCTTTCCTGGAAAAATTATCTCCCGAGACGCTGGTGATTCTGGACGAAGCGTATTGCCAATACGCAAACAATCCCGATTTTCCGCGTTCCGAAAAACTGCTGGCTAAATATGATAACCTGATGGTCATGAGAACCTTTTCAAAAGTTTACAGCCTTGCCGCACTGAGGGTTGGTTATGCAGTAGCGTGTCCAAAGATTATTGAAAAGCTTGAGAAGGTTAGGCAGCCATTCAATGTCGATATGCTGGCACAAGGAGCGGCTTCTATCGCCATCAAGGAAGTTGAGTATACAAGCAACGTTATCAAAGAAACTATCAAGGAACGTGATTGGCTTTCAAAACAGTTAGGAAAATTGGACCTGCTCGTTCTTCCTTCACAGACAAATTATCTCCTTGTAGAATTCAAAACAAAATCCGCAGCCGTAGTTGCCGAGAAACTATTGCAGGAAGGAATTCTTGTCCGCACTATGGCCTCGTTTAATTTGCCTGACTGGTTAAGGATTTCCGTAGGAAAAAGATCGTCCATGGAAAAACTCATTTCCGCATTAGAAGACATTTTAAATTAGTTAACTGCAAATTTCCTTAAAAGCCCTATTTCTTCAAGGGCTTTTCCTGTTCCTCGGACAACACAAGTCAGAGGGTTGTCGGCAATAAGCACCGGAATGTTAGTTTCTCCGGAAATGAATTTATCGATGTTTTTCAAAAGGGCACCACCGCCTGTTAAGACCATACCCATATCTATAATATCTGAGGCCAGTTCGGGCGGGGTCCTTTCCAGCGTTATTCGCACTGCTTGAATAATCGATTGCAAGGGTTCATGAAGTGCACCGCTGATTTCCGCTGCAGTAACATTTATACTTTTGGGCAGACCGCTTGCTAAGCTTCTGCCTTTAATTTGATATGTTCTGCCTTCAGGCGCATCAATGGCATAACCTATTTCGATCTTAGCCATTTCCGCTGTTCGTTCCCCTATATCCATGCTATATTTATTTTTTACATACCTTACGATAGCAAGATTCATTTCATCACCTCCAAAGCGGAGGGACTTACCGACAACAACACCACCCAAGGATAACAGAGCTACCTCGGTCGTACCCCCGCCAATGTCTACAACCAAATTTCCCTTTGCCTCAGCAACAGGAAGACCGGCACCAAATGCTGCTGCTACCGGTTCTTCAATTAGATACGCTTCTTTTGCGCCAGCCTGTTGAGCAGCTTCCAGTACCGCACGTTTCTCAACCTGAGTTATGCCTAAGGGTACTCCGATTAATACTCGCGGCTTGACAAGACTCATCCCTTTTATAGTTTTAGAGATAAAATATTTAAGCATTAATCTTGTGGTATTGTAGTCAGCAATTACACCGTCTCTTAACGGTCTGATGGCTATAATGTTTTGTGGCGTTCTGCCAATCATAGCACTTGCTTCACTGCCTACCGCAAGCACATCTCTGCTTTTTGCATCTATAGCCACAACGGACGGTTCTTCGAGGATGATGCCTTTTCCCTTCAAAAATACAAGTGTATTGGCTGTTCCCAAATCAATACCAATGTCTTTATATATTCTGAGAGAATAAGAACGTTTTCTCTTTCTTGGTCTCATTGGCCTAAAACCTCTTCTTATCTTAAAAAGTGCATATAAGTATTATTTTCTTTTTTAAAAAAAGAATACAAGGTTGAACTTATCTATTGCTAATAATCTCAAATGCTTTTATAATGGTTCAGCAGGCATTTTGAAATTAATTATAATTTGTGCGTTAATTTATTCATTGCGTCTAGAATGGTGGTGAGTGCAATGCAAAAAAAGATTCTCAACCAAAATCAAACACCGCTTTATTCCGCTATTATAAACTACACAGTGGAAGGCACAATACCTTTTCATGTTCCGGGCCACAAACAGGGCCGTGGGAACAAAGAACTAGCAGATATATTGGGCCAAAATTGCATCAACATGGATCTGACATGCATGGAGGATCTGGATAATATCTGCAATCCTGTCAGTGCAATCAAAGAAGCAGAAGAGCTAGCCGCGCAGCTTTACGGAGCTGATAAAGCATATTTTCTTGTCAACGGAACCACAAGCGGTATTCAAGCTATGATTATGAGTGTTTGTGAACCGGGTGATAAAATAATACTGCCTCGCAATGTTCATAAATCAGCTATTGGCGGAATAATTCTCAGCGGCGCAAAACCTGTCTATGTCCATACTGAAATAAACGAACAGTTTGGAATTGCCATGGGAGTCAAAACAGAGGATATTGCTGCAGCACTAGAGAATAATCCCGATGCTAAGGCCGTATTCCTGATGAATCCTATCTATTATGGGATTGCCTCCAACCTCAAGGAAATCGTGTCTCTTGCCCATTCATTCAACGTACCTGTTATTGTTGACGAGGCTCATGGGGCTCATCTTGTATTTGACGAAAGGCTCCCACAATCATCGATGGAAGCCGGTGCCGATCTGGCTGCCAGCAGCACTCATAAACTTGGAGGTTCTCTGACGCAAAGTTCCTTGCTGCTACTGCAGGGTTCATTAATAAATCCACAGAAACTCAAAGCCACACTTAATCTAACCCAAACCACCAGTCCTTCCTATATTTTACTGGCCTCCCTTGATATTGCCAGAAAGCAGCTGGCCTTAAAAGGACAACAAATGATCAAAGACACTTATGAACTTGCGATTTGGGCCGGTGAAAGAATAAAACAAATTGAAGGACTCCAGGTCATGGACGAGGAAATTTTAAACTACCAGAGTTCTTATGCCTACGACCCGACCAAAATTGTTATTAACGTCCGTGATTTAGGTCTTTCCGGATATGATGTCGAAAAAATCCTGCGAAAAAAATACCATATTCAGGTTGAACTTTCCGATCTTTTCAATATCATAATACTAGTATCACTGGGTGACAATAAAGAAACTCTAAGCGTACTGATAGACGCCCTTGCGGAAATAACCAAGGGACAGAAGCTGCATAACGTGTTTAAATATTTCGTTCCGCTTCCTGCCATTCCTGAACCCGTAATATCACCACGCGATGCTTTTTATGCTGAAACAGCGCCCATCCCGTTATGTGAAGCAGAGGGGGAAATAAGTGCGGAAATGATAATGGCTTATCCGCCCGGTATTCCCATTATATGCCCCGGTGAAAGGATAACCCAGGATGTCATCGACTATGTCAACATTTTGAAAAAGGAAACTGCAGAATTGCAAGGAACAGAGGACCCGGACATGGTAAACATCAAGGTTCTGAAGAATCGTCTGGTATTGGTACAAAACGAGGAAAAATTAAATCAAGAAGCCATCTAATTATAACCCGGCAAAAGACCGGGTTTTTTATTGTGAATTCAACTACCATAACCCCAGCAATTGATACTCCTTATAGCCAATCTGTCCGGTTTTAGCCAGACCATAATATTTCTGAAACTCTAAGACAGCTTTTTCCGTGTAATAACCGTAAATGCCGTCTGGGTTACCTTCATAAAATCCCCTGCGCATCAAAATCTCCTGAATATGACTAACATCTGAACCCTTGTCGCCTTTGTTAAGTCTCTTGAATCCCCCCGACATATAGCCAAAAGGATTGCCGACAACAATAACCTCTGTCCCACTTTTGATCCAAGGATAGATTTTCTCAACATCGGAATTATTCATGCGAAAGCAGCCATGGCTTGCCATCGCTCCTATCGACCACGGTTTATTTGTACCATGGATTCCATATGTTCCCCAAGGAACATTTAATTGCATCCACCTGGTGCCAAATCCTGTCCCCCAATTTACAGCCTTCCTAACCACCTTCCAATTGCCTATGGGGGAAGGACTTTCTGATTTGCCGATTGCAATAGGAAAGTCTGCAAACGCAACATTACCATCCATAATAATCAGCTTTCTTCTGAAGGTATCAATTAAAACAGTGACCTTTCCTAAAGGTGCACTCTTTTGTTGTTCGGCGCTGGCAACGCGGACAGTCCCGGTATCGGCGGCAGCAACCTCCTGCAATAATGTACAAGTACTCATGACCGTTAACAAAAATATTACAAGATAATAGAGATCTCTTTTATTTAACATTTTTTCCTCCGAGTGAATTGTTTTGATTTCCCAGGAAATGTAAGCCAAGCACCATTCACCCCCCGTACCTCATATAGTGTGGTAAGGGTAAGGGAGGGGGGAAACATGGCTCTGGGATTAGTTCTATCGGGCGGGGGTATCAAAGCTGGTGCGCATATCGGTGTCCTCAAAGCCCTACATGAAAATGGTATAAAACCGGATGTTGTTTCCGGCACGAGTGCGGGTGCAATTGTAGCCGGTTTGTACGCTTATGGTTACACACCTGAAGAAATAGGACTCATTGCTAACAGATTGGCCAAGAGATATTATGATGTTGATTATTCTGGTATCTTATCCTCAATTCTTTCTTTTATGTGCCAAGGTACACTCACGATTGATGGATTGATTAAGGGTAATATCATAGAATCTTACATGCACAGACTCACTAAGGGAGTAAAAATTCGCAACGCAAAAATTCCTGTAGCGATAACAGCTGTCGATATCAACAACACCAATATTGTCGTGTTTACTTCTTGTATGGAAAGATTATTATGGAGAGATGACTTTTTATTTGTTACCGATAGCTCATTTGCCGAGGCTATACGCGCAAGTATCGCCATACCCGGAGTCTTCAAGCCAAAAATCTACCGTGACATGAGGCTTGTGGATGGCGGAATAAGGGCAAATTTACCGGTAGAAATAGTTAGAAGGATTGGGGCGGAAAAGGTTATTGCCGTCAATCTGAGCTACAGCGGTTATCCAGTCCCCGGGGTAAGTGATATCTTAGAAATTTCGCTTCAAGCCATAGAATTGATGATTTATCAGATTACACGACCAAACATTGAATCAGCAAATATCATCATCTCGCCTGTAATACATGAAGTAAAGCACCGAGAAATGGGGAAAATAGACTACATCATTGATTGTGGTTATCGGGCAACAAAAAGCATCATGCCGAAGATAAAGAAACTTATCAATTAATAACTGTAATTCCTGACACACAAAGAAGGTTCACTTTTACCAATGTAGAAGGTTATAATAATAGTATGTCCCGTTAAGTAGTCCATATTTCAAGGAAGTGAACAGTATTGAAAAAGTATCATATAGAAACTTATGGTTGTCAAGCCAATGAACACGACTCGGAAATAATGGCAGGTATCCTGCAGGAAATGGGTTATGAGAATGCAAAAAAGGCAGAAGAAGCCGACATCGTTCTTTTTAACACTTGTTGTGTAAGGGAAAAGGCAGAGAATAAGGTATTAAGTGGAGTAGGGGAGTTGAAGTCATTAAGAACAAAAAGGCCCGGTGTCATTATTGGCATTGCCGGTTGTATGACGCAACAGAATAATATGCCCCGTCATATATTGCATCGTGCTCCTCATGTAAATCTTATCTTTGGCACTCATAATATTCAGGATTTGCCCCGTTTAATAAACAACATTCTCGAAAAAAAGGAAACACCTCAAGTGAAAGTCCTTCCTGATAGCCAAGAAATTACCGAGGGTCTTCCTACTTGCAGACAATTCCCTTATAAAGCTCTGGTGCATATCACCTATGGCTGTAATAATTATTGTTCATATTGCATTGTTCCTTATGTAAGAGGACGTGAAAAGAGCAGAGAACCGCAAAACATTCTCCAAGAGATTTCATTCCTTGCCAAAGACGGTGTCAAGGAAATTATGCTTTTAGGACAAAACGTCAACTCCTACGGTAAAGATCTGAAGACACCGTTTGATTTTGCCGATCTTTTAGAAAAGGTCCATGAAATCGAAGGAATAGAGAGAATCCGTTATATGACATCACACCCGCGGGATTTTTCGGACAAGCTCATCGATTCCATTAAAATTCTGCCTCGTGTCTGCCGCCATTTTCACCTACCGGTCCAGTCCGGAAGCGATAAAATATTAAAACTAATGAACCGCGGATACACTAGAGGTTATTACCTAAATCTAATCGATAAAATCAAACATAATTTTCCCCAAGCCAGTATTACCACTGACATAATAGTTGGATTTCCGGGTGAAGAAGAAAATGATTTTGCACAAACATTAAGTCTTGTTGAAGAAGTCGGGTTCGATTCCGCTTTCACATTCAAGTATTCACCCCGCAGCGGCACACCCGCAGCCAGAATAACGGAGCAAGTAGACGAGGCCATCAAAAAGGACAGGCTGCAAATACTCATGGATGTCCAAAACAGAATAAGCCTAAATAACAATCTTCTTTTAGAGGGAAAAAACATGTCAGTCCTTGTTGAAGGCCCCAGTAAAACCTCCGGCCAGATATTCTCCGGTCGGACGGATACCAATAAAACAGTGTTGTTTGAGGGCAGGCAGGAACTAATAGGGGACTTGATTACTGTCAGGATACAAAAGGCCCAAACATGGATCTTAAAAGGAGAAGTGATTTAAGAGAGTATGATATAATTAATGGATAAATTATTAACCGAAAATTAATCGCATGTAAAGATTGGAGTGCAGTGAACCGATATGTTGGCAAAAACCCCCATGATGCTCCAGTATCAACAAATCAAGGAGCAGTACCCTGATACAATAATCTTTTTCCGCCTGGGAGATTTTTACGAAATGTTTGGAAAAGATGCCGAATTGGCTTCCCGGGTGTTGGAAATAACCTTAACAGGACGTGATGCAGGTCTACCCGAACGTGTGCCTATGTGCGGAATTCCTCATCATGCGGCCGACAGTTATATAAACAAACTGATACAAAAAGGATATAAAGTTGCAATTTGCGAGCAAGTGGAGGACCCCAAAAAGTCAAAGGGAATCGTGAAACGAGATGTGATCCGAGTCATAACCCCCGGGACAAACCTTGACCCGCAAATTATGAAGATTAAAGAAAATTCCTACCTGGTAGCTCTATCTCAACATCAAGGGACTTGGGGTTTAGCATTTTGTGATATTTCCACCGGCGATTTTAAAGTCAGCGAATTCACGGGTCTTAATTGCGAAAGTGTCTTGCAGGACGAATTAGTACGCTTGAACCCGTCGGAATTACTCCTCAACGGTGAATGCGATCCTGGTTTTTTAAGAAACAATAGCAGGACAATCATAACAAAATGTGATAACCGCCTATTTTCCTTTGAAAAAGCTAAGGAAATGTTATTTAAGCACTTCAAGGTCACCGGCTTAGAGGCTCTCGGCCTTCAGGACATGAGGCAGACGGTCATTTGTGCGGGAGCCGTAATATCTTACCTGCTGGAAACGCAAAAATCTCCACCCCAACAACTTAAAACCATCGAAATCTACCATCCTGACGCTTTCATGATGATTGATGCCACAACGTTTCGTAATCTTGAAATCAAGAGGACAATTCGCCGAAATGAAAGAAAAGGTAGCCTTTTTGATATCATGGATAGAACAAAAACCGCTGCAGGGTCACGCTTGCTGCTAAATTGGCTGCAGTGGCCTCTGACCGAAATTGCAGAGCTAAAAAGAAGGCATAATGCAGTTGAAACACTATCCGGCAGTTGGGAAATACGTCATGAAATAAGAAGTGACCTCGAAAAGGTATATGATTTGGAAAGATTAATGACAAGAATCCTCTATCTGAGGGCACAGCCTCGTGAATTACATGCCTTAAAAGATTCTTTGGCAGTAATACCAAGTATTAAGACGGCATTGGCAACATTAAAGGATTCTGAATACCTTGACGAGTTAACAGAAAAAATAGATACACTTGAAGATATCCGGACATTACTGGAACGCTCAATTGTCGCAGACCCGCCGTATACTCTTAAGGAAGGCGGAGTTATTAAGACCGGTTTTAATCCGGAAATAGATATACAGCGTGAAGCGAGTACCCATGGTAAAGAATGGATTGCCCGGCTTGAAACGGAGGAAAAAGAGAAGACCGGCATCAAATCACTCAAAGTGAGCTTTAATAAAGTTTTCGGCTACTACCTTGAGGTAACAAAAGCCAATCTCTCCCTGGTTCCGGAACGTTATCAGAGAAAACAAACACTGTCAAATTCCGAAAGATATGTTACGGAAGAGCTTATCCGTCTTGAGAATCAGGTACTGGGTGCAGAGGAAAAACTTTTGGCTCTGGAGGAAGATGTATATAATAGCTTATTAAAAGAATTAGGCTTGGCTACCGACCGAATACAACACACCTCTCAGATATTGTCACAAGTGGATGTATTACAATCCATGGCCGAAATAGCCGTTAAAAACTCTTATACCCGTCCGCAAATGATCGAATGTGACGAAAATATTCTCTTCTTTAAGGACTTGCGCCATCCCGTAGTAGAAAGCATCATGTCGGAACCGTTTGTACCGAACGATTTAGATATGTCAAAATCCACTGATCTCTTCATTATCACAGGGCCTAATATGGGCGGTAAAAGCACTTATTGCCGCAGCATTGCCTTAGCCGTAATTATGGCTCAGGCAGGAAGCTTTGTCCCGGCTCAAGAGGCTAAAATATCTATCAGGGATAAGGTTTTTGCCCGGGTAGGAGCTAGTGATGATTTAATGAGTGGACATTCTACCTTCATGGTAGAAATGAACGAGGTCGCAAATATCCTTCGTCATGCCACAAAATACAGCTTAGTCGTACTGGATGAAGTAGGCAGGGGGACAAGCACCTACGACGGATTGAGTATGGCCTGGGCCGTTAGTGAATATCTCGTTAAAAAATTGCAGCCTAAAACACTTTTTGCAACTCATTATCATGAATTAACGCAGCTGACGGACATCTTCCCTAATATCAAAAATCTGTCTCTTGCAGTGAAAGAAAAGGGCGATGACATTATCTTTCTTCACAGGATAATCAACGGCCCGGCAGACAAGAGCTATGGAATTCAGGTGGCGCGACTTGCCGGTCTGCCAATCACAGTAGTCTCACGTGCCAAGGAAATATTAAGGCTATTGGAAAAAGGTCAGCTTGGAGGCAATAATCCTGAAGATTGGCCACGGAAAAATGAAGAAGAGACCTCCGGAAACATACCGGAAGAAATATGTAAAGTTATAGAAATGATTCAAGACATTGATATCAACAGACTTACACCTCTGGAATCAATTAACCTGCTCAATCAAATAATAAGGCAGTGTGAGAAGCTAGATACCTAAAGAACCTATTTATTAATAAGGGGATATCTTTTTATGTATATCGGAATTGATGTAGGCGGCACGTATACCGATGGAGTATTGATTGATGGTTCTAAAGTAATAAAATCTGTCAAAATTGAAACTGAAAATAATCTTTCAATCTCTGTTCAACAAGTTCTTGCCAAGCTTTTACTCAACCAAGAAAACAAAAACATCTCCCGGGTTGTCCTGAGTACAACCTTGATAACTAATATGCTGGCCGGGATAAAAAAACCACCTGTGGGTATGCTTCTTCTCCCCGGGCCGGGAACAAACCCACGGTCTCAGAATTTCTGCAGCGATTACATTCTGCTAAAAGGCGCTGTTGACTACAGAGGACGGATTATAGAGGAAATTGACTTCGGTGAAGTAGATAATGCCGTGAAATATTTTCTTGACAAAAGCATCACCTCCTTGGTAGTGGCTTGCAAATTTAGTCAGCGCAATCCTTTCCTGGAAAACAGGATTGAACATTATATAAAAGAAAGGTATCCCCAAGTAGATGTCGCACCGAGCAACAGAACAAGCGGTCTCTTGAATTGGATAAGACGGGCAAACGGTACAGCTTTCACCCTATTTGTAAAAAACGAGTACGATAAATTCATGCAGAGATTTGAAGAAACAATTGCCGAACATGAGATCAACTGTCCCGTCTATATACTAAAAGCAGATGGCGGTACCCTACCCCTGGAAATAGCTCGGCAATATCCTTTGGAATCGATTTTTTCCGGGCCTGCTGCCAGTACCTTCGGCGCACTTGCCACTACACAACAGGATATAACGGGCATAATGCTCGATATAGGGGGTACCACTACCGATATTGGCCTGATTCTTAACGGTATACCCCTGATGGCTGAACGAGGAATATATGTAAATGGATATTTAGTGCCTGTCAGAGCCTTGGCTTTGTCTTCTCTTGCTCTGGGAGGTGACTCTGCTATTACTCATAAAAACGGACAACTAGGAATAGCACCAAGAAAGGGAAAAGCCTGTTATCTGGGAGGAGATTCCTTAACTTTTACAGATATCTTGGTCTACTTGGAGAAAAGCAAGCTTTCCTCTCATCCAAAAATCGAACTAGCTCTAAAGGAAATATCCAAAAATATCGGAAGGACGGCAGAAAATATTGCCGAAGAGATTCTTAACCAGTTCATTGCAAGAATTGATGAGAAAATAGAGGAAATGTTTTTACGCTGGGAGGAGGAACCTGCCTACAGGATTTTTCAAATCATTTCCGGTCAGGAAACGAGACCTCAGACCATCATCTGCTTGGGAGGTCCCGCCCAAAGTATAGGAAGTATTCTTGCTCAAAAAAGAAACTGGAGGATAATAGTCCCTCAGCATGCGGAAATTGCCAACGCGATTGGTGCCGCCCTAGCCAAAACAACCTTAAAAATGGATGTTTTAATAGATACCGAACAGGGTAGATATTCCACTAACCTTCCCGGTCTCAGTGGAGCATTGTCCTCCAGGCTGTTAACTCTTGACGAGGCTAAGACCTTTGCTCTGGAAATGTTCAAAGGAAAATGCGCTGAATGGAAGCTTGTGACCGCAGACAAAGAACTTGAAGATATTGAAATTATATATGAAGAAGGTTTTAATATTGTCAGGAACTGGCAAACCAACGGTAAAATATTTCAAATAGGTCTGCAAATAAAACCGGGGTTGGTAAATCTATTAAACGAAGGGACTGATGCAATTGAATAAGACGGGACTAATATTTTTCCCGGCCTTTGATTGGTCCATTTCGCCCACACATCCGGAACGGGAAGAACGTTTATTATACACTAGAGACCAGATATTCGAAGAAGGCATTCCCGATAGTTCATATATACGCGAATACAAACCGAGATTGGCTGCCAAGGAAGATATCCGGCGCGTACACTTCTGTGTACCGGATGTGGAAGATCAAACAACAGAGGCTCACCTAATCTCTGCCGGCAGCGCCTTGAAGCTTGGCGATGCCTTAATGAAAAATGAAATTGCCAACGGCTTCGTAATGGCCAGACCTCCCGGGCATCATGCCATGCGTGTTGTACACGGCAACAGAGGGTTTTGTAACACTAATAATGAAGCCATCTTAGTTGAATACCTGCGTCGTAAATACGGACTTAAAAGAATTGCTATCGTTGATACGGATGTTCACCACGGAGACGGTACACAAGATATTTTTTATCATGATCCTGATGTTTTATGTATTTCCCTTCACCAGGATGGACGAACCATTTTCCCCGGTACAGGTTTTGTTCATGAAACAGGGGGACCTGGTGCATATTTAAAAAATATCAACATCCCTCTCCCGCCAGGAACGGGGGATAAAGGATTTTTGAGAGTTTGGCGTGAAATAATCAAACCGGTTTTAACTAAATTCGACCCTCAATTAATTATCAATTCTGCCGGACAGGACAATCATTTCACCGATCCCTTGGCAAGCATGAGGGTCAGTGCACAAGCCTATGGCAAATTGACAGAAGAGCTTCAACCGGACATCGCCGTATTAGAAGGCGGTTACGCTATTGAAACCGCACTGCCCTATGTCAATTTAGCAATACTTTTGGCAATGGCCAAACAAGACTACAGCAAGGTAATAGAACCACAATTTGAACCTGCTGCCGTAAAACAGGATGAAGGTATTACGCTTTATATTGACGACCTAATCAGATATTGGCAGGATGCTCTCAGTGAAGATGTCCCTTCGAAAGAAGATCTCTTCGGCGAGGGGAAAGTCTATCAGAGAAAAAAATCCATTTATTATGATACTGATGGAATAAGGGAAAATCAACAGGAAACCGTACAGTATTGTCCCGAGTGCCCGGGTCTTTACCAGGTATCTTCTACCGCAAGGGACCAGGTTGGCCGGGGAACTAGTATCTGGGGCCTGTCAATTCCGCTTTTTGTATGCGACAGATGCCTTGAAAAGGGCTACAAAATGTGGGAACAAGCCATAAAAGAGGGTAAAGAACAAAAGACCTTCGCATATTATTACTTGCAGGATAAAAAGAACGATAATTATCTTAAGGAATGAGAGGATAGAGGATGTCACGAATACACATTCTTGATGAATTAACAGCAAATCAAATAGCGGCGGGAGAGGTTATTGAGCGACCGGGTTCCGTCGTAAAAGAACTGGTTGAAAACTCCCTTGATGCCGATTCCGGCTCTATCTCTGTCGAGATATCCGATGGCGGCTTAAGTTCCATCAAGGTTAGTGATGACGGCTGCGGAATGTCGGAAGGCGATTTGCTATTGGCTGTACAAAGGCATGCCACCAGCAAACTTACCGGAATAGACGATCTTAACGAATTAAGAACACTTGGTTTTCGTGGTGAGGCCTTAGCTAGTATTTTCGCAGTGTCAATAACCGAAATTACAACCAGAGAAAAAGACAGTGAATCCGGGATCAGACTGTTAAGTGAAGGAAATCATCACAAGCTGCTTGAACCCGTTGGCGCTCCTGTAGGAACGACTTTTAAGGTTGAAAATCTTTTTTTTAATACACCGGCCCGTAAAGAGTTTATGCGTTCAACCCGTTATGAAGGGGGACTTATTCATGAGCTGATGATGCACTTTTCCTTAAGCTTTCCCCATGTATGTTTTAAACTCACCAACCAAGGAAAAGAAATCCTCAATACAGCCGGAATTAATACTATTCCGGAACTTTTAGCTAGCTATTACGGACGAGATATCACAGAATCCCTCCTGGAAATCAACGAAACTCTGACAAAAGTAAAGGTCAACGGATATATAACCGAACCTACAAAATATAGAGCTAACAGAAAGGGGATCCACTTTTTCGTTAATAACAGAAAGGTGAGTTCTAAAGAGCTTTCTCTTATGATCGATGAAGCCTACGCCAATATCCTGCCAAAAGGTCGTTTTCCTGTAGCTGTTTTTAATCTTCACATTGAACCTTCATTAATTGATGTAAATGTTCATCCCAGCAAACTGGAAATACGTTTTCGCGAGACAAGGTTCCTTTCTGAGGTAACAGAAATAGTTAAATCTTCCCTAAGTAAGAGCAAAAGGATCCCTTATTATGATATTGGCAAAAAACCCTTCTCAGCAAACAGCTTTACAAAAATATTTACATCTCCCCCTAAGAATGAATACCTTCAAGAAGAATTGTCTTCATTTTCTGTAAAACGGAAACCGGAACAAGAATACGAATTGCCTCTAAATTCTAGTGTACCTCCGAAGCTCAGTGTACCACCGAAATCTAATGCACCAACGAAAACTGAATCTCAGCCATTAGCAGAACCTGACATTATCACAGACATAATAGATAGTTCTGCAGAAACTGCAGAAACTAAAAATACTCTTGATATGCTGTCAGATTTAAGAGTTATCGGGCAGTTGGACGCGACCTTTATTCTAGCTGAGGGAAGAGACGGCCTCTATATCATAGACCAGCATGTGGCACACGAAAGAGTTATTTTTGAACAACTCCTCAAAGAGCATTCCCAAAAAGGAAAGCTCCAAAGCCAACTTCTGCTGACGCCCATAACGCTGGAGCTATCTGCACTCGAAGAGGAATTGGTGGTAGAACACATTCTCCCGCTGACAGATATGGGACTGATTCTCGAACACTTCGGACAAAGAAGCTATCTTATCAGAGCAGTTCCGTCCTGTCTCAGGGAAGATCCGCTGGATTTTTTTCAAGGACTTTTAGAAGACTTGAATAACGCAACAAAAAAAATATCTGGAATCGATATTAAAAGGGAGTTCCTGGTTATGGCCTCCTGCAAAGCGGCCATAAAAGCCCACCAAAAATTATCGATATCTTCAATGGAAGATCTCATCAGGGATTTGCTGCTTACGGATAACCCTTTAACCTGCCCTCATGGCAGGCCCATCATCTATAAGATCTCATATCGGGAGCTTCTCAAGGCCTTTCACAGGATATAGTTATTTAAATGATACTGAGGGGGGTTTAAAGTGAAAATCGCAGTAACCACCTCCAGGGAAAATCAAGAAGTAGTAAAAAAAGCCGAAGAGATAGCAAAGCAGCTTAATTTATTATATTTACCTCGTAAAAAGAGGTGTATTGATTCAATCCGTTCGGAATATGACCTTTCATATCTGCTTGTGGTCGAAAAAGAAAGAGTTATACTCCAAGGAGATAATACGGTCTTTTGGCATCCAAACATGGCAGTTCCACGCCTTAAGTGCCTTCGTCAAGGGAAAAGCGATAATATGATAGAGGCTATGCAGTTAAAACCCGAAGAGAGACTCCTCGATTGCACTTTAGGGTTAGCTGCCGACGCTCTCGTGGCAGCATACGTTGTTGGTCTGAAAGGTTTGGTAACAGGTCTGGAAGCCAGTAAGTATCTATCCTTTTTAACGAAATGGGGGATGGAAAACTATCGAGGTCAAAATACACATGTCAGAAGCTTACTTAAACGTATTACCATACTCAATGTATCCTACGAAGAATACTTAAATACTTTACCGGAAGGTTTCTATGATGTTATTTATTTTGACCCGATGTTTAATAGAGGCTTAAACAATTCCTCCGGTATTAATGCCATCCGGCCACTGGCGTGTTATAAGCCCCTTACCCGCGAAATTATCGATATGGCCTTGAAGGCAGCCGGGCGTCGTGTCGTTGTAAAATCAACTCCTACAAGTGCTGACCTCCATCTTCTTAAAGCTAACTCCATCGTAGGAGGAAAACACAGTAGTGTCGTGTATGGTATCTGGAAAAAAGAAGGATAGAGGAGTAAAAATCCTGATATTGGCAATAATAGAGCAGAGGGGGTTTATGTTTGTTACCCTTAGTTGTCATCATAGGCCCGACGGCTGTGGGCAAGACAAAACTCAGTGTTGACCTTGCTTTGAATATTAACGGCGAGATTATCTCCGGTGATTCAATGCAGGTTTATCGCTACATGAATATAGGTACGGCAAAGATAAGAAATCAGGAGATGAAAGGCATTACTCACCATCTGCTCGACATCTTGGAACCTGATGAACCTTTCAGTACCGCTACATTCCAAAAACTTGCCGATTGCAAGATTAAGGGAATCGTTAGAAAGGGCAGAATACCCATAATTGCGGGTGGAACAGGCTTGTATATTCAATCCGTCGTTGACTCATACGACTTCCAGCCTCAGCAAGATACAACGGAATACCGCCGGGAACTGCTGGCTATCGCGGATACAAAGGGTAAGAAATATTTGCATCAGATGCTTAATGAAGTTGATCCAACCGCAGCACAAAAAATCCATCACAATGATGTTAAGAGAACCGCCAGAGCACTTGAGTATTATCACGATACAGGAAAAAAAATATCGGATAAGGCCGGTGCCCAAAAAGGAAAAGGAAGCAACAAATATCAAGCTGTCATGATTGGTTTAACAATGACGAGAAAAAACCTTTATGAAAGAATAAATAAAAGAGTAGATAATATGATGGAAGTGGGCTTCCTAAAAGAGGTTAAGGACCTCAGAGAAAAGGGGTATTCCCCCGATTTACCGGCAATGCAAAGCTTGGGATATAAACAATTGAATTGCTATTTAGACGGCAATTATGATCTTGAAACCGCAGTTTCTTTAATTAAAAGAGACTCTCGTCGTTTTGCCAAAAGACAAATGACCTGGTTTGGAAAAGACTCAAGAATCAATTGGTTTAATGTCGATGAATATCAGGATTGCTCACAATTGCTTCCCGAAATCATCGCTATTATTGGCAGGACAATCAATATTGGTGTAGAATATGATAGTTGATTACATAGAATCGGAGGTACCAAAAATATGACTAAACAGCAGATAAACCTGCAGGATTCTTTTTTAAATCAAGTCAGAAAGGATAATGTGGCGGTAACTATCTATCTCATAAATGGATTTCAGATCAAAGGAAGTGTTAAAGGCTTCGATAACTTTACAGTTATACTGGAAATTGAAGGTAAGCAACAATTGGTGTATAAGCATGCCATCTCTACAATTGCCCCTTTTAAACCGATTAATTTGAACCCCGAGAACAAAAACTAAAAAATGGGAACTTTAAAGGTCCCTGTGATGGGGACTTTTATAATTCCAGATAATAGTATATATGGAGTATTAGTGCATGCTACTCATCACACTCAGTCTGGGAGTTGGTAAAAATAGATTCTTTGGAAACAAAAAATGCAAACACTCTTTTAATTGGATTCCGGAAAAACAAAAAGAACGAATGCAACGATATCGAGTCGTTAAATGAACTTCATCAGCTGGCCAAAACAGCAAAACTCAATATTGTTAAGCAACTGCTTGTAAGCCTTAATAAGAACACTCCGGATTCCGCTTTGTACATCGGCAAAGGAAAGGCAGAGGAGCTTTCACTACTGTGTCGTGAAGAAGATTTGGATTTGATAGTATTTGACGATGAACTGACTCCCCGTCAACAACGTAATTTAGAGCTTATAACCGAATGCAGAATTGCGGATCGTACCGCGTTAATCTTAGAAATCTTTGCACAGCGGGCCAGTACAAAAGAAGGAAAATTGCAGGTAGAACTTGCCCAATTGAACTATTTGCTGCCCAGGTTAACGGGTTCAGGTAAAGAGCTTTCGAGGCTTGGAGGAGGTATCGGCACAAGAGGTCCCGGAGAAACAAAACTAGAAACTGATAAGCGTCGTATTCGTAAAAGAATAAATGATCTGCAAAGGGAAATAGAAAAAATAAAAACACAAAGGACAGTAACCAGGAAACACCGCAAAAAGAGCCTAATACCTATTGTCGCCTTGGTCGGTTACACAAATTCCGGCAAATCAACATTGATGAATGTCCTTACAGATGCCGGGGTAACCTCCGAGGATAAGCTTTTTGCCACCCTAGATTCTACCATACGCCGTATTCCTTCTAAGAAACAAGATCTATTATTAACCGACACCGTTGGTTTTATCCGAAAACTGCCCCATCAGCTGATTGCAGCCTTTCGCACTACCCTTGAAGAAATAAGGCATGCAGATCTTTTACTGCATGTCATCGATGCAGGCAATCCTTTCTATCATTCACAAATCGATGCTGTGAACAATGTTCTGCGACAAATCGGTGCGTCCGAAAAAGCTACGATAACAGTCTTCAATAAATGGGATACCGTCCGAGATGTCACGGAAATGAGTTCAATCGTGAATCGTGATAGTTATTCCTTAGCCATTTCCGCCTATACCGGTTATAACATCGAAGCCTTGCTTGAAATGATAGAAAAGTATTTCCTCGAACGCAGACACAAGCTTACCTTGTTAATACCATTTACTGAGGCTTCCTTATTAAACTCTTTACACCAAAAGGGTACAGTGATAAATGAAGAATACACAAGTGATGGCGTTTTATGCACCGTAGAACTTGAAGAATTCTGGTTGAAAAACATAGAACATTACATAACGAAAATAATTCCCGGTGAATAAGGAGTAATTTATGTTAAGCTTATATGAAAGTCTAAAGAAAATATATAATGTTAATGATGCCGTATTAAGAAGGCTGGAAATATCCTCGGATGACTGCAAAGATATTTTTGATGATATCGACAGAAAAACGGAATTAAACCAGTTAAAGGTCTTAAAATCTTTTTACGATAACGACATCAGCGATTATCATCTTAACGGTTCAACAGGATATGGTTACGGGGATAGCGGCCGTGATGCGCTGGAAAGGGTATTTGCTTCGATATTTGAAGGCGAGCGCGCATTGGTACGTTCGCAAATAGTATCAGGCACACATGCCATCGCGATAGGACTTTTCGGGAACCTACAAGACGGGGATGAATTAATTATTGCTACGGATACACCATACGATACATTGCTGAAGGTAATCGGAAACAAAGAAGCACCCGCTCCCGGCACCATACGGGCTCACGGCGTCAGATGCCTTGAAATACCTCTCAAAAAGGATAACGAGATTGATTTAGAGAAAATAGATAAAGAAATCACCTCACAAACTAAAATGGTATATTTTCAGCGATCTCAAGGCTATGCCTGGAGGCCTTCCTTTAAAATATCCGACCTTAAAGAGGCTATCTCTTACATCAAGAAAAACCATCCTAACATAATCTGCATGGTGGACAACTGCTATGGAGAATTCGTAGAAGAACAAGAACCACTATCAGCCGGTGCTGATTTAATAGCAGGTTCCCTCATAAAAAATCCCGGCGGCGGGCTGGCCTTATCAGGAGGCTATCTCGTGGGTAAAGCCGAACTCATTGAAAACGCCGCTAATCGTTTGACTGCTCCCGGAATAGGCTTGGAAGTTGGGGCTAGCTTCAACTTCAATCGGTCGGCTTTTCAAGGAATATTTCTATCTCCCGGTGTTGTAGGGGAAGCTTTAAAGGGAGCCGTTCTCGCCGCACGGCTTTTTTCGTCGTTAGGCTTTGAGGTACAGCCTCTCTACCGGGAATTCAGAACGGATATAGTGCAAGCTATTAAATTAGGCCATCCTGACCGTATGGTTGCTTTTTGCCAAGGTCTGCAGCAGGCCTGCCCCCTTGATGCCAAAGCTTCTCCCGAACCTTCATTTTTACCGGGCTATGAACATCAGGTCATCATGGCAGGAGGCACTTATATCCAAGGTTCATCAATAGAACTGAGCGCAGACGGTCCGATAAGACCACCTTATATCATATACGTGCAAGGCGGTATGTCACTTTCACACATCAAGATTGGGCTTGCCTTAGCGGCGGACAGAGTAATGAAGATATTTTTAGATACAAACGTTGATAACTAATATTAAAGGGATTTTAAGCATATTATTATACTACGTTTAAATGAAAGGCGGGGCTCAGATATGCCAAAGTTAAAAATTGCCGTTCTATTTGGAGGACGTTCGGGCGAACACGAAGTCTCAAGAAATTCCGGCGCTGCGATATCCAATGCATTAAGCGTTTCTTGCGAGGTTTTTCCGATAGGGGTAGCAAAAGACGGTCAATGGTATGGGCCGATACCGCTTGCAGAAATAACTGCATTTGAACCGCAAAATTATCCGGAAAAGAAAGTCACTATTTTACCGTTCCCACACAGTAGGGGGATAATATACAGTTTGCCTAACCTAGCTAAAATAGAGGAGGTAGATGCTTTTTTCCCTGCTATGCACGGAACTTTTGGCGAGGATGGTACATTACAGGGTTTCCTGGAACTCTCACAAGTCGCATATGTCGGCTCCGGTGTTCTGGCCTCATCAGCAGGAATGGATAAAATAATTATGAAAAGAATATTTGCCGATGCCGGTCTGCCTCAAGTACCATATCTCAGTTTCTTAAGAAAAGAATTAGATAGTGGGCCGCCGGATAAGATAATAAAACTAATCAAGAAGGAACTGGGGTTCCCTTGCTTTATAAAGCCTGCCAACATGGGTTCCAGTGTCGGCATATCAAAAGCAATTGATGAAGAACAGTTGAGGCAAGGCTTGAGCAAAGCTGCAGAATACGATAGGAAAATTATTGTCGAAAAGGGTATTAACGCCCGCGAAATAGAAATAAGCGTATTAGGAAATGAAAATCCCCAGGTATCGCTACCGGGGGAAATTATCCCTTGCAATGAGTTTTATGACTATAAGGCGAAATATGTTGACGACCGCTCATCCCTACGCATTCCGGCGGATCTGACATCAAATCAGATTAAAAAGATACAGGAGTACGGAACTATTGCATATGAAGCAATTGATGCTGCAGGTCTGGCCCGTATCGACTTCTTTATAGATAAAGATACCAACGAAATATTGATAAATGAAATTAACACTTTACCCGGTTTTACTGCTATCAGTATGTATGCAAAGCTCTGGCAACATTCAGGTCTATACATGGAGGAACTTACAAAGAAGCTCGTCGATTATGCTTTGGAAAGAAACGCAGAAAGCCGAAGGAATAAAACCGTATATACGGATTGATGCTGTTTAGTACCTTCTAACCAGTGCCGTTACCTTTCCGAGAACCACGGCATCTCTGGTAATAATCGGTTCATACATTTCGTTCTCAGGTTGGAGACGAATATGATTTTCTTCTCTGAAGAACCTTTTAACTGTGGCCTCATCTCCCAGCAAAGCCACAACAATATCGCCGTTTTGAGCCGTACTTTGCTTTTTCACAACCACAAGGTCTCCGTCGATTATTCCGGCATTATTCATGCTGTCACCCTGGATTTTGAGAATATAAACGTCATCTGTATTCAAAAAATCGAAGGGAAGGGGAAAGGTATCCTCAATATTCTCGACGGCAAGTATCGGCATCCCGGCGGTTACACGACCCACAATGGGTACATCGACCATTTCCTTACTGTGAGAACTTCCGTCGGAAACCTCAATTGCTCTGGGTTTTGTAGGGTCTCTTCTAATATAGCCCTTTTCTTCAAGCTTGTTAAGGTGAGCATGTACCGTGGAACTGGAACTTAAGCCTACGGCACTCCCGATTTCTCTAACTGACGGCGGGTACCCTTTAGTCTTTATTTCCTGTTTTATATAGGTTAGAATCTCTAATTGTCGCTCAGTAAGATTTTTATACATCTTAAGGATTCCTCCTTGTGGAACATATTAAAAATATTATACCATTATTTTCTCATATTAGCAAACGAATGTTCGTAAAAAGGTGTTGACTCCAAACAATTGTTCGTATATAATCATATTAGAACATACGTTTGGAGTGGTGTCTCGTGAGGATTATACGGAAAAGAAAGCTTAACAGCCGCAGGGTATTTCTAACCCTAACAATGCTTTTACTGACATTGATTATTATCGGTCATTCTCTGAAGCCCAGTTCATTAAAAGCTTATGAGCCAATTACCTATGAGCCTGTTAAGATCGTGACTGTAAATGTAAATAAAGGCGATTCGCTCTGGAAGATTGCCGGTATATACAGCAATAACAAAATGGATTTAAAAGTGTATATCAACATCATACAACAGTATAATAACCTCAGTAATACAATTATCCAGCCAGGCCAAGAATTAGAAGTACCGATTTATTAGAACCGTTTAAACGGATATCAGCGTTGCAGCCGGCCGAAATAAAAAATGATTAAATAAAGATAAGAATAATAAATAGCGTAATAATAGCCCCTGTATAAGAATTGCCGGAGAAAATCCGGCACAGGGGCTTATTTTACAATTAATATTACTTCCGATAATGGATATTATGTAAACTTGCTGATTTTTAAGCCATGAATCTATCGTCAATTGTAAAAATATCCCCTCTACTACTTTACATAAATATAATTGTATGGTAGTATACTGTAGATACAAAAAAGTTTTCAAACGCAAACCGTTTTTGGCCTCGATAATTTGATTGGTCAAAGGTGTTTATGTTTTAGACTTTTTGATCAATCTAATTGTAAAAGGAGGTTATTAATATGCAAGGTAAAGTAAAATGGTTTAACTCAGAAAAAGGTTATGGTTTTATCGAGTCTGAAGAAGGCGGCGACGTTTTCGTTCATTTCACCGCAATCCAGGGTGAAGGCTTTAAAACCCTCGACGAAGGACAAGACGTAACTTTTGATGTTGTCCAGGGCAACCGTGGACCGCAGGCAGAAAACGTAACTCGTGTCTAGTCACCAATAAGAACCATGAAGGCCGGTCATTGCGACCGGCCTTTCCTTTTTTATCAACTTTTTTATTTGACCAGGACCTTTTGAAAATATGGATTGAGCATTTCCGCAAATCCCTGCAATTCCCTCTCACTGTACGAAGTAAATTCCCTTTTTGTCAATTGCGAATCGCTTGCCCTATATTGCTGCAAAACATACCTCCTACTCCCTCTCAACCACTTCCCGATTTCAAGGAGGTCGTTTTTTGTGTGTAATTCTTTAGTAACAGTTGTCCTAAATTCATATTCTTTGTTTGATTCCTTAAGGAGTTTTGCCGAATCTTCTATCCTTGAAATATCCATTACGCTCAAGCCGGCCGTAACAGCATACTTAGCCCCGGTGTTTTTAATATCCATAGCGATATAATCAAGCAGATCCCGGTTAAGTAGCTTTTCTATGAAGCTCGGATTGTAACCATTTGTATCCAGTTTCAGCAAATACCCCATTCTCTTAACAGTTTCCATGAATGGCAGGATCTGCGGATAAAGAGTAGCTTCCCCCCCTGAAATAACCACACCGTCAATGAAACCGCGTCGTTTCTCCAAGAATTGTAAAATTTCGTTCATATCAAGATCCGGCATTATTTCATGATTCGTAATGAGCTCACCGTTATGACAATATGGACAACGGAAATTGCACCTGCCGACAAAAAGAATCGTAGAAATAGCACCGGGGTAATCGATAAAGGAATTCTTAATCCATCCTTTAAACATAGCTGCTCCTCATACGGCAAATGTCCGACGGTCCTTAAATTCTTCCTGCTTCCCTTTATTCCAGCTCTGCATTGGACGGTAATACCCTACTATTCTCGACCATACCTCTGTTTGAGCATTACAGGTAGGACACTGATATTGCTCACCACTTATGTAACCATGGTCAGGACAAATACTAAAGGTCGGGGAATGGGTGAAATATGGTATTTGATACTTCTCCATCACCTTCCGAATCAAATTCTTCATGGTATCCAAATCATCAATATTTTGACCGGTAAAAGCATGAAATACCGTCCCTCCCGTATACTTGCACTGCAATTCTTCCTGTAAATCCAAGGCATCAAAAAGGTCTTCTGAGTAATCAACCGGCAACTGGGTGCTGTTTGTGTAGTAAACCTCTTCTTTCCCGGCTGTAACGATTTCCGGGTACTTTTCTTTATCCATTTTTGCAAAGCGATAACTCGTACTTTCGGCCGGTGTCGCCTCTAAGTTATAGAGGTTCCCTGTTTCTTCCTGGTAAGCAACAAGTTTATCCCGCATGAAATCCAAAACCTTATTCGCAAAATCCTTTCCTTGCTTTGAAGCGATTGTCACATCTTGGCCAAAGAAGTTCTGCAAACACTCATTCATACCACATAAGCCAATAGTGGAGAAATGGTTTTTCCAATAGTTAGAGAACCTTTCGTGCACAGCAGAAAGATAAAAACGGCTGTATGGATAAAGACCCATCTCCGTATTCTTTTCTAAGACCTTTCTCTTCGTTTCCAGACTTGATTTTGCCATATCCATCAACCTGTTCAAGCGTTCAAGGAATTCATCCTCCGATTTGGACAAATACCCCAGACGAGGCAGATTAATGGTCACCACACCGATACTCCCTGTTAAGGGATTGGCACCGAATAAACCTCCACCGCGCTTGCGCAACTCCCGGTTATCCAGACGTAAACGACAGCACATACTGCGTACATCATCGGGCGACATATCACTGTTAACGAAATTTGCAAAATACGGTATCCCGTACTTGGCTGTCATGAGCATGATCGAGTCCGTTACCGGGCTTTCCCAATTAAAGTCTTTTGTGATGTTATATGTTGGGATAGGGAACGAGAATATCCGGTTTCTGGCGTCCCCCTCCATCATAACCTCACAAAAAGCCTTATTGATCATATCCATTTCTTCCTGATAATCACCATAGCATGTATTCTGCGGTTTCCCGGAAATAATGACGGGTTGATCCTTCAACACGCTTGATACCTTTCCGTCGAAGGTGATGTTGAAAAACGGTGTGTGAAAGCCCACTCTCGTAGGAACGTTCATATTAAACACATATTTCTGTACGTTTTGCTTGACCTGTTTGTAGTTTAGACCGTCATATCTGACAAAAGGTGCAAGATAGGTGTCAAAACTGGACACAGCCTGGGCTCCAGCCGCCTCACCCTGCAAAGTATAAATAGCATTAGATAACTGCAAAAGTGCTGAATCGAAATGCTTTGGCGGATCACTCTCAATCTTGCCGTAAGCGCCCTTAAATCCCCTTAACAAAAAATCTTCCAGGCTCCATCCACAGCAATACGTTGAAAGCAGATTTAAATCGTGTATATGATAATCGCCATTAAGATGAAGTTCCCGAATAGTTTGAGAATATACCCTGTTGAGCCAAAAATTCTTCGTAGCAGCCGATATTATGTAGTTATTGAGACCCTGGAGAGAATAGCCCATATTGGAATTCTCTTTGATCTTCCAATCCATCTTTTCTAAATAGCTGTCCACCATTTCCTCGGCATTAATCAGCAGCTTGCGCTGCTCCCTTATCTCCTCATGCTGCAAACGATAGCGTATGTACTCACGAGCGATACTGCGTTCACCAAACTCCATCAAAACGAATTCAACAACATCTTGAATCTCTTCAATATTGGGATATTTGCTTGCAAAGTCCCCACTCTGTGATTTTATTTCCAATTCATAAACAACCTTATCGGTAATCACATAGGCCAGGCGCTCCAGCTCTTTTTCCCGTCTATCCTTGTAAACGGCTTTTGCACCCTTACAGATAGCATCGGCAATCTCGAGTTTATCAAAGTTAACTATTCTTCCGTCTCTCTTGATTACTTTTTCCAAAATACTCTCACGATTGTCATTGATTAATCCCTTTTGAAGATCCTCGTGCAATTCGTTCCCCCCTCAAAACAAAATTGACTATACTATATATAGCGTTATTATAAATTATAACAACTATATATAGTATAGTCAATCCAAATTTTTCTACATTTTTTATTTAGTATTTACTTCAATCTATCTTATCATTATCTTAATTCTGGATACCTTAAGGATAATCCTGCTCATTTATCGTAATTACAAAAATTTATTATTATTGCTATTAAAAGCGCACTAATAACGATTCAACGCTGTTTTTTGCCCGGTCTTGAAGATTGCATGTTTTATAGATCTGTCTTGCCTTTCTTTGAAGGTTTTCATCTCCTGTGAGTAAATATGCCCGCCTGATATAGTCAATGGACAACAGTGGGTTCTTTTCCAGTTCCTCGGACAATAAAACATAATGATCGGCACGTTCTTGTAATGAATCAATAAAACCGCAAAAGTGTCTTGCAAAATCATCATCATATTCTATATATTCTGTTCTGATAAAATCCGAAGGTATTGATATTTCACCTGTTTTGATTATGATGGTCTCTTTCCCATAAGCATGCATAAGCCCTAATTCATAGAAAATATTAGCCATTGTCTGATACGGCATGTCTTCGTAAATAATTGCTACTCCTATTGGAACGCTGATGATAAGCTGCCATATTTTGAATAAGTAATCCCTTCCGGTCGTGATACTATCGGCATCTATACAGTCTATACCATTCTCATCAAAAATCCTTTCAACTTCGTTTCTAACCTGCTGAGCAACTTGAGGGATAAGCTGCCCGAGTTTTGTCATCAGAAAACACGTTCGAGGCCGATGTTTGATTGTCGTACTATATACATCGCCGTCACTGGGATGATAATATATCATTTGTTCATATCTCCCGATGATTTTCTGGCAATAGGCACATCCTTATAAGGCCCCTCACTCTTCTTGTGCCCGATGATTTTTCCCTCATCACGGTCTATCTTTACATAATGGCCTGATTTTGGATTCCTGACCTGCACGATGTCTTTCTTTTTGCTCATGACATTCAATCTCCTAGATATGTTTCATCTAATAGTATTATATTCTATTACACTAGTTATAACCAAGCTGAAAATACTTTTATTATTTTCTTTGCATTAATATACCTCCTGCTAAATATAAAGTAGAAAAAGATATTTATGGAGGTATTAGAATGAGTGATATTAATTACGAATCTCATCAGCGAAAAAATTACGCAGACCCTTCTCCTTATCCTGAAATAAAGGTCGTTAGTCCAAATCCATACTACGCTGAATTATTAATGGACGACTACGCGGGGGTGGTCAGTGAGTTTACAGCAATAAGTCAATATCTATATCATTATTTTCATTTCAAGGTTTTTGATAAAGACCTGGGAGAACTGCTAGAGAATGTTTCAATCAATGAAATGCTGCACATGGAAATACTTGCGGATACAATAAAAATGCTGGGCGGCGACCCTATTATCAGAGGCTCCTTCAGCACATACGGCAACTACTGGAACGGCAGCTTCATTTACTACGGTGCCAACCTTTGCGAAAGGCTTAAAGCAGATATTGATGCCGAATATAAAGCTATTGAGGCATATCAGAAGCACATATACTACATTAATGATCCAAACGTTCGTCAAATCCTACAACGCATCATACTTGACGAAAAGGTTCATATCCGACTTTTTAATCAAGCTCTTCGTAAATTCTGCAATTATGAATACAGGCCCCTTTGAAGACGCTTAAGAGACATCCGGTATTCCTTCTCCAGCCTTTCTTTTTCTGCCTCAGGAGCTGAAGAAAGTTTGGTTATTATCTCTGCCATTCTCATTTGTATCATTATCCGCTCTGTTTCCTCATTAGCTGCCATTGTTGTTCTTTGCCTGCTTGCCAAATAATCCCTAAGAGTTCCGGTAAACTCAATTATTCTTTGATTCTCAACAACCAGCAGTTTGTCGGCCACTGAGTTTACAAAGGCACTATCATGGGAGACAAAAAGAACCGTCCCTTCGTAGTCACACAGGACATTTTCCAACGCCTCTATGGACTTCATGTCAAGATAATTCGTTGGTTCATCTAAAAGCAAAACATTTGCATTAGAGACATACAGCTTGGCAAAAGAAACCTTTATTCTTTCTCCACCGCTCAACATTCCAACATTCTTATAAACATCATCTCCTGTAATTAGCAGTCTGGCCAGTATTGTACGGACCACAGTCTGTAATTGCACACTATCCTTCATCACATTTTCCAACACTGATTTGTTATATTCAAGGTTCTCAAAGCCCTGGTGAAAATAGCCGATTCTGGCCTTGGGCACGACAAAAATATCTCCTCTTGACTCATCACTAATCAAGTTCAATAAAGTTGTCTTCCCTGTTCCGTTCTCACCCCACAGAGCCGTCTTCGAGCCGTTATATAACATGAATTTCGCCTCATCAAATAGCTTTTTATTGCCGTAACTGAAAGATAGTTTTTCAGCGAAAATAACAATCTTATTTTTTGGCGGATTGGTCAAGGAAAAATCCAGCTTAATACCGGATTCCTCCCGAGGTCTTTCTTTAACTTCCAGTTTCTCAAGACGAGTCTTCAGGCTGTTAGCGGCATTATTTATTTTCTCCTGCTTCTCAGTTGCTTCTCGTTTATGAAGCCTGGCCTCAGAATTACCCATTCTTCGGGGAGCCTTTCTGACGGTTTTGGCTCTGTTTTGCCTGTTTCTTATCCCTTCTTCCAGCTTGGTTTTTTCCGAAACATAATTTTTATACTCCTGCTCTGCACGTTGCTGTTCCATTTCATTTTGCGTTTTATAGAAGGAATACCCACCGTTATATAGGTTGAGTTCTCCCTCCTTGATTATTAATGTTTTATTGCACAGACTGTCCAATAAATCTCGGTCATGGCTAATCAGTATAAAAGACTCTACCTTGGAAATCTTTTGTTTAAGAAGCTCAATCCCTTTGTAATCAAGATTAGCCGTAGGTTCATCAGCTAATAGCAACAATTTCTCGTTGCCTAGGGCATTAGCAATCTTAATTCTTGTTTCTTCTCCCCCACTGAATACTTCCTGATGTTGTTTGCCGGACAGGTTAAATTCCTTTAAAACCTTAGGATTTGCTTTCATTGCTTCTTGAGAAAACTGACGAATATAGGCTAAATCACAATACTGTTTGACAAACCCTTCGTCAGGCTCAATTTCCTTTGCTAAAATATTCAACAACGTTGTTTTACCTGAACCGTTTTGTCCTATCAAACCTATCTTGTCTCCCGTATAGACCTTGAAATCATCAAACCCGATTATCATCCGGTCACCGTAGCATTTTTTTATATTTCCAGCCTCTAAAAGAAGCATAAAAAAATCTCTCCTCTCACATCAAGTAATGTGCCGGAAAGACTCAAAAATAGGCGCAGATATATATATAACGAGCATCACCCATTGCCATTATCTTTTGCTAATCCAGCACAAGCAAGAGTACCACTGTACCCCTGTCAAAAACTAAATTGTTTTTGCTGAATTAGCCAATCCTCATCACTATAAATACCTTGCCCTTTCGTAATCTGGCTATATTCTACTTTAAAAAAACCGATAAATCAATACTTACTCAACCCGAAATCCCACCTCCTGTCCCGGCAGCAAGAAGTCTGAACTTGTTTTCTATAACTTCCACACCTTAATACTAAAGGCAGCATAATTACCCGCTTCATCTGCTACATCTATTCCTAGATTATTAAGGCCCATTACTAAGGTAGCATCAACTGTTTTATTTGTGGGTACACCTTTCCACGCACCCCCATTTATCCTGTAACGCAGATTTGTCATACTGTCATCACCATCAATAGCTAAGTTTATACTATCACTACTTGTTGCTCTTGCTTCCCCAAGAACGCTTACCTTGACATTTGGAGGCGTTTTATCTACAGCTACTCTCAACGTTTTTACAAAGCCACCTACCCCTATAGAATTAACTTGCCTAACTTTTATTACGTGGATTCCTTCAAAGCCCAGACATATTTCTAAAGGTTCTTGTTTATCAAAAGCCGGTCCATAATCTGCTCCATTAATTGCTGCTTGATAACTGTTACAATCTATTTCTGACATATCTATGACTATAGAGCCGGTATTACTAAAATAAACGTCGTTTCCATTTACTACTCCCTGACTCATAGCTTCGCCGGTCTCTGCTGTTACGATTGAATTAATGACAGGTTCTTCAGGTTTTTCAGCTGCATTTTGATAATAAATTCTGCCACTGGCTATACCCGTATTGTTGTCAGTATCGTACACCCTAAACTGCACAACTACACTTCCGCTTGATAGTAACCCATGCTCAATTTCCACGTTAAGTATTCCACTAGTTGAGGAATACGCCGCCCTGGGTGTCCATCCTTCATTGTTGATAGAGTATGAATACCTCAGCATTTCCGGCGCTGTTCTGTTGTCTGCTGCAATTAACTCTACAGCAATCATTGAACTGGATGTTACATCTTTGCCGTTGTTTAATTTTAAGCTGACAACGGGAGCTACAGTATCCGCAGCTAAGGTTTGAACTCCTTTAATTGACGAATAATCACTCCATTCATTAGATAAATTCCTAGATCTAACCCTGTAATAGTATGTTGTCTTAGCCGCTAATCCAGTATCTATGAATGTGTTTTCTTCTCCTATGTAAACGCTGCTCCAATCTGAGCCGCTGGGATTACCACTCATGCTTCTCTCAACTTCATATACAGTTCCTTCCCCGTTATTACTAATGTCAAAACATATTTGCACTTGTGTTGAGTCTATACTTAGTGTCTCAGGCGTTCCCGGGATTGCCGGAAGCGTGTAGACTAATATCGGATTAGTACTTACTGTTCTTACCCCGTCTGTTGTAGTGTTCTGCACGTAGTACCCGGTACTGGGTATCAGGCTATCCGCAATAATATCATAATTTGTACCTGTGTATTGATTATTACTTGTAACTACTTCTTTAACAGGTGTCCCCATATCAGCATTTAAAGAAAACCTTGTATATGTCCTTGAAAGATTCGTATTTTGTCCTTGAGTAAACCGCATGGTTAATGATGTTATTGTTTTACTGTTTGTAGATAATGACTGTTGTAGTACGTGGTCTATGTATGCGTACTGTAAACAAGGAGTTGACCCACTGTATCCGGTACCGAACACAATAAACCTGCCGTCAGGACCGTTAAGCTTCCCTATCGCCCTCATACGATAATTGTCTGGAATACTCCATCCCCACGAGCAGCAATAATTTCCTATGATTAAAGATCTGCCATCCGAATCATCATCATAATACCTTGCTACATATGCACTTCCTTGAGCACCGCTCCATATTGAATTAGGATTAATATGATCTCCTAGATATACAGGGTACTCCATATTCGGCATCAATGAACCATTTGGATACCCGGCAGACGTAGATCCATTCATCCCTTGCGTAAATTCCCATGTTCCTTGTGTATTGTTCCAATATATTGAGTCAGTGTAGTAATAATCCCAATCACCAGATTCTATTGATCTTTTACCTGTAAATGAGTTTCCACTACCCCATATATATCCCAAATAGTAAGGCAGTCCAGTAGCTACAGTTGTTTTAGTAAAACTTCCTCCGTAGTTGCTGTACACATAATAACTACAAGGTTGCTGCTTACCATATGCTATAGCTACCTTGCCGTCAGCTTTTACAGTCATTTTTGGTGATATTGCCTGATTATCCACTATTGTTCTTGAAAATGACACGCCATTCCCAGACGTTCCGTAATATACATAACTACCATAATAGTACGTCATAATATGAAACGTTCCATTTACGTATCTCATCGAATGCCTATAGTAATCTACTCCTGCTCCACCTATCGTTACAGTCTGCGGACTACTCCAAGTCTGTGTTGATTGATTGAATTTAATTTGCTTTAATGTAGAGTTGGACCCGTTTATCATGTAAAAAAGATATATATTGTTTTCATCGTCAACATAAACGTAGCCGGACTCTATGCCCTCATTAGTCGTTGTGGGTATTCTAATCCAACCAATACTAGGATTAAAATAATTGTACGCCTGTGCGGGCATACACCATAATAACAAGAATATTGCACTAATTACTATCGTACTGATTTTCTTTTTCATGTTTAACACTCCTCGAATTGCTTTTGTTTATAGCTTCCAGACATTTAAACTCGCTTGCTTGGATTCAACTTCTGCTTCGTTCCTTACTTTTACGAAAATAAAATTAATGCCTGAAAAGCTGATAGGAATTGTCACAATATCACTACCGCCACCTGATAAATCCTGCCATATTGACCATTCTCCTGTATTGATACGATATGAATATTCCATGTTATCTAAATCTTCCCCATAATCATCAGTGTAAGTCAGCATTACAGGAAAATGTATTCCAGATGTACAAGTAGCCATAGCAGGCGACTGCACTGTTACTTCAGGCCTAACTAAATAATTGAGAGTTTTTTCAGCTGCCATTTTAGCAGCTACAGCTGGCTCATATCCTTTAATAAAAGGCGTAAGAGCAGAAACCACACTGTAAACTCCGTTTGCTTTTGCGTAACAGTAGACATAAATTTCAGTGTCATCAGGGATTTCTTCCGGAATATCCCACATTAAAGTAGAAGATGTAGTTCCTATATAAGTTCCGTTCACACTACCATCTAAAGAATAGTACCAATCATATGTCATAGGTGATCCGTCTGCTACAGTGCTTGATGCAGACAAAGATACAGATCCTTTATTATATGAACCTGCGGTAGGAGCGTTAATCGTTGATTGCAACGGTTTATATTGATAAGTTATCTGAATATAGCTTTGTGATGGCTCATAATAAAAACTAGCTGAATCGTAACCAGTCGTATTTAAAGTACTACTAAAACTAAAACTCGGCGATGAGTTAGTAAAATAATTCGTCACATTAAAATTGTAAAAACACGGTGAATAATAACTACTGCTTCCATTTGCCCACCAAGTATTACGAGTACCGGTAAAATGTTTCGGGGTCCAGAATTCAATACCGAAAAATGTTGCCGGATAAAATTCATATTCCCAATGATTATTTACCCATAGACCACCATACATACGAAATGTTGCATTTGTAATAACAGTGTTAGACGGCAAATTGCAATTCCCGGAAAAGCCTACTGTAGGCCTCACAAACACGTAATCATCGGCATATTCGTAGTAATAAGCCGATGCTCCATATCTATTATTACCTGAATCATAATCAATACCGGAATAACTCATACTCGTCCCTGGTATTGTCATAGTTGCTGCATTGGCCGTTATTCCGCTAAATAAAAATAATATTAGAGTAATAAATACTGTCCTTTTTACCTTCCCCATCTAAATTCCCCCTCCTCTATAATGCACATCTTTACAGTTTCCACATATTCAGTACTGCTGGTTCAGATATATGCCCCAATTCATTCTTCACCTTAACTTCAATTACGTTCAATCCTACCTGTAAAGGAATATCTATCATCATTTCTCCTGTATCATTTAAACTGTTCCATTCGCCCCACATACCGTAATTAATACGATATGAATATTCCATATCTTCTAATGTACCTATTTTGTTTGTATAAGATAATGCTGTTGTAATAGATGTGTCTTTTGTGGCTGTTGCCTTGCTAATAGCTGCTATTTTTACTGTTGGATTTCCTATAAACTCAATCATCTTATCAACTGATTCTTTAGCTTTTTCTGCAGCAATCTTAGCAGCCACGGCCGGGTCATAAGAATTATTAAAAGATATCGCTGAAGAATAAACGCTGCTGACTCCATTTGCAACAGCGTTACACCTTACATATATCTTTGCGTCTTCTTCTATTTCTTCAGGTATCTCCCATTCATAACCACTTGTCGAACTTCCTATATTAGTCCATCCCGTCGAACCATCTAAAGAATATTGCCAGTTATATGTTATTGTCCCTGACGTCACTGTACTTGTTGCAGCAAGGCTTACAGTCCCTCTGTTATTTGAATCAGCTAAAGGTGAATTTATTATTGGAGTGCTTGGTTTATATTCATAGTTAATAATTAATTGAGGTTTATAAGTTGATCCATTCATGTATATACGAAAATCATTATCCACAAAATTATCATTATAATGATATTCCTGAAAATTAGTACTTATTGTATCCGACTTACTACCGCCATCGAAGTTACTTAAATATGAAGTTACATCAAACTCATGCCAACCTAGCGTAAGGTTTGATGTTATCAGCCTGCCAAAAAATCTAGCCCCCGCCATACGGTCACCGTAATCATAATAACTGCCATCAGTGTAGCCATAAACCCTAAGTTTAGCACTTATCACTTTTATTCCGGCAGGAACTGCTATATTATATCCTACATTAACATTTGTCCTATAAGTGCTGCCATAACTATAATATGCCGAAACAGATGTAGTAGTGCTATTTATATCATCATATGGATTTCCAGAAGGCGTTCCATTACCGTAAAACCCCTGAGTTACAAAAGATGTTATACCATAACTAGATGTCATGCCATATACCTCATTTGTACCTACTAATATGATTGCTATTAACAAAAGTAATATAACTGACACTTTTCTCTTGAAATTTTTCATTTGTAATCAACCCCCTTTTTCACATTGAGCCCATAACCCTATATTTTAAATACTCCCATACTCTCCAAAGCTATATTGCCAGCCAAATCCTTAACTTCCAATGTTATTTGCTTATATCCATTAGTTGACCCTAAATTTAAGTTGACAACTTGATTTTCTAAATCTGCCCATTCCGAATAAACTCCAGTTCCGACCTTGTATCTGTACTGCAGCTCGTTATTTGCTGTCCTATTGTCTCTCGCTATCACATAGAATTGCTCTATATTGTTTCTTACTAGCATTACTCTGTCTATTATAGGGCTGAACCTGGTTATTACCGGAGGCTCCACGTCTCTTTCCAATATATCCTTTATTTCATTGACAGCTTCTCTTGCTTCTTCTGCGGCTATTCTGGCAGCCTCCGCAGGATCAGGCCCTACTTTAAATACTTCGCTTGTCTCCCAAACTGAATATCCGCCATAACAATCTATAGCCTTCACTCTAATAACATAATCGCCCCATTCTAATGATGAAATATCCCAACTATAATTCAAACTATTCCCCGATGAAGTATATCCTGTTGTCACCAATTGATTCCATGTAATGCCATCACTTTCCTTATACTGTATCTCAAATTTAATAGTGTTATTATCAGCCTGAGTAGACCTCAGAGTAATCGGCAGTGTATCACCTTCATAGCGAGTACTTGATGGATTACTGATTACAGGTTCTGTTGGACGTACACCGTATGTTACATCTAATTTCGGGGAATATCCACAATATCCATTATGTCCATTAACCCCTATCTTACAATATCCACTTGAGTATATTCCTATCGGAAAATCCCTGTTCCCTCCATTTGAAATATGGTTCCTTACAATGTTTGTTATGTCATAATCTCTATACTCAGACCAAGCCCCTGTTGTAACCCCTGTATTTACAGACCCACCACTTGGAGTTGAAAAAGTAAAAGATGTTTCGTAACTTTGCGTGCGCACCCAAAGTCTGAAGTTTGCTGTTCTTACCCCAGCACCTTCAGGTATGACTGAACTTGCGTATATTGGAAACGCCTTTAAACTTCCTCCATATGTATATGTCATATAATTATATCCGAACTCACCGTCATAACTACCAGAACAGTACTGTTCCCAATATGTTTGCGAATCAAATGTTGATATCGTGTACGCAAATACCGGTTTGCCTATTGATACACTTAACGCCAACACAAGCAATACAACTATCACTACATATTCTTTAAAGCTTTTCATTTGTTATCAACCCCCTTAAACTTAAAACTCTCAAAAACTCCAAAGCAAAAAAGCCGAAAAAACAAAGGGCACCAAAGGCAATGATATCTTTATGCTTCTGTAATACAAAAACCCAATCAAAAACCCCAGGCAAGAAACGAATGAAAAGTATCCTAAATAGAAAACGAACTCTGCTCCCAAATAAAAAGCCAAAGCCGTCAGTAACTTCACATCACCGCCGCCGATAGCACCCTTGGAGATAAAGTAGACAAGACTTAAACCCCCAAAAGCATATAGGCACCAAAAGAAAGATGAGGAATAATCATCCACCGCAACCAAAGAAAACACAAAAAGTATCAGCACACCCCAGTGAGGTACTTCTCTCTTCCTTATGTCGATGATACTCAAGACAAACAGTAACAACAAAACAGCCACATTCTCATTCATACCTCATATACTCCTGGTCAGATATTTCGGTCCTGATTTTGTTAAACTGACTGCCGACAACTTGGATTGTTACAGTGTCTTCTGCCTCATTGCTTCCTCGGTAAGCCTTGATTGAAACCACATATTCCCCATCAGCCATATTTCTGGGAATAATAACGACCTTATCATAATCACCGGGGTAATCATGACGCGAATACCAAGTATTCAAATCATTAGAAACCGGCAGCTCCGGAACTAAATCAGTACTAGACTCCGTTGTAAAACCGTTACCTCCGGTCCACCACATGATGGTTTCAACAGAATCCGCAAAGCCTTCCGTATCGGCATATATTATCATGGCTTCCCCCGCTTTATACTCGCCCTTATCCGTATAACCGGAAACAGATAAGGAAGAATCGATCAACTGAACATCTAAAACCTTAGGCGTAACGGCAATATCATCCGTATGCAGCGTTGCTCGATAATTAGGATGCGTTCCGGCAGAAGAAAACTTCACAGCATCACCGCCCGGAATGATGGATTTCCAGACTGCTCCGTCAACTGTTACCTCCCAAGCAACACTTGTATCGGGTGGAGTATCTACATTAGCCAACAACTTAAGTCCCGTTACACCATAACCAGCTGTTGCCGCCCTACCGACAAGCAACTGATCGTTGGCGAAACCGATACCGTCCAAACCTGTTATCCGTAAATCCGGTATTTCCTCCATGCCGCTACCGTTGAAGGCATAATAAGAAACTTGAGGATTTCCTGTGTTTTCTTCTAAAACGGCATAATCAAAAGAGCCCGGTTTTAAAGCCACGGCCAATGGATTATTCAGCCCGGCAAGGGACAAAGCCCCGTTATATATCATGCTTGAACCGTCGTAGTTATAAGCCTTGACATCATTATCATCTATAACTAAATAAAACCCTCCGTCTTTGCTGACAGAAAGGCTTTTGGGATCGGTTAATCCACCCGGAGTTTGGATACTCTTGGAGGCATCAAGAACCATCTCACTGCCGTTGTATGAATAATGTCGTATTTCCTTCCTCGCCTTATCCAGTACGACACAAGCGAAATTATCATTCTCTAAA
Source organism: Clostridia bacterium (assembly GCA_018433675.1). Classification (GTDB taxonomy): domain Bacteria; phylum Bacillota; class Peptococcia; order DRI-13; family SM3-B62; genus SM3-B62. Next base: position 140,135 of record JAHDQS010000029.1, read on the forward strand.
GAGAGGCTGACCGGATTGCCGGAAGTCCCGGTATCAAAGCTTAAAAAGTGATTAGGAGCCATGCCTAGAGTGTCATAGCTATACCAATTAAGATCAGCCTTATCAAGCAGGGCAAAATCGTATGTGTCGGAATAAACATCTATGGCCCGGGGATCATCCAAAGCGCTGATGCTTAACGAGCCGTTGTGGACCATGCCACTACCGTCATAATGATACCAACACGCCGTCTTTGAGCCCCGATCCAGGACAATATATTCGCCTGGTCGACCGGCTATACTGACCGGTTCGGCAAGACCTCCATTAATACTGTGTCCCACGCTTAACACCATGCCGGAACCGTTGTATTGATACGTTTCCACTGCATCGTCATTTATTAGCGTTACATCATAGCTATCAGGATATAAAAGTAATGAATTGGCAAGATTCTTTTTGGCTAATGTGACCCAACCGTTTGCAACATCCACCCGGGCCGTCGTTTTCGCCAAATCGATCTGATCTGTATTTAAGAATGTATCATCAATAAACATTTCGCTTCCCTTGGCCGGTACACAAGGCAATAGCATAAACAAAAGAAACACGAAAACAGTTAACGTTTTAAATAAATCCTTTCCGTATATCACCTCTATCTCACCTCCTTAATACCCAAGCAGAAACAGACGACCTTTTGTTTCATATCGCTTTAAATCAACGGCCTCCTCGGGCTTTAAGATAACAGTGACCGTGGCCGGTATCACACCTGTAATATCATATTTATTGTTGCTCTTATCCGAATTTAAATCATAGCCGGCCTTATCCGTGATTTTTGTTATCGGTACATCAGAATACAACTGTTCTGAAGTTTTTCCGTCATTTGAGGCATATCCGATGCCGACAAGATCCCCGGGTAAAACAGCACCGGCCAAGGAATCAGGCAAACTGATGGAAAAAGATACCCTGACCATCCCCTCCGGCACTATCATTGCTTTTTTCTCAGCTATATCCGATTCAAATAAAGGAGTACCCTCCTTAAGTTCCCTTAACGCATATTTTCCTTCCGTATCCTCTAAACTTTGAACAAATTCTGAGTTAACAATGCTTTCGGGATAATCCTTGATCTCAAGCCTTCCTTTCTCCAGGAGTGAATTAACAGGGATATCGCTTTTAGCCACAACCACCTGAGCATATTTTACTTCCTTAGTACGAATAAATGTGGTTTCCTTGTATGCAACTATCACACCTAAAACAAGACAAATAAAAATCAAGATCAGTTTTTTCTTGTTAATTAACAAATAGATCACCTCATTCCAATACAACATCACTGTCTATATGAATCCGGAAAGGATAGTTATCACCTAACAGGCCACCTAAGACGGGCCTTTTCAATGTCATTCTCACAATCGTATGAATTGCGGGAGACTCTAAAGAATTCCCGCAAGAACACACGGCAGGTAAGTCATCTTGGTTGTATACCTCGAATTCTTCTATCACCGGAAGGTCAACGCAAATCCTCTGTATATTATCATGCAGATACGAAATAAAGGTTGCTTCGGCCTCATTTTCGTCTATTTCAAGTACGTTATAGCTTAAGGCCTCTTGATCGATTTCACCTGAAGCAGCTAAACATGAAGCCATGACAGCGTCCTTGGCTTTTTCCATATTTGTTTTCAACACCATATAATCTAAGACCATCATACTTAAAAGAAAAAACGAAAAAATGAAGAGCAGGCCCAGCAGCATAACTGCCGAGCCTTTTTTATCTCTCATAATGCTTACTGGTGCTTTTGAGTGGCCCACAGGTCATCACCCCATCTTCCTCTACCCTATCCAGGCCGGTCAATGTCAGGGAGAATCTCGTCTTTGTGTAGTTGTAACTAATTGATATAATCACATCTTCTCCATATTCCACCGGATACGGGGTGTAATCGATCGTCAGATCATCTTCAACAAAACCCTTTTCTGTCAGATATAAAACCAAATCCCCATGATCGGCAGGGGTAAGCCCGCCTTGCGACTCCATCCTCAAAATCGCTTGGCGGGCAGCTTGTTTTAAAATATCGTATTTGTGTATTTCCTGAAATATGTAAAACCCGTCCCAGAGAGGAAAAAGAAAAAGTGGCAGAATAAGCAAAACAGCAATTATTTCACTGCTGCCGCGTCTGGTTTTAAGCAAGTTCAACATCTCAATCATCATTTAAAGTTTCGGTAAGTTGTGTGTTTAGATCGGTCGCCCCGGACACCATGGTCTCACCGATATCCTGGATGTAAGGGGCCACGGCCAGGATGATAAAAATAATCAGCACGATCCAGCCCACCGTATTTGTATCCCCTTTCTTCTCTTTCAAAATCCTTTCAATCAAACCAAACATCTTTTTCAACACAACAATCATCCTCCATTCTAATTAAAAATGTTATGCAATCCTGTATCTAAAATCGAAAAATATGGATAAAACACTAAGATGGCGATGGTAACCGCCATAAATGAACAAGCCAGTAAAACCCGATATTCAACCGCCTTCCCTTCCCTTTCTATAACAGCGAGCATTTTATTGGACTGAGAATGAGCAAGAGACTGCAGCATCTCCCTTGCCTTACCCGTCCTGGTATCCTGCAAAAGGGCCAGCACTAAAAGATCGACGTCATACATATCGGCATTATCTTTGAAGTCTAACAAGGCAGCTTCTTTATCTTTTGTCACTGCATATCTGGCGGCCAATAAGGATAACTCCTTTTTTAGCTCTTTCCCGTTAACATATTCCGCCGCCAAATAAAAGGCAGTACCGACATCCATACCGGACTCGGCAGCCGATTCGAAAATATCTACTACATCGGGTAATTCTTTATCGAAATATTTTTTTCTTTCATTCTTGACCATGACAAGAATCACATCCGGCAAAAAGAAGCAAAAAAAAGAGACTATCAAAAGATAGTAGAGATTAGATCTAAGATACAACTGAATACCCGCCATGACAAAGGGCAAAACGATTTTAAGACCTACAAAGCTATCAATTGTAATACCCCATGGATTACCGGCTTGTTTAAGGTTTTTTTCGACCTCCCTCCTATTGAAATATCTTAAAAACTTCTCTCCTAAGCGACCTACCCCCTTTCTTATGTCAACGCTCGTCTCTTGACCTAAGGCTCTCTTTAGCTTTTTATCATGGGACAGAAAGATGTGTCCCAAAAGCAAAAAAAACAAAACAGCAAAGAAGGCAATTTTAATAAACACTAATATGCGCCCCCTTTAAAAAGGCGAAATGAGGTAAAGACACCAAAAACAACCGCCAGCAAATTCAGCAGAATAAGACCATTGCCCATAAGCGTGGAGCTTAACACATAGGCAGCATTATCATCTATTTTGAAAAGTGATGCCAAACAAGCAATATCTACAAAAGTCATGATAGCTATGGCAATGATCCCTACATAAGCCGAGGAGTAAAGGGATAAACGCGATGATTCCATGCGTTGTGATTGGGTGTTGAGTTTATCAAGCATAATACCGTAATCCCCTCCATGCAAAAGATATAGCTTGGTAAACTTCAGGAACTTGATCAACTCTCTCTCCCCTACCCTATCCATGAGTTCATCTAAGCAAACTGTGAAGTTAACGTTGGATCTGTCGTATTTATACACTGCCTCTTTAACGTACGTTTTTAAGGGCTCTCCTGTATAATCGGCTGCATTTCTATACGCGCCGACAATATCACCGGACAAAGAGTAAAATCCGGCCAGAGAACAGAGAAAACCGTGATAGTTTTTCCGGACTCTCCGAATGTTGTAAATTCGCAGGAGTTTCAAGGCTAATAAAGGAATGAGGCTTGAAATCAATCCACAACAAACGGCCGGAACGATGCTTTTCATTATTTGGTATGAGAAAAAGAAAATGGCAAAGAATGCGGCACAGGATATTGTCAAAAACGAGTATGTATTAAAGAAGGGCATCCTCATATCCATGGCCGACGACTTAATCAGTACTTCAATATCCCGAAAGAGCTTGACTTTGTTGAGGAATATAGCAAACCTTGCTTTTTGTTTCTCCCTAATACCCCTGAAGCCTAATGATGTAAAAAGCAGATAAAAAAGAAGTGTCAGAAACAGTGTTTTAACTAATATCAACCTTCGATAAACCTCCTTTCTCCCCCTTGGAGAACAATCTCTTGTATGATATTTTTTTACTTCTCTCATCGTATCCCACGATACTAACTATTTCTTGGATACGATAATCCTTCATGAAAATAATCTGGTTTAAAGAAGATACCAATAGTTCTTTCAGATATTCACCGGTGAGGTTGGTATCGGCTCTTTTCATCAATAAAACAAGCCTGTCCACTGTCTCTTGAGCGCTGTTGGCATGGACGGTAGCCATTGATCCAAGGTGACCGGTAAAAACCGCATTAAAGAAGTCAAAGGCCTCCCGGTCCTTCAGTTCACCGATGAACATCCTATCCAGACTCATTAAAAGGCCAAAACGTGTCAGGTCAAATAAAGTGTAATTTTTATTTCCAGAGACATCCGAGACCTTCACCAATTGGCTGACAATATCCGGATGTGTGACTGTGATTTCATTTGTCTCTTGGATCAACAGGCCTCTTTCTGTGTGAGGGACTTCATTAATCAGAGCGCCTAAAAGAGTGGTTTTTCCACTCCCGCCTTTTCCGGCAATTATTATCGTATCTTTGGCGGCAATTGAATCCTTGAGATGCTTGTACATAGCTTCATCAATCATCTCGAGTTGGATGAGTTCGGATAATAAAAAGCCCGTGGTGGGCTTTCTTATTGACAAAGACGGACAACCGACATTGATCGGCTCAATGGAAATTACAATACGCAGGTTTCTTTTTCTATCGGTCACTATTACTTCAGACTCATTTTCGTTTATCCGTCCCCCACAGATGGCAGCTACTTTCCGGCAAAAGGCCAGCAATCTTTGATTATTGCCAAAATCCACCGAAACACGTTTTTTTACGCCTTTTGTCACCGCATAGACGGTATTAGGATTATTGATATATATATCTGAGACGTTACCATCATTGAGTAAAGGTTCAAGAGGGCCGTAACCAAAGATGTTATCAAACACATTATTGATTATCGTCTCTCGGGGAATAGGATTGTTCTCAAGCTTATCAATAATCTTTATGATTTCGGCTTCAAGAATGGATTTAGTTGCACTTCCGGTTTCTACTTGCGATATTAATTTGTAATGGTTATTGACCAGGCTATCCGTTACTTGATCAACGATGATGTTGATATTCTCCGTTTCTGTGCCTCTTGCTGTGGTATTCCTTACTTCAAAAGGATTATGTTGCATCTTTTCACCTCTTTAAAAAAGACAGTATATTATTCTTTTTCTTCCCTTCTGCAAATATCAAATCATTAAATAGGTTCTCAAACCCTTTTTCCACAGGGATACCTTTATTTAAAGCCTCAATTACGTTATCGGTATATTTGTATACCCCGCCAATTTGATATTCACTAAATGCCTTACGGAGTGTATCTGCATCAATACTCTTAAAGGATAGTTTGTTGAAGTGTATTTCAAAGTGTTCTTTTGGCACTCCCCACTTATCCTTGATAAAGTCTAGCCACCGCAGCGTTTCCTCTATTGATTTGTATGTAGGTTCGACAACCACGCTTACCATATCTGCGCCCTGCAAAGCTGATACCGTCCCACTGAAAAAGAGACCGGCATTTGTATCAATGATGATATATGGAGATTTCAAGTTATTTTTCACCAAATCAAAGTACTCAGGACCCCAGGAATTGATCCGGTATAGGTCAATGCCTGTAAAAATCTTAAGATTGGGTATTTTGCTGTATGTAACCATATTGTTTTCAATAACTGCTTGATTCAAAAATCCTTTTTCTATCGCATCGATTATTTCCAACGTATCTTTGGGCATGACATTAAACCAATAATGGCAAGACGGGTTTGCCTCCTTAAAATCCAGCAGAACCACATTTTCCCCTGTCTTTTTAGCCAATTGGTAAGCTTGTGAAGCCGCCAGAGTTGTTTTTCCTTCACCTCCGGAAGCCGACCACCAGGTTATTATTCGTTGACGTTTGACTTCTTTGATCTCTCTGATTACTAATTTTTCAACCTCTTTTTCAACTACTTTCTCTTTTACTTCTGAGACCAGAGGCATCCGTTTGATCTGGTTTTCCGCCTCAGGCGCCAGTTTAAACCGGGCAACATCCGAATAATTGCCCGGCCTGTAGATCTTTTTGATAATATCGACGGGATGAATATCCTTGCCGGCAATGATGTCCCAGATGCCTAGCTCAACGACTTTGCGCAACAAAGGACTTCCTTGTTCAAGGGATGTTATAAAGATGATACGGGTATCCTTTCCGGCCTCGCTTTTAACCTCTAACCTTATCTCTTCGAACAACACTTCTAATTCTACTGTGCCCGGAAGCTTATCATACAAGACAATTACATCCGGTCTGCAGGCCTTGGCCTTTTCAATGAGCCTTTCTTTATACTTTACTTCATCGACAATTAAAATGGGCTCTACCCATTTAGAAAGCCCATCATGCTTAAGTGATTTTTCCAGTTCTTTAATACCGGCCTCGTTCTCCAATTTGAACATAATAGAATCGATGGCCGGATGATTTGTAGCAAGTAGTAAGCGCACGCCTTTACCCCCTATTCATCTTTTGTTGCAATTCTTGTATACGAATCATCGTACATATCACCATAAATGGCCACTTCTTTTGCTCTAATCAGGCAAAGATCGTGTTTTCCGACTTCTTCTATGTAGACAACTACTTCGTAGTACCCGTCTTTGTTGTTTATATCAGTGTAGTGCTTCCTTTCCCAGACACGTGTTCCATCGTGGAAGTCTAATCTTTTCTCTGGCAGTTCCCAGGTTATATTCTTATCCCCGGGTTTGCCCTTTGTGGCCTCCATAGGCACGCTCTCGACAAATCTGCCCGCCGTGTTATAGAAGTAGGCGGTGACCTTGGTAGGTCCCTTGTATGTACCACCATGAGCAGAAGCCCCATCCGGTACTTGTGTTTCCCAGTCGTTAGTGTATTGTGTTTTTACCGTTACTTCAAAGCCGTATCCGGCTCTGGTTACTTCATTAGGATCCCAGCCGTAGATGTTAATATCCTTGTACGGTGTCCCCTGCCTTCCCGAGTATTTTGGCGTTCTCTTTTGGGTGTCAGGGATGATCTCCCAGGATCCTCTGCTTTCCCGATCTGACTCTTTGGGATTATCCGGATCCGTAGGTATTCCTTGTTTGGTGTTAACAGAGATACTTGCGCTTAAAGTCTCAGAGTACGTTGGTATAGCCCATTTATTCTCAATCCAGGAACAGTCATATTCCTCTCCTTCTTCATCGTAACAGGTAGCAGGATGGTAGACTTCCCAGGTATATAGTTCTTCCCAGGTTTGTGTTATGCTGGGCTTTTCCAGACAGCCCAGTTTGGCAGGTGCTTTCGGCTGAGGCGGCGGCGGTTGTGGTGCCTGATCGCCGTACCATTCGACAATCACCGGCAGGTACCAACGACGGCCTTCTACAAGCTTGTTTTGCCATTCTTTTTTCACGTCGTCATAAGTACCACTTAAAGTTAATGACACGGTTTTATCCCAGACTTGACGATAGTTATTAGGCCTAAATATGTAAAAGTTAAATTCAAAATCATCATAACTTAATCCTTGATGCCCGCCCAGTTGGTTGTATTGTTCCTCGGTTATGTCTAAAGAGACGATTTTGTAGTCTACGTTCTCATATTCAGCCAAGCTTTCCGGTGCTTCCAGATTGAAGGTACATTCTTTTTCCTGACCGGGGCAGCCGGTATATTGCCAGGTTACGCCGTCGGAATGCCTCCAGATGTCCCAGGATCCAACATATATTAAACTCATAACAGGCTGTGCTGCTTCAGCCGGTACATACAATCCTGTGAGAAGAATTAAAACTAGAACAAGGCCGATTAAGGCCTTGTAGACTACCCTGTTTTTCATATATTTAGTTGCCTCCTTCATAAAGGGGATTTGCTATGACGAGTACTTGTGATTTTGAATTAATTCCGTCATCAAATACAAAGGCTTCTATCTTCGTTTTGTCGGCTTTTCCTATCCCATCGGCAATTTCCCCTCGTAGAGTTAAAGGATAACTGTAAATGAATATTCCCGGTTGGCCATCTGCATAGTGTCTCGATCTGTTTAAATATCCGTTTTCTTTTATGTGCATTGAAACAGCTCTCACCATGTTGCTGTCTGTTATAGCCCTTTGTTTAACATGTACATATTCATTATCCACAGTCAGAGAATAAATGACATATCTGCCTACCCGCATGGGGAGTTTATCTACTGTGATGTATGATACCCTGGCCCCTGGTTCGTTGGCTCGATAAAGCTCGTATCCCAGGTAATCACTCGTAGGTAAGTCCACAACTTGGTTATATGGCTGTCCTTCAAAAGGTTTGACAGGCTCTGCGTTTTGAGTGGTGATATAAACTTCCCTGGCAACACCGTTCCATTCGACTTCCGCCCCCAAGCACTCACTGACAAACCTTAATGGCACCATCGTCCTGCTGTTGGTTATGGCTGCATTGGTATCAAGGGTGACAACACCGGTATCTACCTGGGCTTCTCTTTGTCCAATGGTAAGTTGTATCCCCTTACCCTGGTGGGATATATCAACACGCTGCTGCTCACCGTTCCAATCTACATCTGCCCCTAAAGCCTCTGATACGAACCTTACAGGAACTAATGTTCTGTTGTCAGGGTTTATAAATGGAGCTTGATCCGGGAAAGGAAGTTTTTCTCCGTCTACATAAACTACCACTGTATTTTGGGTACAGGGGCAGACCGCCAAAATATTAATTGATAACATCATCAATATTGTTGTGAGAATAGCAATAGCAATACCTTTTTTCAAAAAAAACACCTCGCACTTGTAATTTTTTTATTTTTTTAGCTAATAATACATAGTGGTCCGGTGCGGTAACACCGGATGCTCCTAAATGAGTGGTTGTCCAATCCTGGCCGGCCACAATACCAAAGGGTTTTTAATCCCGTTGGAACTGTGTTATCGGCACAGTTCTATTTCTTTTTTGTGACTAAAGCATTAATCGCTACTATGTCTGTTTTTTTTATCTAAGAAACGTATCGCCCCTTAATTGTATTCATCTAAATGATGTTGAATTCTATGTATTCTGACAGGAACCCCTGGCATCCCAAAAATTTTAGGGGACATAGTTGTTATATATGTCTCAACATACACTTCAACCCTCGGTCTTCCCTTGTTATTTATTAACTTTACATCAAACGTAGTATCCTTCATTCTACTGTTTTCCAATTGATTATTAAGCTTTAGATTCTCTTTAAACCTCTTTTTTGCTGTATAGCGGCATTCTTCTTCGTTTGCTTGAAGCTTGCCTCCGGCTCTGTCTTCTTTATAAACACCGGCAACAAGAGCAGCGTCAAGTGACATTTCTGTTGCAACTATTATCTCATCCCTTACCGACCAGACCGTTGCAACATCCATGATAAGGATTGAAATAAAAAGCCCCAACAGCATCCAAAAAGGAACTCTCATGGTTACACCTACCTAACATATTGTTGGGCTAAACCTGAAATTTCATAATCGATGTCTACAATGATTTGCCGGTTAAAAGGCCTAATGGAACGTAGATTATATGGTATACTAGCCCGCACAGTAAGAACGTCCCCTCTTTGTCTTGGTTTTGGCGTTCCGCTGACATCAAGTTGCCTTATATCTAGCCCATTGGTCTCTGCTACATCATAAAAAAATTCTTCTATTTGGCTATCGAAGCCGTTTTCAATCTTCATCAAGGTAAGGGCTTCCCGACATGTATTCCTCAATTTCCAACTTGTAGACGTATATCCGGCTATGTCTATCCCAATGAAGAATATAATAGTCAAAATCAGCATCGTATAAAGGCCGGTGATAATCCCCTCACCATGAATATCAGTGAGTAATTTTTTTATTGGGCGTTTCTTAGACATATTCTCAGACCTCATTAATCAAATTTTATTCTTCAAGCTATACGGTAAGCCATCTTTTTATACTATCTTCCGGTATCATATTGATTCGCATTTTTCCGGCAAGCTCCTTGGAAATAGGGTTCACGCGCCGATGAAATCCTTGCGAATACCCCTCTTCTGAAACGCCTTTTTGTACGTATTCAAAAATAGTATTGCAAATAGGGTGCTTTGCCCCTTCATAGCCAACAAGCTCCACAACCTCAGTTATTATGCGGCTCTTCTTCATTTTTTGCTGAAATATTATCAGATCAACCGTATCCGAAAGCTGGGCAGCGATGGATTCATCATTGTAACCGTCACCGGCCAACTGTACAATCCTGGTGGCCGCATTTCTGGCCGATGAAGCATGAATAGTCATATAGCAGCAATGCCCTGTATTCATCGCTTCATGTGTTTGCTTTGCAGCTTCGCCGTCTCTTACTTCCCCGATAATGATTTTCCACGGCCTCATCCGCAGTGATACTTTAGTAAGCTTGGCGATATCGTACCTTTTATCAATATTTTCATGATGCTTTGTTTGTAAAGGAACAATGTTCCTATAGTTGCGATAAGCCTTCTTTCTTCGCAGCATCATTTCCGGACTGTCCTCAATCGTGATTATCCTGGTATTCTCATGAAAATATAGGGGTATTGAAACAAGCGTTGTAGTCTTACCTGAGTTTGTCGCACCTGCAATAATAATATTTGAACTTGGTATCACATCTTGAAAAAACTCATCCATTTCCTTACTCATAGTGCTATACTCAACTAACTGCTTCGGCGTGATAGTGTCTTCGGCAAATTTTCTGATCGAAACAACAGTACTTTCGGTGGATATACCGCCTTTTTCCGCATGAAGAACCGCACATATCCTAAAATTCTCAAAAAGGCTGTCAATATGAGGCTCATTAGCAGTTAGCGTCTTACCTAACGGAATCAGCATTTTATTGATTACGCTATATAAATGATCTTCGTCCCGAAAACCGTATTCCGGACGATATTCTTCTTCGCCGTTTCTTTCAACAAAAACATCCCTTGGTGAATTGATATCAATATTAGTTACATTAGGGTCATCCAATGCTTTTTGAATGGGGCCGTAATAGAGTATCTCCTGATGTACCGTTTTGATTAAGCTTTCAAGAGGGATCCCTTCAATATGCAGGTTCCTACGTTGGTTGATGTAATCAGCAATAAGTCTTTTTAGCTCTTCTCTTGTCCCGGGCTCTAAGATGGATTTTGCAAAAGATTGAGCGTGTTCATCGCGCAAGTATGCTCTTATTTTGTTCACAATATTGTGTAACCTTTCTGTATTGGAAACATCGATGTCTTTTATTATCTCAGTGTCATGTCTCCCTATATGCTCGTAAGGGTTAAAAGACTTCGTCATTTTATGGCCCCCTTTTACAGCCGGATAATAACTTCTTCATCTATCATTTCATCTTGGTGTTTATCTTTAACAACTGACGCGGAATTCTTTAACGCAATACTTTTAACAATATGGCTAATATTATATTCATAAGACTCTAGTTCACCTAAGTATTTTCCTTCATCGTCGTTTATTACTAAATGACCTTCTAACAAAGCCATATTGCCGGTGACGATTTTAAATTTTTCAATGTCGTGCTTAAATGAACATACCAGACGTTTGATATTAATCAACGTAAACGCTAATTCCTCAGGTCTGTTAACCGGTATAAGCACATAATCGGCATAATCGATAGCAAAAAACGTCATTGGGCTGGTAAGCTGACCCTGACACTCAAAGACTATTACCGAATATCCGTTTTTTCTGGCCATCTTTATTAATTTAAGCGGCGTCTCGATCAATGTATCTTGAGACACCCTATTAGCGATCGGAAAGTCAGGAAGGGAATATGTATTGGCCGCAACAACAGCCAAGCTTTCATGGAGCTTATGTACATATTTGAATGATGTTTCTCCTTTTTTATCCAATTCCAGAATCAAGTTATCAATGTGATTTTCCCTATCCATCGTGTCGGCTATATACCCTAGTTTTGGTATTGACAGACACGGTAATTCCGCCAAAAACACACCCGTGTGTTTACTGATAGCTTCACTTAACTCAAAACTTACGGAAGAAGTATTTTCACCGGCCGGTGACCATACAGTGATTACGCACGGTTTGATTGCATATCCACCCTGTATAGCTTTCTTTCCCCTTTTATTTGCAAAAATCACCTTAATATCATCTCCTTAAGACAATAACAAACCCGGTAGTACATTTTATATACTATTGTTCCCCGTATTCATTTTCTTTCTGATCCTTTTTAATTGAGTTTTCACCGTATCGGCACTGATGTTTAAGTGTTCAGCTATTTGAGCGTTCTTTTTGCCTTGTGCGTAGAGCAAGTAAATATCTGTCTGCTGTTTGCTTAAGACAGGTGGTATATTCTTTTCAATCTTTTCTTTATGCCTCAGAATTTTATTCAACACTGCGTTATATGTTATAAATATCGTGGAAGGCGGCACCCCAAGAATGTTAGCTACTTCCGTACATGTGTACTTTTGCCTCAACATGGCAATTTGCTCCTGCCTTGCAGTTAGCTTAATTTCCCTCAAGTCTTCTTTCGTGATGCTCCCATATATGAATCCATTTTTAAGTTTCTTTAATACTTCATTTAGGTCGTTTATGATCTCGTTGATGTTTTCCGATTTGGCATAATCAAGATACAGTGCGTTTGCGATCTTATATTCTGTAATGCCTCTTCGGCTCTCTTTATATTCTTGGTATAAATCGATAAAGGTTTTATTTGATATATAAGGCATAAGCAACCCCCACACAAATCCCTCTTCGCTTTATTTTTGTTTTTTCTACCTAGTTAAACAATATTACACTATTCAATATATTTTAAGGAGAAATAAGTTGTAAATAGTCTAATGAGCAAACCCAGTCTTGCTAGATATCGTATTATATAGAAATATTACCACTTTTAAGATTTTTTGTCAATTAATATTTGGCATATTTTGTCTCGTTTGTTGGATTTTTTAAATTATACCCTTCAAAATTGTGCGGAAAATGTCGGATGCGCCTCAGTGATTTCTGATATTCTATTGATGATAGGAGGTCAGCGGTTATGAATTCGCTTGAAAAAATGAATGAAGCCATAAACTATATTGAAAAGAATCTAACCAGCAATATTGACATGAAGGAGGTAGCCAGATTAGCTTTTTGCTCGGAATACCATTTTCAAAGAATGTTTTCTTTTCTAGCCGGCATCACTCTCGCAGAGTATATTCGCCGCAGACGTCTCACATTGGCAGCATTTGAACTTTGTGACAGCAATATCAGAATAATCGATATCGCAGTTAAATATGGCTACAGCTCACCGGATTCTTTCACCAGAGCATTTCAAAACATTCATGGAATAACTCCTTCCGAATGCAAAAACAGCGTCCATTCTCTTAATGCTTATCCACGCATGGCATTTCAACTATCAATCGAAGGAGGAAATGTAATGAAATATCGTATTGAAGAAAAAGACCCCTTTAGAATTGTAGGTATCATGAAGAGAGTTCCTATCATATTTGACGGCGTCAATCCAGAGATTGCCATGATGTGGGAAAGCTTAAATACTGAGATAATACAACAACTCAAGGAGCTTTCCAACACCGAGCCTTTTGGAATAATTCAGGCCTCCACAAACTTCTCTGAAGGCCGAATGGAGGAAAAAGGTGAACTTGATCATCATATCGGAGTTGCAACAACAATGGAATGTCCGAACAACTTAACCCATCTTGAAGTTTCCGCTTCAACATGGGCGGTATTTGAATCGGTGGGCCCATTTCCCGATACACTTCAAAACATCTGGGGTCGCATATATTCCGAATGGTTTCCCTCCTCACACTATGAGATTGCAAAAGGTCCTGAAATCTTATGGAATGAGAATAACGATTTTGCTTCTCAGACTTTTAGAAGTCAAATCTGGATACCAATTAGGAAAAAAGCCTGTTCTTAAACTTAGCTACCTTAGTTTTCCCTTAGATCAAGATCGTCGAAATTATTATTGTTATATCTATCTTTAGTTAACAAGTAACACTCGTTAGCAAAAACCTCACCTTTGAATATCTTCTCTGCCATTTTTAATGTACCCTCATATTCAAAATTAAACTTCGTTATTATTCTCTTTGAGCGTTCATTATTGGGAAAACAATATGCTGATATGGCCAATAGTTCTAATCCCTCAAATCCATACCGGATTACTTTCTGAACTGCCTCAGTCATAATTCCTTTTCCCCAATATTTCTCACCGATTGCAGAGCCGATCATTCTAACCAAATCATACTGACGTTTGGGATCATCAATCAGACCGATCGACCCAATAATTCGGGATGTCTCTTTTAGTTCAATTCCCCACACCGTTTCCTTGTCCAGAAAAATCTCTTTCATTATTTCAAGCGTTTCTTCCTTGCTCTCATGAGGTTTCCAACCTGCATTCGGTCCAACATTCGAAGTGCTTGAATAATTAAAAATGTCATCCAAATCGTTTGGTTGTATCGGCCGCATTATCAGTCTTTCTGTGTTTAAAACTGTCATGTATATCCACCTTTCATATGTCATTCCATACATATCCAACTAACGGTATTTCTGTTCCGCCTATATTATGCTTGCCGGTTTTCTCTATAGTTCCACCTAATTTTTCGTAAAACTTTTGATCTTTGTTATCTGCGAAAGTCCAGATAATCATCGATTTATAATTATTATTTTTGTACTCCTCAGTTATGTACTTGAATAGCAGCTTTCCATAACCTTGTTTTTGGTATTCTGGCAGAACGTATATCGCCACAATCTCACAATCATATTCTTCGGAACGATCCTTCCCCCCTGAAACCATTGCGATTATTTCCCCATCATTGTTTTCAAGTACGATGATCGTTTCCTTTTGCTCTTTGATATGTTCTTTGAATAGCTTCTCATGCCTTTTTGTGTCTAATGACTCCAGAAAATCGTCAGGCACGATCCCTTGGTAGGCAACCTTCCATGTTTTTATAATAACATTTGCAATGTTATTTTCATCCCCATTTTCAGCTCTTCTTATTTTCATTTCTCCCTCACTCCCCTATTATTTTAACAAGTACTCTCTTTGTTCTTTTGCCGTCATATTCACCATAAAAGATTTGCTCCCATGTACCGAAATCAAGCTTGCCGTCAGTGATTGCCGCAACAACCTCACGCCCCATCACCTGTCTTTTCAAATGGGCATCTGCATTATCCTCGAACCCGTTATGGCGATATTGACTATGCGGCTTCTCCGGAGCTAACTTTTCCAACCATTTTTCAAAATCTTGATGTAATCCCGACTCATCATCGTTAATAAATACACTTGCTGTGATGTGCATTGGATTTACTAAGACCAGTCCCTCTTTGATGCCACTTTCATTGATACAAGTTTGTACTTGCTGTGTAATGTTAACATAGCCCCTTCTTGTGGGAAGGTTGAAGTGTAATTCTTTTCGATATGTTTTCATGTTTCACCTCGATTTACAGATATCTTCCTGTTTTTTTTCATTTCGAAATAAATTCGGCAATATCTTTTTTCTTTTTCATACCAAGCCGCTATTCCATAAATCAAGCCAAATCCCAAAAGCATCAGAATCAGCCATGTCAGGATACCTTTAGAAAGTTGGGATACTATTTCTATTGGTGTAAATCCAAGCCCGAAATACTGATTTATTATTACTAATACAGCTATCAAGGCAGCCCCTTTTGCACTTTCCCGAACTAAGTTGATTTTGAACCCTTGTTCCCTGGCTTTACCCCAGCTGGTATAAAACCTCTCCTCAAATTTTTCATTCCACATAATCCTGCCGACGGCAAGCGGAATCAATAGGATAATCCCGATATAATAAGGGGTTTTGTGATAAATTTCTCCCCACAAAGGCAAGAATATAAGAATTCCGGCACCTACCCCCGTAATTACTGCTTTCTTCCATTTCTCTACTTTCATCTGCTCCCCCTTTAAATAGAATTATAGCTATTAATGCTTACCTTGTTATTTTATTCAATAAAACCCATCAAAATCAATAACCCTAATTGCTAATGTTGATGCTCTTTTCATGTTTTTCTCCCCATAAATCATTTCTCTCATTCCCTCTTGCTGGTAGACTACCCTATTACCTCGCCTATCTCAATAATATGATGATCGGGATCATAAATACGTGCGACTCTTTGTCCCCATGGTTGTTCTTTTATCCCATGAACGAACTCTATTTGAATGTCCTTCATTTCCTTAACTACTTTTTCCAAATCTTCTGTTTCAAAATACAGTTCAAAGTTGTTGGCCTTATTTAGTATCCGGTTATGGCCATTCCCTAATAGCTTTTTATAATGTTCTTCCAAATGGATTGAGAAGTCACCTTCATATACAACATTCTCGCCAAAATCATGTTTCAGTTTTTGACCCAGCACCTTTTCATAAAAATTTCTTGAGACTGTAATGTCTTTTACAACTATTAAGGGGCACATATATTTCATATTATCACAACCTTATCTATGATTTGTTATTTTAATTGGTTATGCGGGGGTGTTGATTGCAAATTGTACGTACGGCTGCCAGTTCTCATCAAAATGATACACAGTAATAGGGGCATAGATAAAAGTGGGCATCGTCAAAAGCTCCTGATGGGCTGTAAACCCACGAGTCGTCAGAAAGAGAACTGTCATAGGGGTTTTGCTCAAAGCCAATGTACATTTTGTGCGTATCATGGATAACAGCTTCATTTGGCTCATAATCTACACCAAGACTTTTTTGAATTATATGATACCATCCTTCCAGATTTTCCCTACTTTGATACTGAAATATAAACCCTATTAAATATTGGCAAGCCATTTTCCCATAATTCCATAAAGTATTCCTCCGTCATTGTCCGATTGCCCGGTATCGACTCATTCTCATCGGTACTCCTCTTGGAATCATAAAAATATAATTCTTTCTTTTCATGATTGTAACCTACCAAAGTCATATAATGTTGCCAACTAAGCCCTTGTCCTATTAAGACAATAACTGGGTGACCTTCGGCTATTTTGTTTTTCAAGCTTGATATGTCACCTTTATATGTTTCTGCCTTAAACCCTTCTGCCCTCAGAAACATGATAATTCCTTTTGGCAATACATATCCAGAAATGGGTATTTTGAATGACAATCTCTCATATATGTTTTTCCCTATTCCTTCTTGCTCAAAATTTCTTAATACGTACGCCGTTGCATATGCCGCGCATTGATTTGGCGGTTTTAGTTCGAAACTATTTATATTTTCAATGTAGAATTCAGCTGGATAATCTCCAGGATTACTCGCTCTTTTAGGCAACGGAACAAGAACATAAAAAACGATTCCTAATATTATGCTGAACAAAATTATGATTATAATATACATTCGCTTAATAACGTTTGATCTGACGTTCATTATTCCCCCCTAGCTTAGCTTAACCGATTTTATAATTATAGTTAAACCTAATAAATATTACTGCCTCTCAAGAAAAACAAAACTGTACTTAATACCGCAGTAATTGCCGTAAAAGCGCCAACATATAAAAACACTTTATTTTTCCCGTCTTTGTATTGATAAAGATTGGTTGTTGCTAAATAAGCAGCTAGTATAGCACTATATCCATAAAAACTTTCTCCGTTTAATACAGACCAACAAGAAAATAATCCTGCTAAGCAAACAACAATACCTCCGGCCAGCGCAAATGGAGAGGCTATACTATTTCTCTCTCTTTCCTCAATCTCACTATGGCATTTTTCCAAACCGACTTCTTTCCCCATGATTATCTATCCCTTCTTTATTTATCCCCTTAACGCGCCCTTGTGTGAAGCTGTTGTTTAAAATGTTACTCGCTGTTGGCCGCCTCTTGTAAGAATGGTTGATACATCATAATTGCGTGGTTCTCTGTAATGTACTCATCATTTATAATTTCTTCATATTTATTAAGTGTTCGTCTGTGAATGATATTATGCCTCATGTGCCCTCCCCATAGTTCATGTGTTATCCAATGCTCTTTTTCATAGACTTCATATGATAATTCCGGTGTTTCATCTGTTAGCCACTCTCCAACAAGATTCTCTTTTGTAAGATAAATATGTAATTGGTATGTATGGTTAGTATTATTCTTAATCTGTAAATCTATATAGTTATAAACGCAGGTTGCACCGCTTCCGAATGGTTGAGTTCTGTTTGAATCCGGGAACACATCATAGCTATGCCTATGTCTCTCCTCAACTGTAAGTGGCGAATGAAGTGTGATCCAATATATTAAATTTGATAACTGACATAACCCTCCACCTATTCCATCCCGAAAGTGACCATAAAATAACACCATACCTTTGACATAACCTTTTTTTCTGGTCGGTTTCCCGATAATCTTCCAGTACGAAAACGTCTCTTGGGGTTTAATAGTTATTTTGTTTATTTTTCTGATAGCTATTTCTAAATTTTTAATTTTATTATGTTGTAACCACATTTCCACGTCCCTGAGTTGTCTTAACAAAGGTGTCTGGTGTCTATAAACTGTAACCGGATAAAGCTGTGGTTCCATTGTTTTGGCAAATATCTTGTTACCAAAATACCATTTATAATATCTGCGAAAAGTATAGTATGCTCTTCCAATTTTTATTCTTAACAATGATCTTACCTTTGGCTTCAAATTATCACCCCATCAGGCCAATTGTATATAACGTACCAGGATTGACGAAGCTTTTGAGCCTCAGTAGAGCTAAACTTTGCGAAAAGGTTTGGGGGAAGTGTAGCAAAACCGGCAATCCGTTGTTCAAAGTGTTTACACGACATATGTGCCCTTATTAGATTCGCAACAACTTATTTACATCTGATGGTTGGTACCTCGTTGAAGTTTCTGGTGACCACTATCAATTCAAACATCCTGCAAAGAAAGTTCTTGCTTGATATCGTATTATATAGAAATATTATCACTTCTAAAATTTTTTGTCATTTAGTATTTGGTATATTTTGTCTTGTTTGTTGGATTTTTTAAATTATACCCTTAAAAATTGTGCGGAAAATGTCGGAATGGTCATTTGCTTTACACACCTTAATTTTATATAAAAAAGGACAACTCCGAAGAATTGTCCTTGTAGTTATAACTTAACCTTGTTGTTATATTATCTTGAATAAATATTTTTGGCTTTTAAATCAGGATAGTTAAAATACAATATTCCATCTATTTTTTTCATGCGAATACCGTTAAAAGTGCCTGTTGCATCAGAAGCGTTCATAAATTCATCAGTAATTTCATCAAAACAATATAGGACTTCATCTACTTGCTTATATAATGCATAAGCATATGAGAAATTTGGAATCTCGCTCTGTTCTCCAACAATACCAAGTTCCTCTAACCGACTGTTTTTAACTAACATATAGTCAAAATTAATTCCTGAAACCCATTCAATCTTGCTCTCATCATAGTCATAATGATTGGAAGGCTTTTCTTCTGGATATTTAGCCGTGTTGAGGTCGCTGCCCCAATAATGCATCTGCACATTTGTCATTCTCTTCACATAATCTGGAGTAGCATAATACTGCCCCTGAACATAAACCACATTACCATTCAAGATGTTTTCAAGAAGCGTTGATGGATCGGATGTGCTATATGGCACAAGTTCGTTTGCATCGTACTTAAAGGTATATGCATTAACTGTATTAGTATTGTCTGCCCATTCAACTGTATATCCCGCATTTTCCAAGACCGCTCTAATAGGAAGATAAGTTCGCCCATTATTAACAACAGCAGCTGTATCGTTTTCTGTAAGCTTATTGTCTGTGTATATTTTGTTTGTTCCAATCGGCACTTCAATTCGGCTCCTCTCGGTAATAACAATAGCTGTATCTGCATTTGCATCATATCCTACCACAAATCCAGCAGATTCCATTGTCACACGAAGTGGAACCATCGTCCTGTTATTCTCATCTACATACGGATAACCAGTATCATTCGTAAAAGTTACCGCTTCACTATTAAGCAAAATCTTAACAGCACTTTTGCTCGCAGCGCTTGCTGAAAAAGCAAGTATAAAGCAACATCCGATTACTGACAATATAGTTACTATTAATCTCTTTCTCATATCATCACTCTCCTTAACTATTAATATAACACGTATTTATTAACATTTCTCTCTATTTTTTATTTTACGGTAATGTATATATTATTATGACATCAATATTCCTCTAACATTGTACAAACTCTTGCTATTCTTATTTCCACGCCTTATTGCTCTATCTAATGCCATTATTATGTTCACTGAAGGCCCATACGTCCCACACTTGTAACATTTAAACTTTGTTACAGCGGCAACCTCCTTTTTCTTGTCAGCACACGCTGTCAGGAGCATAACCGCCGCTAACACGATAGCTAATTTGGCATCATCTACAACACCTTCTAGGTGTAAAAAACGCTAGGCATCTTTTTGTTTCTGCCCGGAAATCTCAACGGCCGTAACATCCGGGTGAAAATATCTGCCGGTCTTTTTTGTATATTTATTTTTAACTAAAATAGACTGCATTGGACAAAAATTAAAACATGCATAGCAGTAATAACAATCCACCTCTTTTTGCCATACCGGTTTTTTTTCATGCATTTTTATTTTTTTTGCAAGACATACCTGCTCGCATATTCCGCAACCTGTACATGTTGAATCAGTATAAAAGTTGATTTGAGTTTTAGTGTTGCCGGTTATAATATACATGATTCTTTCTAAAACAGCTGAAAAGGGATTGAAAATCACCTTTGGGAGAATCTTTTCTCGACCCAGTATAGCTTTTTTTATTATATTGAGCTTTGCCTGAACTTCGGATTCAAGTTGTAACACTTTCTCTTTGTTTATTTTTTTTATCCAGTCCTCATCACCCTTCCCCGGTTTTAAACCTGTCGGTGAGTTGCTGGCCATGTTTAAAACAAATTGAGAATCGAGGTTTATCCCTTTTTTCCTTAATATCCTATTCACGCATACGTTTGCAACAGAAAAGGTTCCCAATCTTGTTGCTACCGAAAATGTATATTTGGCCGAGTCTATTTTAAGCTTTTCTAAAAATTTTCGAACAGGGACAGGTACAGTTGTGAAATATATCGGAAAAACAAAGCCTACCGCTTCCCCTTTGGTCATTATCTCTTCATTATCCAATACTCCTACTATGGGTATGAGTTTTGAATCCGGTATCATCTTACACAATTCCTTAGCCACATAAAGTGAATTGCCTGTTCCGGAAAAGTAATATATTTCAATACTCATAAATTTTCTTTCCTTTCTTTTATTTTCATATGTTTAAATTATATCTCATTAACGAGACCAAGCCCCAATCTATTTACTGGGCAACTTTTTTTTTGCTATAGAAAGAAGAACCCAACGGGAGAAAAACCGTTTTCTTCTAGTATCTTAATTTTGTTTGAAGCGGTATCGATTTCCGGATATTCATTATTCCAATCTTCTTCAATTTTTTTAGGTCGTGATAGAGTTTTAGTTGTTTCATGTTTACTTTATGGAGTATTTAAAGTCGTCACATTTATCTGCTTCATTTTTTATTCCGTTTGAAGTTTCTCTAAAAAGTGTATTAATAATAACTTCATTGCAACCTTCAAAGATGTCTACGGGTATCCGTATCTGTAATATCTCGCCGTTGTATTTATAGTTAGCTGATCCTATATAGTCACCATTACCATTACTATCAGCAAATACTTTTTTGTCCACGTTGCTTACCATAAAAAAACCCGGCGTATCAATTGTAACAAATATACATTCTCCACCATTTATCATTGTCGTAGAATCGATTGTCTCTCCCTCAACTTCAAATGCAGTATAAATATAGTACTTGTCATTAGCTGCAAATACTCTCTTAATATCATAGTTATCTGCATCCCCCGAATCATCAAACAATGGTTCTTGATTTGAAAAATCAAACCAAGTATCAGGATATTGGTTACCATTTTTATCGGTTACTGCACTTGATGATAAGTCGGTATTAGGTTTTGTTTTCTCAACCTTTTCGTTGCATCCTGCCATCAATAACACCAGCACAAGAAGTAATGCTATCCTTTTCATTTTTCAGAACCTCCAATAATGAAAATGTTTTTCATAGATTAATATAGTTTAACTCCTCAACAATCCTTTTAATTGCTGTTTTTTCAGAGGCCTATTATTAGTCTTTTATCTAGTCCTCACCCCATGCGATGTATCACCTTATTTGATTTCAAAATCCTTGCCGTCCAGATTTTCATAAACTTCTTTTAGCGGACTATAATCTTTGACCGGATTATTTCCAAGTAATACAATTTTTAAGTTTTTCAAATTTGCAAGAGAAGTAATATCTGTTATTTGATTATCGCAAAGTTGAATATCCCAGAGTTTCGTCAGTTTTGATAAGGCGGATATATCCTTAATGCCGGCATTTTTTGCGTCAATATTTTCAAGGTTTTTCATGTTTGATAAGGCATCCAAACTCTCAAACCCGAGGTCCGACCCGCCCGCATTCCAACAAAATATCAAACAAACCATATTTGTTAAATCCTTCAACGGAGATAAGTCTCTTGCCTTAATACCGTTAAATGCTAACGTTTTAAGGGTTTTTATTTCGGCAAGAGGGGTTAAATCACTGATTTCGTTAAAGGAAATATTCAACTCCTCTAAGGCCGTAAAATACTTGATATCGCTGATGTCTTTAATATCGCCATCTTTTTTGTCAAAGTGCTCATTGCTCAAATCAAAGGAGGTGACTACCGCCGCTTCTTTTTTAGTAATATCTCCTTCAGGTTTGTTTAATGCCTTTCGCACCTTCGCTTCAAAGGCTTCATCGTTGAACTTTATAGGTTCTCCCGTTTTTTCTGTATTGCTTGAAACTTCTGTTTTGCCCGCTTGCGTAGATGCCTCATTTGAACACGCCGAAAAAGCAATTAGGATAACTGCACATAACACCATAGAAATCAGCTTTCTCATTACTTGTACCTCCTTATTACATTAATCTCATTTCTAATACTCTCTTCTTATCCGCGGTACGACGTCGCAATAATCGAACGCAGCTCCTATGACAGCTCCGCACCTTTCTGGTCTTTCCTTCTTCGTCATGCCATTTTTCATAGGGCTATAATAATTATCAATCCAACTGTTTTGCGGTAAAAAGAAGAACCCAACAGGGGAAAAACCGTTTTCTTCTAATATTTTAATTTTGTTTGAAACGGTATCGATTTCTAGATATTCAATATTCTAATGTTCTTCAATTTCTTTTTAAACCATGGTTTATAGCTTTACGTCACTTTTGATAAAAATTCAGAAAATAAATCAACATATGTATCAGAATAACTACCCGGTCCTTGTCTTTCTGCATCAACATGAAAATCAATTAGCAATTCTAATTCTGTCATTTAGTTATTCCTTTCTTATTTCAAAATAAATCTTTCTTGTAATTATTCCCTAAATGGTTTGGGAGCAATTGCGCTCAACCAATCCTAAGTGTTCGTAACGCCCTTTATTTTATATGCATTCTGCATTTCATATTTGATTTATTTTCTTAAGCATTTTATAATGTTTTTGGAATGTAAAAACACAGCTCGGTTGGTAGTCCGGGCGCGCTGATTTATAGCGCCAGTAACCTTCCCCCTCGGGATGTCCATCATTCCACTATAGTATTAGAGGGGGATTTTTATGAAGTTGACAGTTTATCATGATGGACAATTTTGGGTTGGTGTTTTTGAAGAAATTATTGAAGGACGTCTTAAGGCTAGCAGATATGTTTTCGGTTCTGAACCAAAGGATGAGGAGATATTAGAACTAATAAACAAGAACAGGATTGTCTTAACTGATATGTCTTCACAATTCGTAGAAGTTAATGAACTAACAGAAAGAAAAATCAATCCGAAAAGGCTATCACGAGAAGTCGCTCGTGAAATGAAAAAGGTCGGAATCTCTACAAAGGCTCAGCAATCACTTCAATTAGAAAGAGAGAAATTTAAGACTGAAAGGAAAATAATCTCACGCCAACTCAAAGAAGAACTTGAAGAGAAAAAATGGCAAATGAAGAGACAAAAACTAAAGGAAAAACATCGTGGCAGATAACTGTCGGTCAATACCCGAATTACCTCGGGTATTTTCCATTTCATGAGTTATGTCGCATAACGCGGTACGGGTTGACGAAGTGCTTGAGTCTTAAAGTTGCTTGCAACTTCTTGATTACTATACCGTTAACAGCTTTTCGGTTATCCTCGGCTTTATCAGTCCATACCATTCCATTTTTGTTTCAAACTCTTCCCAGTTGAAGCTCTTCCGCTGGCTTCTGCAGTTCAGTCATTTGTACAGACGAGTAAATGATGCTTATGTCTTGGGTATCAGTACCCCTAATACCACTCTTACTGATATGATCTTTGTCTATCGCCTGGTTTGAATTTCTTGGCGTATTTTTCTTCTGCTTCTGTCCAAGGTATTAACGCTACAAGCTTACACCAGCGATTTTCGGGGTTGATTTTGACGGTGTTAATCAATCCCTAGCTAGTTCCTAGCTTGGCTTGTACGAATCGGCTGCGGTCGAAGTGGAAACATATGGTTAAACGAAATGTGGCATTATCGGTCTCTTTGTATTTTTGGAAAAAACTCTTTTGCATTTCCTTTCAGTTCTATAAAGAATGGAATAATTCCCAAAAACGCCATGAACAATCCTAATTTAAGTGCCCTATGAAACTCTAGCGATATTTCTTTGATTTCAAAAATTCTTTGGAAGTTCCCAATGGAAATTGGTATTCCATTCTTTAAAAATACTATACCAATCAAAGCAAATTGAGTACTAATAACTGAAACTATAGCAACAAACGCAATAATCCATTTGGTTAGTTTTCCAACTTTCCCCTTAAAAAGGGTATAAGATTTAAATGCTCCAATAACTATTAAATAAGCGAGAACCGCCGCAACAGTATCAAAATGTAATTGTAAAACAATCCATGGGATAGATGAAATTATTCCCCCTATTAAAGCCCCAATAAACCCTAATAAATAATTTTTATCTTCACAATCTATCTGCATCGCAGCACTTTCAATTTCATGAGTTGCCTCATCAAGGCATTGATTATGTACATATACATAAACGAAATCAATGTATGCTTTTTGCTCTGCTCCTTCCTTATTACATATTCCACATACCTTATTGCATGCAATACCGTTTTGTTTTAGGAATTGAGTAATGCTACTTAAATAACCCTCCATTGTTTCAATCTTTGTATTACGAAATATCTCGCGAAATTTCACAATTAAAACATCTTTATCAAACAGGACTTGAAATAGGTTAAGATTTTCCTTGTTCTTATTTAAAAAATCTATAATTACGTCTTTTTGTTCTTCTTTAATTCCTAATAAAGGTGTGAGAAATACTTTAAACCCCTGAATATCAGCAATTGTAAACAAGTATCCATCTATCTCTCCGTATGCAAAATTTTTATTGATCTTCCACGCATTCTTCTTTGCAAATTGTTTCAATCTTTTGTATAACACAAATATCCTCCCTCGCTAACCATGTTTCTAACATCTCCAAATTATTAAAAATTGCTCCATGTCCCCCGTCAACCTCAAAGTAGGAAATATTTTTATTTGTATTATGCTCATTGAATACAATTCTTGCACTTTCAACCGGGGTGCTTCTATCATCGCTACCATGAAATAGCAATATTGGAATTCGAATATTTCTTATTTCATCAATGTATTGATATTTTAGGAAGCTGGCCCATCTTTTGTACGGATGTCCCCACCAGGATAAATCTATAGAATCTGGTTTGTTATATATTTCTCTACACTTTTCACTAAATTCATCGAGTGTAATATCCTCTATAACTCTGCGTTCAATTAAAATCTTTAATTGTTCTTCTTGTGAAATTCCTCCAGCCCCAGAAATTACAAGTTTATCGACCTTCTCTTGAAATAACAACTTGTTATAAATTTCCGGTACCAATCTGCCACCTTCTGAATGTCCCAAAAGTACGACATTGTTGTAATCGTTAAGGGATAAATAATGGTCTATCGCGTATGCATAAATAACGCTTAGATCCTCTACTGTATATACCTGCAGTAAACTTTCATTTCCCTCCCCATTCTCGAATGGTTCCAGATTTGGCTTTTCTAAGACTAATAAATCATATTCATCCGACAGCTTAAGATTCAGAATTCCAGCAGTACTATAACCGGTTGAAAAAATCCCGGCTTTTGATCCCAGTACCGAAGAATACCCAGAACCCCCAACAACTATAATAATAGATTCATTATTTGTTTTTCGATAAATTGGATAAATATAAGAAAAATTATCATCTGAATGCTCGATCCTTATCTCCTCTATACCACTATATAAATAACTAATTGGTTTGAAATTAAATAACAAAAATACGAGAAAAACCAATATTCCAATTTTGTATAATAATCTCAATTTATTGTTCCTCCTTTTATTGCATATAACGCGGCACCGAACCCACATTCCGCGGCTTCGTTCGACCCGGATTTGCGCAATCAATCCAAAGTATAATATGCAGCGCCGTACTAATTTTTATTAAATATAATATCACTTATATTTAATAAGATAACACCCGCCACAATTATTAAAATTGAAATGATTTTTAAAGTGCTATATGGTTCTTTAAAATAAACCATTCCAATGATGGACACACCCATTATACCAAGACCTGCCCATATTGCATATGCAAAACTTAAATCGAAATTTTTTAATGCAAATAGAAAAACGGTTAATCCAATTGCCCAAAAAACAAATGTGAAAATTGACGGATAAAGTTTTGTGAATCCTTGAGACATTTTCATACATGTTGAACCAATTAATTCAGCTAAAATTCCAAGTAATAGCAATAACCATTTCATATTGATTTCATCTCCTATCTTTCATATATTTACTGTACATCTATTTTCATATTAAGGAACTGCACATAACGTCTCTGACTTCATGACGCCCCTGGGCCTATAGGCGAACGATGGGCACGGGATAATGTCTATAAAGTGAAAATGTGTTCAATCTCCTGAAATCTTTTGTTTTTGCCTAACAATATCAGCTACTGTAATATCCGGATGAAAATATCTGCCATCCTTTTTCGTATACTTATTTTTAACCAAAATAGACTGGCTGGGGCAGAAATTGAAACATGCATAGCAATAATAACAATTTACATCTTTATCCCATACTGGTTTCTTGTCGTACATTCGAATCTTTTTGGCAGGACATATCTGTTCACATATACCACAACCTGTACATGTTGAATCACTATAAAAGTTAATCTGAGTTTTCGTGTTACTGGTTAAAAGACATATGACCCGCTCCAAGGTGGTAAAAAAAGGATTAGTAATCGCCTTTTGAGGATACTTTTCTTTCGCATGTATGACTTTGCATATTAAGTCGAGGTTTGTCTGAACCTCCGACTCCAATTGCGACACTCTCTCTTTTTTTATCTGATTTACCCAATCTTCATTACCTTTTCCCGGTTTTAAACCGGTTGGTGAGTTGCTAGCCATGTTGAGAACAAATTGGGAGTCGAGATTCTTCCCCTTCTTTTTCAACATACGACTCACGTTAATGTTTCCAACAGAAAAGGACCCCAGCCGGGTTGCAACTGAAAAAATATATTTGGCTGATTCTAACTTGAGCTTCTTAAGAAATTTTTCTACAGGAGCAGGTACAGTTGATAGGTATATCGGGAAAACAAAACCTACAATTTCACCTTTTGTTGTAATCACATCATCATCCAAAATACTTACAATAGGTATGAGCTTCGATCCGGGTAGCCGTTTGTGCAACTCTTTTGCTACATGAAGTGAGTTACCAGTTCCAGAAAAATAATAGATTTCAATATCCATAGATTAATTCCCCTTCCTTGTTTAGACACAGGTAGTGAAACCAGTAACATTTATACCCTGCCTTTCGTCTAACGTTTATGTATTACCGACATGCTCAAACCTCACAGACGAAGCTTGAGCCTTAGTACTTGTACTTGGCGAAAGCGAGACGGGTCCTGCCGGTCTTGGGCCGAAGGACGTGGAGCGCACGCCCAAAACCCTTTCCCCACGCGCCCTTGTGGGAGTACGTGGTTATAAGATGGCCGATGCCAATTTTTATTAGATTTATAAACACGTTACTTTTTTTGTCCTAAAACATAATAGTTTACTGGAGCTGCATGTAATATGCTGTCTTCAATTATTTCAAATTTACTTTCTTTCAGTAGGTTAATAACATCCTTCTTCCTAAAACTACTTAAATGTTTTATATATCCTAAAGCTTTTAAGATTTTATTCAATACTAGCTTTGTTTTTATTAAAAATGGAACAGGCTCCGCATAACAGTCAGTTGCAGTAACTAAATATCCATTTTGTTTTAATAGCCTATAAGCTTCCGCCAATAAGGTATTAGGTTCCTTTACAATATGTATAGCATTAAAAAGAAGTATTACATCAAAGTAACCATCTTCATAAGGTAATGAATACCCATCTGCAACTTGAAAATCTACATTACTTATTGATTGACTTTTAGCTTTTTCTTTTGCAACAGATATCATTTTGGGTGAAATATCTACTGCAATTATATTTTTCGCCAAGTCTGCAATACCTAGCGATATTATTCCGGTACCACAAGCTAATTCTAAGACTTTATCATCGTTCTTCAATATCTGCCTTGTCTTTTCAATAGATAACCTGTACGCTTCTTCGTATGTAGCTGTTTGCTTGTCATAATTTGTAGCAATTTTTTCCCACAAAGCTTTTTCCTCAATAATTCTTTGTTGCTCTTTCATTAATAAAACCCCTTTAAATTGTTTTTATAGTCTATATATTTATTCATCCATATACATATGGCACAACATCGGCTTTCGCAGTCACGGTAGACGCGCCGGGCTCTTCAAACATACTCGCTGCTTTTTCCTCGGATTCCATAATAGTTGAAGTAGCCACTATCTTTCGGATACGGTTGTTTCTGTTTTCCTTGCACCATTTGGTTAATGCTTTCAGCGATTTCGTCATTCTTTTCGGGTTAGTCTCTATCAGTATATAGTCTTTTCCTTTTCTTGAGGCTATCCATCTAAAATCAAAGCCAAGGAAGCTGAATTTTGTACCCAGATGCTTTTTAAACCTTAAGAATACTACTATACCTGTCTTTTCTTCCGCCAGTTCCAGTCCTCCTGTCCGGACAATGTTTCCTTTGCCGGCTGCGGTCGCCATCTGCATATAGCGTTTACGAGTGTGTACACTACCCAGCAGGGACTTTCACCCTGTCAAAAGTACCAAGCTTTGCTTGGCGTACTAACGGCCCCGCACTCACGACGTCACCCAGCCTTAAGGCGATGACCAATCCCATATTTCTCGTAAGTAGTTGAATTCTTAATAATCTAGCCCTAAACCTCTAAGGCCTTTTCTCTAACTGAAAAACTCTGCCAGATTGTATTCCGATAATTCTTTCGTCTTTATCCTCTGTAAGAGCAAAAGTATCCACAGCACCATTACTGACTGCCAGTACAGTATGGTTTCCTTTGCTCACGGGAAATAACCTGATATCTTCAATCGTGGATACAAGCAGCATTCCTGTCTTACCTGAATAAGTGAAACCCGGCATGGTTATGGCACGATTATCTTGAAAAATGTCACTGTGAATTGTGAATTGATTACCATTAGTATCAATGCCTAGGATGTCATATATTCCGAAGGGCCCGTCCGATTGTTGTGCTAGCAGTACATAAGTAGTGCCGTCGTCTTTGTTGCATGTTACTCTGATTACCGGTAGAAGTATCCCTTTTCCCTTTATACTTGCCAAAACCTGCCTGGATGTTGGTTTATCAATGTCAATATTTACTACCTCTACGGTATGGGCAGCAGAATTCCTTAAAACCACTATCTTATTATGATAGGGATTATGCGCCATGGCCAAGACATTGGAAATCCCATTAGCCCATGATTTCGCATTATCTCTTCCCGGGCCGGTAATAATATTGATCTTTCCACTGTTCCATGCTGCGTAGACATTGCCATCTGCATCATTCATCAAGGATCTAAGTTCAGCACCTTTCTGGGAATAATAATCCGACAACCCGGAAGCATCAATTTTCATAACCTGACTTCCATCCTCATTTGGCTGATAGACAAGCACTTCCCCTTCTTTATTTCTCGCTATATTAAATCCATTGATGTGAGGCGTAAGTGCACGTATTCTTCCTGTGGTCGCATCTAGGTAAACCAGATTAGCACCTGCATCCTGAAGCAAGATTAAAGCACCGTTCTTTCCTGCAGCAATCCACCAAGTCATCTTCCCTCCCCCTGCGAAGCCACGATCAAGTCTTCTTCCCTCTATATCCATAAATCCATTGGGGGGAGAAAAAACATTTATTGCCTTTGAGGCAGGATTATATATTACACTAATCGGTTCATATGTTCCGGGGATACCAAGATTGTTCATCACAACCTTAACATCCAACGTTTTCAGATCAATTCTCTTCAGCGTGCCTGTATAGGTCTCTGTATAATAGAGGGCGTCTTCGCCACTGTCATAAGCGGTTTGATAAACACCATGGGTACCTGACATGATAAGCTCGGCTTTTAAATCCTTATCAAAATGATAAATCCGACCAACCGGCGTAGATGTTTGCGACGATGCAAAAAAACTGTCATCAGCAGTATTCACCTCAAAATAAGACCAGCCCTGGTTCTGACCGGGTATTGCGGGAGACAGCATCTCGAATACACCCGTATCCGGGGAATAATACCAGATTTGATTATCTACTGCCAGCAGAAATCTTTTTGATCCCGGTTGCCAAGCCAGAGCACTAATCATAACGTCTTTCTTCTTGTTAAGATCCTCTTTTGGATTAAAATATTCTGAAATTGTATATTTATCACGAGACACCTTATAGATAATACCCTTAGTCGCATCATAGACAAACGCATCACCTTCCGGGCCAATACAAATATGTCGTGGGGAGACCAGTTCATGCTCATATATCAGTGATGTTGTCCATTGCGGGTCTAACTTCTTAAAATGTCCGGCTACTTCTATAACTTCTTTTGGTTCATCTTTAACTCCATTCAAAGCCGGTGTTTGCGCTGTACAGCCTGCTAATAGGAAAAAAACCAGAAAAGCTATTAAGATCATTTTGTTCTTCATTACATTCATTCCTTCCTGCATAATTATGACAAGAGCAATAGTTCCTTTCTTTCCCGATACTAGGGTTTCGTCTAACGCGGCGCGAGTTTACGAAGTGCTTGAGTCATAGAGTTGCTTGCAACTCTTGACGAAAGGATTTTATAAACCTGGAGATAGGCGGTGTCGCGAGCGCTTGCGCGAACGAGCCAATCTCCAGGCAGTACCCGCACCGCTATAATCGGACGAGCTCGCGCAGCGAGCTATATCCGCTTATCGTACCGTGTTCCCAACGTCTCTGAGCCGGACCCGCGAAGCCCTTCTTCCCGGCGGTACTTGCACCCGGCGAAGAGGTGTGGCGTAGCGCCAAGTACCGGAATTTCAAACCTTTCATCTGGACCCCGCGCCCTCGCGGGAGTACGTTGTTGTACGACGTGGAAACTATCTTTCTATATATTTACATTATATCTGGCTGGTCCTTTGAAAACTTCTTTTACATGCCAATCAACATAATTTTCTGCTGGTTTATACTGCGGCTTTTGTGGCCCTCGAATTCTTTTGCCATGAAATCGCATAAGCCATTCCTGAAATCCTTGTGACCCATGTGCCATTTCTGCTACCTTAAATTCTAAGTTTTTGCTGATTGTAAAAACACCCCGATCAAAAAGCTTATGATGTAATGTACATAATGCTATTCCATTGGCTTCAATATCTGGACCTCCTGCCTGATGCCATTTAATATGTGCTGCTTCGACAGCAACAAGAGTATGTCCAAGCCTTACATTAAAACCACATACAGCGCAACTATATTCATATGCTCGCAATATTCTTTCGCGAAATTCTGAATCCCTCGGCTTTGTTGTTATCTCAATACTTAGTCCAACTAATTCAAGTATATCTTTATGAATGCTCTCCGGAAAATTCTGTTCAAGTATCATGTTAGCTAGTTCTCGAATAAGTTTTCTGTCTTTTATAAGTTTGTCATATACTTCTTGGGAGAATCCCCCCATCGAATTGTTCTCAATCAGAGCTTTATCTCCCCAGTTTACTTTTGGGTCCATTTTATTTTTGCCAGTGACCTCCCAAATACCATCGTTTTGCAGTCTAACAAATGGATAAGTTGCGTTTGTTGCTCGATTTGGCCCAAATTCAATTAGTAATTGCTTGAGCTTGTCTTTCGTACTTTCATAAGAAATCAACCTTGGTTCCTTCCGGTCCACTCTTCCAAGCGAATAAAGAAGTAATAATGGTTTATGGGGAGCTCTTTCACTTCCTCGCTTCCATGTTTTCAATTCTGTGAAGGCTTGTTTGAGATCAACTGTCGCCATTATTTTTCCCTCTTTTCATCATCTCTGTTAATCCCCATGTCGTATAACGTACCAGGATTGCCGAAGCCTTTGAGCCTTAGTGCAAATACACTTGGCGAAAAGGTTTGTGTGAAGCATAGCGGAACCGGCAATCCGTTGTTAGCCGATGGAAACAATTTTATTTATTTTTTTGAATAATACATGCTTACATTATACAAAATAGTATTGAGTATCATATCTTATATGATATAATTATATCATGGATAACAAATGGTTCATTGAGCTTTATGAAAAACAGAATAAGGATTGCCCTGTCCTTTCATTTCTGCAATCACTCCCTCCAAAACATCGTGCCAAACTCGAACGAGAAATTGACCTCCTTGAGGAATTTGGTATCAATCTGGCATATCCTCATACAAAAAAGGTACAGGGTGAACAATACAAGGGATTATGGGAGTTACGTGTTAAATTTGCCAGTGATATCTCTCGTGTTTTCTATTTTTTACATCTTCATGATACTTTTGTTCTTCTAAATGGTTTTATGAAAAAATCAGATGAAACCCCAGTTAATGAGCTTGAAAGAGCTAAGGTTTTTATGATTGATTACATTCAAAGGAGGAATGAAAAATGAAATGGGCTAACGCTAGGAAAATCCTGAATTCTGACCCTGAAGTGGCTAAGGCTTTGGAAGAAAATGAACTGGAATATCAGGTAATACGAGAATTCATAAAAGCACGTATAGATAAAAACTTAACTCAAAAACAATTAGCTGATCTCGTAGGTACCCAACAGTCAAACATTTCAAGGCTTGAAAGTGGTAACTATAATCCATCCCTGGAATTCCTCGATAAAGTTGCCCGAGCACTTGATAAAAGAATCCATCTTAATCTCGTTTGATTTGACCAGCCAAGTTTATCTTGGCTTTTTTGTTTCTTTCGGCTAACGGATATGGATTACCGACGTCCCTGAGCTTACAGGCGCAGACCAAACCTTACATAGCTCTTATGTTAGGTTTGGACAAGCCGACTCGGTTAGCGAAGGGATGTGGCGCGCACGCTTCAGCCCCGCCCAAAATCCTGCCCCCGCTGAGTCCGCTTACCGCGCCCTTGCGGTAATCTCGGGTTGAACTAAACCGCTCACGCGGTAGCTTTTCCAATTTCTTTCTACCAGTTTATAGCACTTTCCTTTATCCTCAAAAGAAAAAAGGATGGTGTTTTTCTTTGCAAGATTATCTTCAATTAATGACTGCCTCAATGGAGCTA
>JAHDQS010000032.1 GCA_018433675.1 Clostridia bacterium
AGTTACACTTTTCATATCACGTCACCTCGTTTGTTGGTCTGTTCAACTTACAAACTACAGGAAAGACGTGATTATGGGAAGGGTCTTTTTCGATTCTTCCCATATTTTTTTGGTTTTGCCTACTATAATTTTACTCTAAGGTTCTCATCCTCTTGTTTTTATCTTTTGCACAACCTTACCTAATGACACATAAATAACCGGGATCACTATCATTGTAAGGAAAGTGGACACCAGCAAACCGCTCATCAAAGCCACCGCCAGTGGGCTGAACAATTCACTGCCGGAAAAGGCCAGAGGTACAAGCCCCATCAGGGTAGTAACGGTTGTAAGCATAATCGGTCTGAACCGCATGCTTACGGCATTCAGGCAGGCTTCTTCACCCGCATATCCTTGTTTCTCGGCGGACTTAATATAGTCGAGCAAAAGAATAGCATTATTCACCACAATACCCATCAGGCTGACGACGCCCAAAAGGGCCGTAAAAGAGAGGGGCTTTTTAAAAATCAACAAGCCCAGCATTGACCCGATCAATGATAAGGGCACCGTAGTAAGGATGATGATCGGTTCGAGAAATGAGCGGAACTCCACAAGCAGAATGATATAAAGGAATAGCAGGATAAAGATCCCCAAAACACCCAAATTGGAAAAACTATTATCGATTTGTTCCCGTTCTCCTTCAAAAACCAATTCTACCCCGGCAAGATCGATTCCGGGCAAGTATTCTTTTTCAACGGTGTTCTCAATATCCACCGGGCTGTACCCGGTCTTTACATCACAGGAAACCAGGATGCTTCGTTCCTTTTCGTATCTCTTGATGCTATCAATCTGAGGTTTTGGCTTGATAACGGCTATTTGTTTTAAAAGTACTTTTTTACCTGTCAGGCTTGACTTTATGGCTAGGTTTCCCAGTTCATGCACACTAGCAATATCGCTTTTTACTTTGATTTCGTACTCCCGGCCTTCCTCTCTGTATACCGCCTCTTTGCTGCCAAACAAAGCCGTTTGGATTTCCGTTTGGATATCCGTATTCGCTATCCCCAAGAGGGCTGCTTTCTCCTGATCCACTTCCACCGCATATTCATAGCTGCTTTCGCTGGCATCGCTGTTAATATTGATCGTTCCCGCACAATCCTGCAAGACCTTCTCCATCTGCAAAGAAACCTCCCTCAGACGGTTCAGATCTTCTCCGTACAGCCTGATGCCCACCGCAGCATTACCCGGGTCAGCCAGTTCCAGCAGTTTAAGATTAATCACGGCGCCACTGATCCTTGCATCAAGCTTCTCCTGCAAATAAACGGCAAGCTCGTTCTTGGTCTTAAAGCGATCGGACTTTTTCAAATCAAACCTTACCACAGATCTACTGACATTCTCCTGGTCGGGAAAGGGGATCATGGTAAGAAAAACCTTAGGCATAGAAGTCCCGATCCCGGATGTGATGCTGAGTATTTCAGGTTCTTCCAGCACTGACCTGCTGATTCGGTCGACAACCTCTGCGGTGTATTTAAGATTACCCACCTTTTCTACATCAGCATCTATGTACAGCAGGTTTCTGTCAGCCTTTGGAAAAAAAGTCACCTTCAATTGCGGGATAACTACAATCACGGTAAGTACCAGCAAAGCAGCCGCAACCCCCAGAGTAACCGCTTTGCGCTGCAAGGCTGGCTTCAGCAAGCTCATAAAAAACCCTTTTATTTTTAAGATACCATCCTTTTCTTCCCCCCCCTCCTCTTTCCTTTTTATTACCAAGGAAAGCAGGGCCGGGACCACAAAAACAGCCGAGATAAAGGAAGCGATCAGGGCATAAATCACCGTCTTGGGCAGGCTTGCGATGAACTGGCCGACATCACCCGGTATGAACAAAAGCGGGACAAAAGCGGCCACTGTTGTCAGTGTGGAGCTAAACACGGGAGCTGCTACGGCACTTGCAGCATTCACGGCCGCAGCTTCTTTGCTTTCACCGGCGGCATATCTGACTTCGATAGCATCATTGATAACTACGGCATTATCCACGATCATACCCAAAGCAATGATTAGTCCGGCCAGGGAGACGATTTCAAGTCTCACGCCTGTAATATTCATCAGGATAAAGGTAATTGCAATGGTCAGCGGCAAGCCGCAAGAAACGACCAACGCATTTCTTAAGCCCATGCCGATAAAGATGACAATAACCACTAAAATGATACCTATAATCAGATTCGTTGTAAAATCGCCGGTGCTTTTCTTAACATCATCCGGCTGAAAGTTGACCTCCGTAAGCTTTAAGTCCGGAGGAAAGCTTTTTGCCACATCATCCAAGGCCTTTTGCACCTTTTTCCCTATGGGGATTATGTTTTCATCATCCTTAAAATACCCTGCAACAACTACAGCCTTTTGCTCACCCTCTTTGCATCTCACACTCTCTTCATCTAATTCCATCTCCACGGAGGCTACATCTTTTAACCTGACCATAGCGCCGGTTTCCTTTGATACCTCGATAATGACATTACGGATGTCATCCAAGGAGTGATACAAAGCTTCCGTTTGGACAAATATCTTGCCTGTGCTGTTTTCTATAGCCCCATTGGGGATCTCCAGATTTTGCGAATATATCAACCGGCTCAGTTCAGTCAAGGATAGTCCATATTGATTTAAACGATCTGCCTCGACATGCACCGCTACTTGCTTTTCGACCTCTCCAATCAATTCCGTTTTGTAAATGCCACATACCTCGGCTATCGCTTCCCGAACCCTTTGAGCGTAGTAAGACAACTGTTCATAACTGTAATTCTCACCGGATAAGCTTATCATCACTCCGGCCACTTCCGTCATATCAGTGTTGATTTCCGGTTCATGGCAGTCCTTGGGCAAGTCCGCCTTGATTCCTTCGATCTTATCCCGCAGTTCCCTGTTCGCTTGATCGAAATCAGCGTCATTATTATAGACAACTATAACGACAGAAACGCTTTTTCCGGATGTAGAATACGCATAATCACAATCCGTCACTTCCGACGCGGCATCTTCGATCTTTTTTGTTACGAGCTGCTCCATATCCTGAGGAGTTGCTCCGGGATAGACGGTAGTTATCATGGCAGCATTCACCTTGATTTCGGGGGTTTCCTGCTTTGGAATCACGAAGTAGTTGTACAACCCAAACGCTGCTATGATTAAAGCGATAAAAAGCACGATCTTTCTTTCGGCCACAACCGTTTTTATAATCCTCTTCATCCATGGACCCCCTACTCACCGCCGACCGAGCTATTATCGATCACAGCTATCTCGTATCCGTCTTTGACACTTTTAAACCCTTCCGTTATCAACTGTTCCCCATCTTCCAATCCTTTGACACAGACCATATCATCCAGCATCCCGGTTATCTCCACCTTCTTCCGCCTGGCCTTTTTTTCTTGTGCCACAAAGACATAATCCTCTCCGTCGTTTAAGATGTAATTGAGCGGAAGCCAGATTCCCCTTTCAAGACCGGTTGTGATAGTTACCTTGATTAGTGCTCCGATCTTTTCTTCCAGAGTCTTATCCAAGGCTATGTCCATCGTATAGGTCCTGCTTGCCGGATCGGGGATTTTGCCGACCGTGGTGATCTTCCCTTTTGTTTCGGCATTATCAAGCCAAACAGCCACCTCATCCCCCGCCTTCACTTGGGCGGCATCCTCGCGGATCAAACCGATCCTTCCCTTGCCTTCCTTGCTGCCCGCAACCACGACAGGTGCACCTGCCGCCGTCACTTCATTTTTTCTGCCGGGTACACTCATTACATAACCGTCGCTATCGGCTATAATCAAAGCGTTTTTTCGACTCAATTCCAAGGTTTTTTGGGCCTGCTCCAAACTGTATTCCGCCTGCTCCATCTTTAACTCGGCCTCTTGCAGTTCCAGTTGTGAAAGGCCGCCCGACTCATATAACTTCTTAACTTTCTCATAGTAATCCTTAACGAAATCATAATTAGCCTCGGCTTTCTCCATCTCCAGTTCAGTCAACCGGATCTCTTCCAGTTCGAGCCAGGCCAGCTCATCGCCTTTCATGACGGCTTGGCCTTCCTCCACAAAAACCTCGGCAATCCGGCCTGAGCTTTTAAAAGAATACTCCTTTATTTCCTTTGCAACGATGGTCCCTGTATAATGAAGCAACAAAGGCCGGGATTCTTCTTTCAATTCCAGCACAGCCACTGTTTTTACTTCACCCTCTCCTTCTCTTTCCGTTTGGCTCTTTACATATCCGACAATAACGAGCAATATGACAATTGCCACAATACCGAATATCCGGTACTTTTTCATCGTTTATCCCTTCCTCCTTAATAACTACCAAGCGGTCGTTATTGGTTTAAAAAAATAGTCTTAAGCATGGGTCAGAAAATAACAATGACTGCTGACATGATAGTTTACAAAAAGTTGGATATTATTTCTGATCCAGGAATCGCTTTTATTGTGCCTGATAATCTCCAGCAAACCCTCTACCATACTGGCAGCGACATAGTGAGCAAAAAAACAATCATCATCGGCAGCTAAAATTTTGAATTCCGTTAATTCCATAATGATATGCTCCTGCACCCGGCTGATGAATTCCTCTTTAGCGTCTTTATACTTAGTCCCCAAAGAACAGTCTACAATCAGTATTATCTCTTCCCTGTATTGGGTCAAAAGCCTGCCCAACTCTCTGGAAGCTAAAGCCGCATATTCTTCCGCAACGATATTATCATCCGGTTTATGATTGAATAAATTATCGAGGACACCTTCAATAGCCGTATATGCACTTTCCGTTAAATAGTAATATATACTCTCCTTCGAAGAAAAATAGTTATATAAATTGCTTTTGCTGACCCCTGCCCTTCGGGCTATCATGTTCACGGAGGTCGCATCAAAACCCTTTTGCAAAAACAATTCTTTTGCCGCTTGGACAATACCCTGTCTGATCTCGTCTTTTAATACCTGCATAAACGACCGCCCATTCTTTTTTATTTTCATTTTACACCTGCTCTTAATATTTGTAAAGTGTAAATCTTATTGACTTATCCTTATGCCTGTGACAATATATCCTTGTGAGAACACTGTTTTACAATATTTTGGAGGTGAGATGATGGCCGTATACAGCTTCAAATGCAACGATTGCCAAAACCAATTCACTGTCAACTGCCCTATAGCAGAAAAAGACAAAGCCGTCTGTCCCCAATGCGGTTCAAAGAACTTAAGCCGGATCTATAAGCCTATCGGCTCAATCGGACCAAATTGCGGTTCTTGTTCAAGCAGCAGTTGCTTTACCTGAGGCTCTTCACGCTAAGGAACCGGCGGTTCCTACAATTTTCTCCATAACTTCTGTTAATGTATTTGTGCCTTAATTTTTCAGTTACACGGGTTTGCATAATGATACCTCTCAATAATGTATCCTTTGGCTTAATTATGTCATCTATGAATTACCCACCGGCAAAGGTTATGCCAGCGGATTTGTACCCTGTACTCACCTCGCAAGATGCTAAGTCTATGAACGCTGAAGAAGCGCTAGATACCTTATCTTCCGTCTCTCTGGAACCCTCAATGTCTATCTCAATTCCTAAGATTGATGCCACAAAAATTCATACGACCATTCCTTTAGGCAATGATGAAAGCTCTTTGAAAATCAAAGAGGAATTAAGTGATCACGGTTGTTCTGATAAGGAAATCGCCAATATGGATTTAGGTGATTATCAAGAACTTAGTGCAAGCTGGACAATGTCAGAAATACGAATCAAAGTAGCTAAAGAAATTTATCCCGAATTAGCTAACGAGAACTTA
Organism: Clostridia bacterium; assembly: GCA_018433675.1. Taxonomy (GTDB): domain Bacteria; phylum Bacillota; class Peptococcia; order DRI-13; family SM3-B62; genus SM3-B62. The sequence continues at coordinate 5,760 of JAHDQS010000032.1, forward strand.
ACAAAATGGACCAATAGACAATATGACAATTTCATTAAAGAAAAAAATCTTGAAACTTTCGTTCAGACTCAAAGTCAAGCCGAAGAGTTTAAGGCAAGAGATATTACATTAGATGATGCTATATGGCTAACAAAGATTTATTACTCTTTTGACGGAGTCCTAAAACAATCTGATAGTGTGTTAAAAAAACATTTGGAAGACCGATATCAATTTATTATTGACAACATCATTAAACAAGCAGAAATACAAATGGGTATAAAAGCTAATCCTGATCCTGATCTTTATGTTCAGGTAGCGTCCTTTGCAGGATATAAGTATTCTGACGACTGGTTTTTAAAATCGGTAAGTACTCATGTGGATTATTGGCGCGGTATTCAAGAACAACGAACCTTAACAGCCTTTAGAGCCTTATATCAATATACCGGCACTCCGTCATCCTATTTTACTACCAATTTGTATGGAACGTATTCTCAATCACAGCACGGTGCACATGAAGGGATAGATTTTGTTTATGGTGGAATAGGCACAAATATTTTCAACATTGCAACAGGTGTAGTTAGTGCCCCAAAACCAAGTCACGCCGAGCATCATTTTTGCATATATGATTCAGGAACGAATAAATCATATTCTTATCTGCATATGAACAGTAAAATAGTCTCAGTAGGCACAACTTTATCAAGCGTAGGAACTAATGTTGGTACGCAAGGCAAGAAAGGTAATGCAGATGGCGCTCATGTTCATTTTGAGGTTCACTCTGGCAACACAGACACCTTATCGTTAGAAAGTGATAACGTACTGGGATCAATTTCACCTTACCAAATGCAAGTTTTTTTAGGGGAATAAAATACACATCTAGTTTTTTAGTACCAAGAGAGATAATATCTTTCTTGGTACTACGTTATTATCTTTAAAGCATGAAAGGAAAAAATAAAATGAACACAAAAAAAGTAGGTGTTTTGTTAATCATTCTTTTTTGCGGAGTATTATTTTTAACTACTTCCTGCGATACTTCTGATACTTATTATCGCCAAAATGGCGGAAATGAACTATGGTTAGACGAAGGGCGGTTATTGGCTATACCTGATAAGAATGTGATTCGCATCATTGATTTAAAGAACCGCTTGCGTAAGGAAATAACTCTACCGGAAGACCGCTTGCCGGAGAATTATAAACTATATCTTTTTGAGCAAGGCATCGTTGTAGTAGATAAAGGGTTACATAATCTTTATATAAGTGAAAATAATTATCATGTTTCAAATCTCACTTTGTGGGATTGGGAAGGAAAACAGGTTTTTTCTTCTCCTTGTATTAATGCAAAATCCCCTGAAACACAAGAACAGTTTGTTTACACCACGAAGCCATATTGGATCGATAAAAACTATTTGATACTTAACACAGGACTGCAGATGATTAGCTTCGATTTAAGAAATGAAACATTTGATATCTTTTATGACATAACAGAAAAAACCAAAACTTACCAACGAGAGGCTGTTTATTTTGAAACACGTGAGGAATTTTGTTTTATAAGTGACTCCAAATTTTACTTTTTAGCCCACAATATTTCTACAGCCACGGGATGTTTAATAAAATTTGAAAACGGACAATGTGCGACGTTATTTGGTGGAAAACAGCTTTTAGATTTCAAAATAAATGACAAAATTATTATCGTAAAAGAAAAATCCGGTGATAAAGAAGGCGGTACCTTTTTGTATGCTGATAAAAACCAGACAGATCTCACTGAAATAGAGACTTTTGTCTTCCCCACCATGGAATATATTGACAACCATACTTTTGCCTTTTCACAATATAGTTCAGACAAGGATTTAACCTATGTTTATTGCTTTGATCCCGTTCAACATGTTTTACAGAAATATGCCATGACTGATATAAACCGAAAACAATACGGATACTCCACGCCCGGATTTCAATGCATGAGGCAAATCGCCGGGAAACCCTATTTTGTTTTTAAAAAGCCAGGGCTTGAAGGAGATTACTTGTTATATAATCAGCAAGGTGAAATGAAAGCGTTAATTGATATAAATATACAACTTAAAAATTTCGCAAATTATACAAGCAGATATTCAAATCCAGATTGCTTTATCGAATACTATATTGATGAAAATGATAATTCTATCTACCATTTAAGAATTAATCGTTTTTCTGAATACTTGATCTGATTAAGCTTAAGCGGTTCCGCATATATCCATTAAATCTTCAAACTATGATAAAAAGTTTCAGCACAGGCATTATCCTGTCATTCACCCTTACGGCTCATGCTGCAGCGAAAAAAGATAAAGCCGTCTGTCCCCAGTGCGGTTCGCAAAACTTAGGTCGAATCTATAAGCCAATCGGTGCGATCGGAGGCAACTGCGGTACATGTAAGTCTTCCTCTTGCAGCAGTTGCTCCACCTGTGGCTCTTCCCATTAAGAACCTGCGGTTCCTTATTCGTGGTGAGAATCTTATATGGCAAACGAGATTGTATGCGAGTCTTGTTCGGCGCTTTATCAGATGACTATTCATGAAAAACTGTTCCAGGTTTAGAATTTAAGTACTGAAAAACCCGCCAATCAAAAATGGCGGGTTTTTCGGTGTCCTTGTTAGACAAGGTTTTATGCTATTTGCGATAGTTCATTATTTTATTTGTTTGCCAACAGTGAGCTATTAGAAAGGACCGTAACCTATTAATACTGCCGCTACCAAAGTAACAACCGCTACTATAAATATTTTTAACAAGAGTGGCAAAATAAATTTTATCCAGCGATCAAACGGTACTTTACCAAAGGCTAAGTATACCAGTAAAGCACCAACTGTAGGAAACATTATATTGGCAAAACCATCACCAAATTGAAAAGCTAAAACGGCAGTCTGTCTGGTTATGCCTAGAACGTCTGATAAGGGAATCATTATAGGCATTGTTGCCATCGCTTGCCCACTTCCCGAAGGAATAAAGAAATTAATAACGGCATGGGCTATGAACATACCCACTGCAGCTATAGAAGTAGGTAGATGGTTTAATAATGAGGCCATCATGTTAATTATCGTGTCAGAAATACCACCCTTTTCAAGTATCCACTGAATTCCCCGGGCAAGCCCTATAACAAGTGCGCCAAAGGTAATATTCTTTGCTCCAAGGATAAATGAATCTGCAATTTTTCCAGGAGTAAATTTTGCTATTAAACCGGCAACCATAGCTCCCAAGATGAATACTGCTCCCATTTCATTGATATACCAGCCAAAACTAAAAATGCCGTAAAGAGATAGGAGAACTGTTCCTAGAAGGGTTAATAATACGGCCTTATGTCTCATTGTAAAAGGAATATCTTTAAAATCATTTACTTCATATTTTAAAGAGCCGATATCAATCCCTTGCATTAAGCTTTGGGAGGGGTCCTTCTTAGTTTTATTGGCATAACGAAGCACATGATGAATGGAGATAAAAAGAACAATGATATACACAACTAGTCGCAATGACATTCCTGAGTAAAGAGGCAGTTCTGCCAGACTGTGGGAGATCCCAACTGTAAATGGATTTGTCGGTCCTACCGCAAAACTAAGAAAAGTAGATAGTATTGCTATACTAACACCAACCAATGAATCATAACCTAAACCCACTGCCAGAGCAACTGCAAGTGGAGCAAAAGGAATAGCCCCTTCTACCCATCCAAGAAAAGCTCCCAGAATGGAGAAGAATATCATAGCACTTATAATTAGAGCCGTGCCACCTTTTTGGCCGAATTTTAATATTGCCTTGGAAATACCAATATTAATCGCATTAGTCTCATGGAATATTTGAATAGATCCGCCCAAGAAAAAACATAAGAATACTATACTGGCTGATGATATCATTCCCTGGACAACTGCGTTAAAGAAATCAAAGAACCCGACAGGAGAAACATCAACATAATGAAAACTATCCGGCACTACCATTTGTCTTCCCGCTTGCAGAACCCGTTCATATTCACCCGCTGGTATCACATAGGAAAGCAAACCGGCTATCACAATAATTAGGAACAATAGTACATAAGTGTGCGGTGTTTTCTCGACCCAAGACTTCTTTTTTGTGTTTTCCTTAACAGATGTAGACAAATTTAACACAACCTTTCTTATGATTATTAATTATGATATAAATTCATATGCTAGGCCTGCATGAAGAGCAGTTCCTATACATAATGCATTCTCATCAATATCAAAGCATTGGTGATGAAGCGGTTTATCAATACCTTTTTCCTTATTACCACAACCCAGCCAGAAGAAAGCTCCCGGTATTTTTTGCAGGTAATAAGAAAAATCTTCCCCGGTCATTTTGGGCTTATCTAACGTTAAAATATGCTCCTTACCTATAACCTGCATGCATACATTTTTAACAAATTCGGACATATCTTCATGGTTTATAGTGGGAGGATAACCGTTAGTAAGTTTATACTCATAAGTTCCTTTATACATCTGGGCAGAATTTCTAATCATATCTTCAAATCTATTCAGCAAAAGCTCTCTTGTATCTTGGGAAAGAGCGCGTATAGTACCTGACATTAATACTTCTTCAGCAATCGCCGCTGACATGACTCCACCTTTTATTTTACAAATGGAGATGACTCCTGGTTCGGAAGGGTCAATTTCGCGCGAGACTATGTACTGTACTGAATTAATAAGTTGTCCGGCCATACTTATCGCATCAATTGTTTTATGAGGGAGAGCCGCATGACCGCTTTTTCCCTTCAAAACAATATCAAAAAAATCTGTTGAAGCCATCGCTTCTTTCCTGTTAATAGCTATCTTACCAGTTGGTAATAGAGGATCAACATGCATTGCAAAAATGCCGTCAACACTATCCAAAAGATGCTCTTCCAGTATTAGTTTGGCTCCACCCGGTACAGGCCCTTCTTCTGCTGGCTGAAAAACGAAGATGACATTTCCTTTAATTTTATCCTTCATTCCGGTCAGAATTTTTGCTGCTCCCAGAAGCATAGCTGTATGAGCATCGTGCCCACAGGCATGCATTTTTCCGGCAATTTTGGACTTATACTCGACATGGTTTTTCTCATCAATGTCCAGCGCATCCATATCCGCTCTAAGAGCTATGGTCTTGCCCTCGCCGGTTCCCTTTAATGTACCGATAACGCCTGTTTTTCCTACCTCCGTTCGAACCTCAATACCCAAGCTTCTTAAGGTTTCTGCAACCTTATCGGCTGTTCTAAAGACTTCATAGCCGGTTTCCGGGTATTGGTGGATATCCCGCCTTATGGCTATAATGAAATCTTTAATACTTTCGGCTTCCTTTTGCACCCATTTTAAATCCAAAATTCATCCCTCCTTTGTACTGCTAAATCGTATTTGGTTTCATTTATGCTTTGCTTCACTGTTTAAAGCTTCTTCTACAAATACTTTAAATAATTCCAGGTGTTCAGGATAATAGCTTACCATTGCCTCCGGATGCCACTGAACAGCAACAATAAATCTGTCACCGGCGAACTCAATACCTTCAATTAAGCCATCAGGAGCAGTCATAGTAGCAATGAAGTCCTTACCTGTTTTTTTCACGGCTTGATGATTAAAACTGTTTACTCTAATAGAAGTTTTCTTAAATATTGAATGGATTTTACTACCTTCTTTTATTATGGCTTCATGTACGGGGTAGTATTTAGGAGAATTCAACACTGAATGATTAAAAAATTTGCTTTTACTGTCATTAATACTTTGATACAATGTTCCGCCGGCAGCAACATTAAGAAGTTGTATACCTCTACAAATTCCCAGTACCGGAATATTTGTTTTATATAGTATTCGTTTAGCTAATTCCACCTCATGATAATCACGGTAAGGTTCAATTGTTCTAAGACCTTGTTGAGGAGAATCACCATAATAAAAGGGATCAATATCGCTACCGCCAGTAAAAATGATCCCATCAAGAAGATCAATTATACGGTTTAAGTTTTCATGAGTCTCAAAAATAGGAATTATTACAGGCAAGCCTCCAGCCTTTTCAATTGAAACAACATAATCATCAGCTAGTATTTGCCATTTTTGATCCGCCATTCCTTGCTCCGTCTGTAATCCAATCTTGTCATCCGATGAATAATTTGCACATAACCCGATCAACGGCTTCATTAAAAAAATCCTCCTCTTTAAGTTGTTATTTTCTACATCGTCTTTAATTGCAACTTCTATGCCATTAATAAAGGTCCTAATTAACAGCAGTTCATGTCGTCAATTTCTTATTATGAATTTGTCATTTTGAGAAATGTATCGTCTGAGAACAAAAAAAACCTATTAAAAGTAAATGAGATTCCTATTCTCAGATTGAAAATTGGAATCTCATTTTGAATGTTATTTTTTACATACTAATTACCGATTTATCAAAATGAAAAATGAACATTATATCTAATCAAACAAACCTAGTTCTTTTAACCTCCTATACAAAGTGGAAACGCTAATTCCCATCTCTTTAGCGATTCTTTTTTTGCCATTTACTGTTAAACCATGTTCATAAATGAGTTCTTTAATGAGTTTTACTTCTAATTCTTTAAGGTTTCTGTTTTTATAATCTTTATGAAATTTGAATTTTGCCGGAAGACTGTTAAAACTAATAAGATGTTCTGTTTCGACATTCACGCAATATTCTATGGTATTTTCCAGTTCGCGTACATTACCTGGCCAGTCATATAACAAGAGAGCTTTTTGTACGTCTTCCGTAAAACCTGTTATCTCTTTAACAAATTTGTTGTTGTATTTATTCAAAAAATATCTGCTCAAAACCAGTATATCTTCAGACCGTCTCCTAAGTGGCGGTATATTAATAGGAATAACATTTAAGCGATAAAATAAATCTTCTCTAAAAGTCCCTTCCTTTATCATGGCTTCTAAATCTTTGTTTGTTGCTGCAATTACCCGCACGTTTAACTTGATGGGAACTATGCCACCAACCCTTTCGATAAACCCTTGCTCTAAAGCCCTTAATAACTTAGGTTGTAAGTGTAAGGATAGATCCCCTATTTCATCCAATAGTATTGTTCCATTGTCAGCTAATTCAAATTTACCCGGTTTTCCTCCCTTTTTTGCACCGGTAAAAGCTCCATCTTCGTACCCAAATAATTCACTTTCCAGTAAGTTTTCCGGTATTGCTGCACAGTTTACGGCAATGAAGGGTCCTTTTTTTCTGGGACTTATATGATGAATGGCCCTGGAAAATAATTCTTTCCCAGTTCCGCTTTCCCCCGTAATCATGATATTTGAATCAAATTTTGCAGCATTAACAATAATTTGCTTGGTTTTATTTATAAGCTCACTTGCTCCAATTATATTATCAAGGTTAATATCCAGATGGGAATGATCGGCTAGGAGCTTATAAGCAATATTTTTAACCTCTTTATTATCTTTAAAAGTAAACAAAGTTTCTGTTTTTTTATTTTCAGGTTGAATTAGTTTTGTGCTTACAAATAGTCTTTTATTTCCATCGGCATTTCCCAGGTTTAATTCACGATTATCAAAAGTTTGTCCATCCCTGAATATATGATTGAAATAATTTTCCTTGATAAGTTTACTAATGTTTTCCCCTTCCATTATTAAACCGTTTTTCATTACGTCATTACATAGAATAACATTCCCTTCGGAGTCAGTTAATACAATTCCTTCATCGACTGTTTGTACTATAGTTAAAAGCCTGTCGGTTGATTCTTTTTCTTTTATCTTTGTCAGAATAATTTCTGTTAGATTAGCTAAAAACGAAAGTAAATTTTTTTCCATCTTTTTCTGCTTTTCTTTTGTTTCACTGGAGAAAGAACCTATTGTTATAGCTCCAATGGTTGAATTGTCTCTTTGAATAGGATAAATAATCATTGATTCTCCGAAACATATTTCTCTGATTTTGCATGTTTTACATACCTCATGTTCTAAAGGTCTATAATTTGTAAAAGCCTTCCCCGTCTTTAATACATGTCCATTAGCACAATCATCGGGAAGATGAAGACCAACTAATTGCTCATATTTACCTGTGCCGGCTATTCTCAGTAGATTTTCATCTACCACAAACATATCAAAACTAATTACCGATCTAGTTGCTTCTATTAATTGACGTATGAAATCTCTTATCTCATACAATTTAGTATTCATGGTTGAATTCCCCCCTTACATAGTAATACTTGTTCGGCTGAAGATAATCTTTTATTCATGATATACTTCTAGAAGAATACAGATTTTCCTGGTTTCGAAATACATATATAATATAGTAGTTATACAGCTTCAGAATAATATTCCCAATTCCACAATTTAAAATCCAAAGAATCCGACAACCGGTGTTGAAAAAGTATCCAATGGAGTACTACAATATGCAAAAAGAGCAGTCAATAAAGTCTGGACTAAAGTAAAGATAGTACTTAATAAGGGGACGGCAAAAGGTGAAACCGCCGTAATTGGTAAAATGGCGGACTTAAATAAACCGGGAGCTATTAAGCCAAGTGAATTTAAAGTTGCAGATTTACTTCCGGATATGGGCAACCCAAAAGCAAATTGGAAGCAGAATTCCGGTGTTCTGCGTCAGATTATGAATGAAGGGAATCCCATTAAAGACGTATCTTCTTATCCGATGAAGAATGCGGGTTTCTTGGGAGCCGAAAGGAATTTGCTTCAAAATAAAGGATGGACATATAATAACGGGTATTGGTTTCCACCCGGTAAATAAGGAGTTGAAATATGAATAATAAATTACAAAGGATCAATCTTGGTTTTCAAGAAGTAGTAAAAAAATATTTCGGCTTTCTTTTGACCGAATATGGCTTTGAATGTATCTTTTCAGACCCATATTGCGTAAAGTTTAACTCTGACAAAGTGTATCTCAATGTTTATCATGAAAGGATTTCTTATGAAATATATTTTGAAATTGGTATGTTGCCAGAAGACTATCAAAATACACTGAAAGTTGGAGTTAAAGATATAATCGAAGCTACAGAAAATATTAGTGCCAAGTCGTTTTATCAGGCCAGTACCAAAGAAAATATATCTATGGCAGTTAAAGAACTTGCTAACTTAGTGAAACAATATGGGAAAAATGCCTTGATTGGTACAGTGGAATATTTTCAAACTATCTCAGATAGAAAAACCAAGAAACAACAGTCAGAGCTAATAATGGAAAAGCTAAAAATAGCGGAAAATAAGGCAGGAAACGCTTGGGTAAGAAAGGATTACAAAACAGTTATAGAAATCTACGAAAATATTGAAGCGCATTTAAACACGATTCAAAACAAGAAATTAGAACTTGCTAGGAAGAAACTTTCGGGGGATTGATAAACAAGTGTATTTTGTCAATTGAAAATCCAGCCAGTATTATAACCAAACCCCTCACCCTCCCAGCCCAAAAACAAAGCTGGAAATATTTAAGTATAACAAAAGCTGGATCCTGTAAGTATCAACGGGTCACCAGCCTTCTTTTTTGGGTTTTATACTTATTGAGTTGGATGTCCGGGCCAAAATTCCGGCAAGTCTGCCAAAATTGCCAGAACCATACCGATAATATAAGTATACCAGCCCCGCCCCAAAAGCTGTAAGTACAGCGGATGTATAACCAAACCCCTCCCCGGAACCAAAAAATCGTAAGCGTCAAATCTCCATACACAACAGAACCGCCGCGGTGACCCCTTAGCACTGTTCGGCGGCTATAGGTTCTTTGGTTTCCGTCGTACACGGCATTCTTCTGGCGTATTCCAGGGAAGCAGTTTCTCAAGCTGTTC
>JAHDQS010000014.1 GCA_018433675.1 Clostridia bacterium
TGGTTCTTAAAATATTTCCTTCTTCAATAAAAATTCAAAATTTCCTTTCTAGCATTACGGGAGGTTATTTCGCAAATATAACCAATCATATTTGCGAAGTTAACCGGTAAGTCTCTCAGCAGCCTTTATGTCGCCATAACTACTTTTATCCGCACTGTTTCGCAATATCTCCCATACCAGATATTTATGCGTATTTCGTATAAACGGTATAAGAAGGAGTTATTGCGAACATGTTGCGGGTAATTTCGTTATAGCTGGTCGATACTGTTATTATCGTCAATACATGATTTGCTAAATGCCCTGTCGAGTGGACTTTGTATTTTACTTAGATCCTTCTTACTTACATGTGTATATATTTCCGTGGTTTTAGGGCTATTGTGACCCAGTAATTCTTGAATATACCGCAAATCTGTACCGCTTTCCAGAAGATGCGTTGCAAAAGAATGACGTAATGAGTGAACAGTCACTGTTTTTTTAATACCTGCCTTTTCCACGACGTTTTGAAAAACCTTTTGTACTGTTCTTTCTGAAATATGCTTTCTCTCTGTTTCTCCGGGGAAAAGCCATTTCTGAGGATGATATTTTTTTACGTATTCTTTTATAATGCCCAAGCTAATATATGAGAGCGTAGAGTACCGATCCTTACTTCCTTTCCCCTTTCTAATATGTATTAATTGTCTTTCCGCATCTATATCTTCTAATGTTAGTGATACTACCTCACTAACCCTCAATCCCGCCGAATATGTTAAAGATAATATCGCCTTATGCTTAATATTTTTAACTGTATTCAATATAATACCTATCTCTTTTATGCTCAGGATGGATGGTAGGCTGTTCTCTTTTTTTAAATGCGGCACCTTGTCCACTAATTCTTCATTGCCTATTATGTGTTTACCGTAGAATTTCACAGCACTAACAAACTGATTGATATAAGTATTTGATACCTTCTTTTCATCTATCAAATACAATAAATAATCTCTAATTACTTCATTGTCAAAACTATCATCATTTTTGTTTGTATATGCAAGAAATCTATTAATATGATTACTGTAAGCTTTAATTGTTTTGCCCCTGTACCCGTGTAGTTTCAGTTCATTTACAAGGTCTTCTTTAATCTTAATTATCCTTGTTTTCTCTTTATCTGTTTTTTGCCCCTTTTTGATTCTTTCTATTGTTAGTTTTATAGTTTCATCTGCAAATATTTCTTTGTCTTTGAATGCTTGGCAAACGTTCTCGAGGAGCTGTTCACTATACATTCCGACCCAACAGCTTATTTCCTTATTCCATCTCATTCCGGTAACGCTTCTTATTCTTCTCACATTCTCTTCTGAATAGGGAAACTGGATTATTAGATTGTTAGCATCTTGCTTAATATTCACAAACATAAAACATCATCCCAAGCACACAAATTATCAGCGTTATAGCTCTTGTATACTATTCAACATATTTCTAATAATTTCCTTCTAATATTTGAAATTATTATTACAACCCTGATTATTTCGCTTTTTTTATTATCAGCGTGTACCACCCTTAGTTCTATTTAACCTATGATAGGATCTGCCATCCGGTTCTTTAATTCTTCTCCTCGCTGCTATTTTCACTAACGTTAAGCAGATCATCTTGCCGATCCTTTTGTATTCCCATATGCTTTTTGATTATATCAATTTCATCAATAATTATTTTGGTATTGATCCAAGCTGCAACGGAAGTAACCACTAATACTGCAAAAACAATAAAACCAACCACATTTAACACCTTCTTCTCAACGTATTTTTACACATTTACCCGGCACAATAATGCCGATGATAATATCTTCATCTATTCCTATTATACGCTAACAGATTTTAAAACTCTTTAATTACACATCAACAAATTACAAATTTCTTCTTGACAATATCCTTTATTGATGTATTATTGTATTAAGGACTTAATACAATAATACAAGGGGTGATACCATGCCATGGGAACTAAAGCCTGACAGACCAATTTACACTCAACTTATTGAGCAAATTGAGCTGATGATATTTTCCGGTGTTTATTCCTTAGGGTCCAAATTGCCTTCTGTGCGGGATATGGCACAAGAGGCAGCAGTGAATCCTAACACCATGCAAAGGGCATTAGCAAAATTAGAGGAAGACGGTCTCATCATTACACACCGCACAAGCGGACGAACAATCACGGAGGATGCTAACATGATCGAAGAGGCAAAAACCAAAATGGCTGAAAGACAAATCCTGGACTTCCTGGAAAAAATGCAGTTAATGGGTTTTAAGCAAAAGGAAATCTTAGCAATTATTAACGACATAGCAAAGGGGATGAAAGAATGAGCGTTATTCTGGAATGCAACGGCCTTACCAAGAAATTCGGCAGCACGACAGCCGTCTCGGCCGTGGATTTAAAAATAGAACGCGGAAAAATCGTAGGCCTTCTAGGTCCTAACGGCAGTGGTAAAACCACTATTATCAAGCTGGCAAACGAGCTGTTGAATCCCACCGGTGGAAATATTCTCATTAACGGTAAGAAGCCAGGCATCGAAACTAAAAAAATTGTATCATACCTGCCGGAAAAAAGTTACCTGAACGATTGGATGCGAGTAGAGCAAATTATTGAGCTGTTCTCTGATTTCTACAGCGATTTCAAGCCGGAGAAGGCTTACAACATGCTGAAAAGCCTCAATATCAACGCTAATGACAGACTAAAAACCATGTCCAAGGGAACAAAGGAAAAGGTGCAATTAATTCTGGTCATGAGCCGCGAAGCCGAACTCTATTTGTTGGATGAACCGATAGGTGGAGTCGACCCGGCAGCAAGGGATTATATCTTACAAACCATTCTATCCAATTACAATGAGAATGCAACAGTGGTTATTTCAACTCATCTCATTTCCGATATAGAGAATATCCTGGACTATGTAGTTTTCATCAATCAAGGAAAGATAGTTCTGACCTCATCGGTAGATGACATTCGGGATGAGAAGGGTAAATCTGTTGATGTTTTATTCAGGGAGGTGTTCAAATGCTAGCCAAGCTTTTAAAGTACGAAATCAAAGCTACCGGAAGAATATTCCTGCCCCTTTTCCTCGCATTATTGCTGTTTGCTACAATCACAAAAATCATCTCTTCTTTCAGCCCCGGAAATTGGAGCACTTCTGCAAGCATCAGCATGTTCATCTATATCATTATTATGGTGGGAATGTTCGTAACAACCTTTCTGATGATGATTCAGCGCTTTTACAAAAATCTGCTTTCTGACGAGGGTTATTTAATGTTTACACTTCCCGTCAAACCATGGCAGCATATAGTCAGTAAGCTACTGATATCAATGTTGTGGATTGTAAGTAGTTCAGTTACCGCTTTTATTTCTATTCTGATTATCACCCTGAAAAAAGGTGATATCGCTACAATAGCTGAGGGAATCACACTTTTCTATACCCAGGTTTTTGAACAATTAGGTATTTCGATGTACGTCCTATCCAGCGAAATCATTGTGTCTGTACTAGTCCTTCTAGCTTCATTCATCCTGATAATATATGCCTCTATCGCCGTCGGTCATCTCTTCAACCGTCATAAAATGTTGTCATCTTTCGGAGCCTTTATCGCCCTCACTACTCTCACACAAATCATTATTACGTTTGTCGGCTGGCTCTCCGGAAATACCCTTTTCTCCGATGTGCATGTCAATCCTAATGATTTTCTTGGTATGCAACAGCTAATTCAATTGTCAATCGCTTATGGAATCGCTTTTATCGGACTTCTATGTGCAGCATATTTCGCTGTAACCAACTACATCTTGAGCAAACGTCTGAATTTGGAATAAGGAAATCTTTCCCCCTTTATCAGAAACATTGCATTTCATGAATTTGGCCAGGATAGAAATATCCTGGCTTTTTCTGTAGGAATAATTCACCGTATACCTGCAAAGATTAACTAAAACACAGAAATGGAAGTAGTACGCATTTTTAAACATAAAAAAATTCTTCTCCATCCGGTTGGGGTAGAAAAACCTAAACCCAATTATGCCGCCATGCTTCAAGAACAACTAGGCGACCCTCAGGGCGAGCTTAAAGCCGCTCTTCAGTACATCTCCCAAAGTTTCCGCATCAATGATCCTGCCATCAAGGATGTTTTTTTGGATATTGCCGCGGAAGAACTCGGTCATATGGAAATGGTAGCAACTACAATCAATCTCCTCAACGATCATGAACTGCAGGCCCTAAATGCTGCAATCGGTAATATTGAAGCTCATGTCCTTTCCGGTTTGAATCCAATACCGATCAATGCTTCCAAAGAATTCGAGATACCGGTTCCAATCGAGATTGAGGGTAGATGAAGATATCCCTCTCCCCCCGATTTTGATAATCCGCCAAGCCCGACACAACATTAACATGCTTCTTTAAACACTTAGGGGCTGCGTCTGATCCAGTGTTTGTGGCTTACATGTCGCTTACTCTCTTATATACCTCGCAGCCCTGAAAAGGATTGGCTGTTCCTAAATAGAGGTCTTTGTCTTGTGAAACGAACAGCTTCCTGACCCCATAATTATAGTTATTGCCTAACCCATTCAGTGTAACCGGCGACCAGTCCTCGCCGTTTTTCGTTTTCCAAAGGTCAAAGCCATAGAAATTCTTGCCTGCCCTGAAAACAAGTTCACCCAGACACTGCCAGAAATCATCCATGCTTTCTTTTAGCATCTCATTATTTTGAACGATTCTACTATTCTTAGCGTTTACCAATCTTTTGATGATCGCCGGCAGCAAGGGAAGGAATACGGGTACGAAGATGGCCCAGCTAAAGGTCCCCAAATACATCTCATCACCGTAGGTCTCAATCTGCCAGCAGTAGGCATTAGAAATATCCCCAAACCCTGAAGGGAAGCCGCTTAACGGACACCCCCTGCTTCCGGTGGTAGGGTCAGTGGGCACCACCGGCGGACCGCCGACTATCAATTCCCAGTTATCATTCTTATCGACTCTTATAACGTCAAAACCCTTGGGAGGTACAAACTGTTTTTCTGTGTCAAGGCTCATAACAGCGGCTTCGATCGCTGTTCCGATGTATATATGATCCTCGAATACCGTAATTGCCCAAGGGTGTTCATTGCGTGCATCTCCGGCGCCCCGGTCGACCACTAAGGTCCAGTCGTCCTTGACAGGTAACGACCCGTTTGTCCGCCATAATTCAAAGCCGGTGGGCCTTCCTGTTCCTACGTATATATGGTCATTGAAGCTCAGCAGAAGATCAATATTCCCCCGGGGGTTCTTATCAGGATCACCATTAAGATCTATCTTAGTCCAGCCGTCCTTCTGTGGATCAATGCTGTAAAAAAGCTGTGATTCCGTGAGTCCCATAACCTGGAGTGCCCCAAGATAAAGTATCCCCTTGTGTTCGATCATGGTTCTCGTAGCCGAGCCTTGTATATCCGAAAGTAAAGGATACCAATTCTCGCCATCCTGTGATTTAAAAATGATAAAGTCGGGGGTCAGCGTCATCAATCCGGCATATAAAGCTGTTTCATTCTCCGGAGTTGTATATCTTTTCATAAAACGAAAGCCGATACTCAATGGTTTAGCCGGGGCTTTATAAACCCGTTCCCAGTTCTCGGGGGAAGATTTCTTACAGCGCCAGATTTCGCCACGATTATCAACATTTTCAGGAGTCAGGATATCCGGTATGGGAACATCCCCGAATATTTTGTTGCTGATAATTGAATAAGGTATATTGCGGGCAGTTCCCACATATAGATACTCTCCCATCTCCTCCATTGACCAGCAGTAATTGTTTTGCATGGCATTGTCAAGATTATCGGGATCAAAACCGTTGACGGGAGTTATTTTTTTAAAGTTTTCCATGTGGCATCCCCTCGTTAAGTCGATTTGTACCACATAATATGCGGGAAGGGCTATACATGCCACCTTTTGTTATCTGCCGATAGCCAGCCAATAATAGTTTACCTCCGCAAGCTCGGCCAAGGCGCTATCCTTATCCTCCGCGTTAATAACTCCTTGCAGACGGGCCAAGCTTCGACTTAAGCTGTTTATTTCCTCTCTTTCCGCCCCAAATTGAATCCTGTTAACGACCCTTTGCCACTCTATATCCAATAATAAAAGCCTTGCGGTAGCAGAATCCCAATTCTCTTCCGCAACATCTCGGGTAAGCCTATTGATTTCTTGGTGTACGTCTTGCCCTTTGAAATAAGATGGGCTAAGCATAATCACAAGGAACAGGATTATTGCCGCTATCGGAAGCAAATAAGCTACTGCTTTTTCACTATTCATTACTGTCCCTCCTTGGGGTTGTAACGCTCACTGATATCTGCCGGATTAGCTACATAATCTCTATATTTATCAATGTATAGTTCACCCTGTGTATTAAGCTGGGCCAGCATAACTTCAGACGGGTCATTTATTCCGTTTGCCCGCAACTGTTGTTCCAGCCAATTGCGGTCAAGATTGACCTGATTTAGGTTCTGCTCGATAACGACCCCGTTATATATAAGTTCGGCAGATAAACCTTCATAATCAGTTGAAATATTTAAATTCTTAGGTGTGACCGGTTGATAAGACGACTTTTTCAAGACACTGAGCTTACCGTTCACCTCAAAAACAGCAAACTCAACCTGTGAAATGTCAAAAATGCTTTTCTCCCTTAGCTGTTCCAAAAGCTCGCTCATTTGATAGCGCATTTTCTTCATAGTAGCTTCCATGATTTTTCCGTTCATTATGACCACGATTGGTTCTCCATTAATGTATTTCGAGATGTATCGTGATTTGACGGTAATAACCTGTAAAGCAAATACCGCCCCCGTCCAGACGCCCAATCCTACCCATTCGGTCAAAGCTCTGCTATTTAGATTTGTAGCCAAAGATGCCGCAATCGACCCTATGGTGATACCGTTGATATAATCGAAAAAGGTCAATTGACTTACTTCCTGTTTACCCAAAATACGTGTAAAAATCAGTAGCGTAAAAAAGGCTATCAGGCTGCGTACTATTACAACCAACACTTCATTCATAGCAAATCACCTTTTGGTATTCTATCCCTACACTTCGAAAACAATTCAATCGGTCAGGAGGCTGACCAGGTGACTATTTCCGTTTAGTACACCTCAAATTCACCTTCGGCAATTTTAACTCCATCGACATGACATATAGTTTTATAGCTTCCCGGAACCGCACAGCCATTAATATCCCTCACTACCAGCACTTCTTTAAATAAGTATGCACCTTCCCAATGAGGCTTACACAAGCTATAAAAAGTCTCTGAATAAATCTCTTCGTAACCATCATCCTGTTTTAAGAAATGAGTCACTGTAAGTTCATAGAAGACCAATTTGTTAGGTTGTTTGTAATTAAAAACCACACAAAAGAATATTTCCCCATTCGACTTGGAAATCCTTGATTTAAACTCCGTATCCAAATGCAGGTCATGCGCATCAGTAAACTTTACGATCGCTGCAGCCGACAATTTAAAATATGAGCCTTTACCTTCTTGTAATATTTCCAATGGCACGCCAATGTCTTCGCCAAAGTTATTAGCAACTATCCATCTCGCTACATCGTCTACAGGTATGGCAAAATTCAAATCCCCTATCAAAAACCCCATTGTAGTAATCCCTACGAGTTTGCCATATGAGTCAAAAAGAGCTCCGCCGCTGCTTCCAAACGAAATCGGGGTCGATACTTGTAAGAGATTATATCCCTTTTCACTTCTTTTTCCGCTTAAAATACCGCTAGATACGGTGTTCTGTAAATCTAACGGATTACCTATAGCGATAACATCCTGCCCTATACTTAGCTTATCCGAATCGCCAATTACAGCAAAGGGTAATCCCAACGCATTAATTTTTATCAATGCGAGGTCATAATTATAATCTACTTCAAGAACCTCGAATTTATATTTACGACCATCCCAAAGAACGACTTCGCCTGTTTCATATTCATCCAATACGTGGGCATTGGTAATGATATGCCCTACAGAACTCAGAATAACACCACTACCTTGCAGCATTTCATCTCCTTCTCCACAAATTACACTTACAACAGTGTTACCGTGCTTAGATACCTCTTCCGTCGTAAGTTTTGTGACGCGACTGTCTATTGTCACTCTCTGAGACGCTTCATCCCATTTCACTTCAGCACCAAAAGCCTCACTGATAAACCGCAAGGGTACTAATGTCCTGTTCTCAACAACTTTTGGGGGAACATCTAAGATAACTTCTACGCCATTTTTTACAGCTTTGTTTCGCCCGATAGTGAGTATAATCTGAATATCCCCTTTTTTTGAGATAATTTTTTGTGCGGCTTCATCCCATTCGACAGAAGCTCCCAAGGATTCAAATATTGCCCTGAGTGGCACCAAGACCCTACCATCCTCAATTATAGGCGATGTGTCAAATTGAATGTAGTTATGATTTAGCATTACTGCCGGTGCTGCGTATGATTCCTTCGCTATCAACAGCAATAAAAAAAAGACGGCAAACCCCAAAAACTTTCGCATATCTCCACTCCATTTCCTTATTATTAGCTCACCCCCCCAATATTACCATTTATATTCCTGTCAATCTATATATACTATGTATCGCCTACAAAATTATGTATCGCCTCCATCGCCTTTCCTTCATCTTCCTTACTGACATAAATATCATAAATACGGTTTTGCTGCGTATAACAATTTTGGCTTCTAATATCGAATGGCGATTTCGTCGAAAATTTAATACCATTGCTTGCCAATCTGTCAACAATCTGAAAATACTGTTCCTGCCCAATGGCAGTATAGACAAGCGTTTTATTAAAAACAAATTTTTTGATTATCCCGGATAGTACCATAAATTCACACCTCCTATAGCTTACAGCTTACACACACTTATTTTATCAACTTACCCATAAAAAGGATAGTATCGGTTTCATCATCTGTAATAACGAACATAAAAGGACGGTCCGCAATAAAGGTCAACGGCTCAAGCGCGGCCGCTTTCTGCATCTCTACCACGGTAGCTGCCGCTGCTTCGCTTCCTTCTTCGTTAACTTCAATTACAGCCTTATGAAGGACCCTGCTGATAAAAACACCCTCACGGATACCGGAAAAATCGGCCGCACTCGTAAAAGCTTCTCCCATGCCCAAAGCACTCAGGCTTTCGTTTAAGTTCTTGATCCCATACTCCAGTTTAAAACGGGGCAACTGTAATAAAGCATCATCTTCCTCCGAAATGCTGTCTTGAATAGTATTCCAGCGTTTTTCATCAAAATCCGCGATGAAATCGTTGATCGTCATGTCTTCTTTCGGCAAAACACAGTACATGGCCACATTCCCACTCCCATAGGGGAGTCTGACAGCCTTAAAATCATCTCCCTGCCCGTACTCGATTTTCCCTTTTCTGCTCATCATCATGACTTCGTTGGTGCTGCCGTTTCCGGCATGAAATTGGGTTGGAAAAGTATTCTTTTTTTCAAATTGCTTGGCCCAATCTCCCTTGAAGTAGATCGCATTAATCAAATACATGACGATATCCGATGGTATTGGGGAATCGACCATCTTTTTTATTTTCTTATTCGTAGCCTCAGATATCCATTGATTGATCTTGTCCGCCGCATCTTCCTTTGCAAAATCGAGAAATGATACGGAGGCATCGAATATCTCTTTATTGGTCGATAAGAAGTCTTCTTTAATTTCCTCCCCTTCTCTTATCCATAATGAATTCCCAATGTTTAACTCAACTTTTTTATCTAATTGCTCAAAATACTGAAGCAGATTATGATAGCTTCCATTAAGCACTTCATCGTCAATCCCCCCATATCCCAAGGTCTTTGCCATAGCTTCCTTTGTCGTGGTTTCGGCCCCTTGATATGTCATCGTCAAAGCAGCAGAGATAGAGAGCGGAGATATGAAGATATTTTTATCCCTATCCTCCTGATTTAATTGCTTGAACACATCAAAAGCAAACTGAGAATTTCCCTCGACAACCTTCGTACTGAGGTTATCATCAAAGGACACGCCCCCACCGGCACAACCGGTCATTAACCCCATTGACATTGTTATACACAACAGCAAGCATAACAATTTTTTCTTATGCTCATCTCTCATTTCTTTACCCCTTGTTTAATAGAATACCTTTAATGCTATAGACGCCAAAAACAGCCCGATAGTTCCTTCCCACAAAACACCCCTTTGTGGTAAGAATAGCGTTCTTTTTAAACGTTATTGCATCGATCAAAGATACCGGGGGTAGCGTCGAATTTGTGTAATACCTGGCAAGGTGGCCTTTTCGGGCCACCTTGCTATAAACGATCGTTTCAAATTTTCGCCCCGGTATGTTAAACTGATACAGGATGGGCGTCACTGTTTGTTTGGCCCTTTTACTGAAAACTTAATCGACATATGGCATAGCCTTATCCAGACTGAAGTAACAATACGCTATGGAGAGTAAATCGATGATAAAAATCGAAATACCGGGTGCTAAAACCCTTAAATTGACAAAGCTGGTTTTGGACTTCAACGGCACAATAGCCTTGGATGGAGTCTTGATAAAAGGAGTAAAAGAAAATATTGTAAATCTTGCTGATCATCTTGAAATATACCTTCTTACTGCTGATACCTTTGGAACTGTAAGGCAGCAATGTAATTCACTACCATTGAAAATAGAGATACTTAAAACAGATGACCACGTAAAAGAAAAAGCAGCTCATCTCTGTCAATTAGGCAGTGAACAAGCTGTGGCAATCGGTAATGGTGCTAACGATATCTGTATGCTGCAAGAAGCCGCACTCAGCATTTTAGTTATCGGCCCGGAGGGCTGTTCGGGAAAAGCAGTTTCATCAGCAAATATCGTCGTCAACAGCATCTTTGATGCATTTGGTTTGTTAAAAAATCCCCAACGAATCGTTGCGACACTTCGAAGCTAATGATGCTAGGTTTTACCCTGCTGAAATCTATTGTTTAATATCAATCTGGTGCTTCAGAACTAGTCTGTTGCTCTGACATCTGCCAAATGAAAGCTTCCTCTTTCTTTGTACGAACATAAAAAGTTCTTTAAATCCGGGGAAGCTCCCGGTATATCCGAAACAATATTTAACAGTCTATATGTGGACGTAGAAAATACTGAATTTTTAAAAACCACATATATATCAAGTTCTAATTTGGGTGCTTCAAACAACTGAACCAATGTTCCGTTAAGCAAATTTTGATTGATAAGTGTTTTAGGAAGAAAAGAAATGCCTAACCCGCCAAGGATTGCTTGTTTAAGGGCTAGTGCATCACTGTACTCAATTGATGATCTAATATTTGCTTTTTTCAGTAATGTATCAAACTTATCGCGGAAGACAGTACCCGGCGCAAAACCAATAAAGGGATATGCCCATATGTTTTGAATGTTATTGTTACTTGATATCAGTTCCTTGCTACCCACCCAAATCAATTCATCGCTCATAATTTTGTACTGCAACAAACGTTCGGATTTCACTTCATCATGAATTAGCCCTACATTAAATTTATTATTCAACAACGCATTTATGGTTTCTTTAGTATTCATGTAAAATTGAATGCTAATACTCCCATTCGGCACACAGTTCTGGTAAGTATGTATTACATGAGGTAGGAGATCATTTATTATATGCGTTGATACACCAATACGCAAATTTGTATATTTGTTTTTGTAATAAGAAAGTTCATTGATGGTTTGTTCCCAATAATCTATTATTTGCTCAGCATGAATAATAAATTCTCTGCCTGCTTCAGTAATATGTAGTTTCTTTCCAACGCGCTCAAACAACAACACCCCTAACGTCTCTTCCAATGTCTGAATCTGGAAAGTGATCGATGGTTGAGAAAAATTAAGTTCTTCCGCAGCCTGGGTAATATTCTCTAATCTTGCTACTGTTAAAAAACTTTTTAGTAACTTTATGTCCATAAACTCACCTTCAGTTGTTAATATCAATAATTAGGATAAGGCTGCATATTGTATATATAATATTAAGAAGTCATAATTTATTATAACTTTATTGTTTGAAATTATCAATATATGGCCGCCAGTGTCGGTTCCTCCATATATCACCAAAAAAGACCTCGCATATGAGGTCTTTTTTGGATGCATCTAGCTTCGGATATATTATTATGAAACACTACTTCCTATATTAGCATTAGCGAGTTGTTTCTTTTCACTTTTTTCGATTAGAACAGCAGCAACAGCATCCCCGGTAATATTAAGAGTTGTCCTGGCCATATCCAAAATTCTATCTATGCCGGCAATCAAAGCAATGCCCTCAAGAGGTAGTCCTACAGAAGTAATGACCATAGTTAACATAATCAAACTGCCTCCGGGTACTGCGGCTGTACCGATAGAAGCCAGGGTTGCTGTCAGAATTACGATCAATTGCTGTCCTATAGTAAGATCAATACCGTAAACCTGGGCAACAAAAAGTACGCAGACACCTTGGTATATAGCAGAACCATCCATATTAATAGTAGCCCCCAAAGGTTGTACGAAACTAGCCACTTCCTTACTTACGCCCAGATTTTCTTCGGCACACTTCATGGAAAGCGGCAAAGTAACAGCCCCGCTACAGGTTGAAAAAGCGAGGGCCATTGCAGGTAAGAATCCCTTAAAGAACTTCGCAGGACTCATTCCCCCCATAGTTTTGAGTACACCCGTATAAACGACTCCGACATGAATAATAGCTGCAATATATACAGCTGCTATTACTTTAGATAGCGGAATAAGAACGGCGGGGCCATTGGCCTGTACTACAGGTACTATTAAGGCAAATATGCCTATTGGAGCTACTTGTATGATAAGACCAACAATTACATATGTTACTTCGGCAAAACCATCAAAGAATTTGGCCACATATTCGGCTCTCTTTCCTACTATAGTGATTGCAACACCAACAAATAATGCAAAAACAATGATTTGGAGCATGTTTGCATCAACAAGTGCCTTCAGGGCATTACTGGGAATAAGGCCAACTAAAACATCTGCAACGCCCACAGCTTCAGCCCCTGCAAATTCAGCGCCTTCCGGTAAACTCAAACCCGTACCGGGCTTGATTATATTACCTAATACCAAACCGATAGTTACGGCACAAAGTGTCGTACACAGATAAAAAGCAATAGTTCTTACGCCCATCCGACCCATTCTTTTGACATCACCGACAGATGAAGTGCCAACAACAAGTGATGCAAAAACCAATGGTGCAATAATCATTTTGATAGAATTGATAAACATGGTGCCAATGGGTTTACAAATATTTGTTAATAAAGGTGCATCAGGAATAATTATACCGACAATAATACCAAGAACAAGACCAATCATGATTTTTGCAGACAACGATATCTTCTTCAAAATAATATCCCCCCTTTTATATTTTGGGTTCTTCAGATATGACCTGATTGTCCATAATTGTAAACCTAGCTCCCATATATCACCTCCTGTCTTGCTGAACAGTTACCAAACATTAACCTCAACATCCCTATTTTATCATTTCTCGTTTCGCGAAACAGAGACCGGTTAATCTACTCTCCCTCTTGCACCATTCCAACATTACAGAAATAAAAACTGTTGGGAAAATCCCGTGCCAGACTGTAGGAAGCTTTTGCCCCTGTACAATGAGAAACACCAAGACGTACGATATTATACTTTTTAAGTGCCTTAATGCTTTCTTCTCTCTGCTCATCACTTACCATCCCCAGATGAGTTCCTCCGATAACTGTATGAATCTTTTCTTGCCCTGTCATCTTAATAGCATACTCCAAAGTATTAATAATTCCCGAATGAGCGCACCCCAGAACTACAAACAGTCCCTTAGACGTCTCAATGATTATAGCCTGGTCATCCGACAGCGGATCTTGTATCATTCCGTCGGCGCTATTTATGACCATATTTTCTTCCCCTTTTTCAAATGGTGTTACCCGAGGAATTTCACCTGTAAGATAAACTCCGGGGACAATTTCTCTGAAATTAACTGAGAAATCAAATTTTGCCCCTTTCCTTTCAATCAACTCACGTTTGAAGGGCATCCCTGAGTATCTAATGTTACCATTTTTAATATTATAACTATCTTTAAACAGTTCGGGATGAGCATAGACAGTGATTTCACCAGTTGTCTCCAATACATCTAACAGCCCGCCGGTATGGTCATAATGATGATGACTTAATGCTATAGCTATAAGCGATGATAAGTCTTTTTTGAGGATGCGGGCATTATTAATAATTGTCATACCTTGCCCGGTATCAAAGAGTATATTTCCAAACTCTGTTTCTATAAAAGCCGCCCATCCATGCTCAGCAAGAACCGCTTTCCCAGGACAAGCGACTGTATTTTCACATAAAACTGTAACCTTAACCTTCATATTAACCCTCCTCAGTTCTAAATATATAATCTTATTAGTCTTAGGATTTTTTGAGCAGTTGTCAGAATCATTAAATTAACAAGGCAACTGTTAACCTGAAAGTACTAATAATATTTAATAAGTGCGTCTGCTAATATATAAACAGGATCTAATAGTGGGACTGAAAAATGCTCTGCTTTTAGCACTAACGGTATTTCCGTACAACCCGCAATTAATAATTCCGCCCCCTGATCAATCAATTCAAGACCTGCCTCTATGAGCAAACTCCTTGGAATATCACCAAGATTTCCTTTTTTAATTCCATTCACACCGTATATTGCCTTCATAACTTTCTGTTCCTGTGTTGAATATTGGGGATAAATTATTTCATACGAAGAAAAGTAATTATTGAAAATTTTCGTTTGAATTGAACCTGTTGTTGCTAATATTCCAATCCTTTTAGTAAGCGGATATTCATCATTTATTTTTTTTCTTAATACCTGCAATATATTGAGTAGGGGATAAGACAGGGATTTTTGTATGTCCTCGTAAAAATAATGAGCTGTAATGCAAGGCATACCGGCTACTGTTGGTCCAACATGCTCAAGACCCTTACCTGTCATAATAATTGCATCTGTTGGAATGGGCCCTTTACCGAGTATTGCGGCTGTTCTATCGGGAATTGAGGGATTACAGTCTATCACAACACGAATATGATCCTGGTCTTTATCTGCTTTGGTTTGTTTAATAATACTTGTGAACAAGTACGCTGTCGCCTCGGGGCCCATCCCACCAAGTATTCCTATTATTTTTTTTTGCACAACCAGTCTTCCTCTCTAAAATCAATCATCCTCATATTTATTATATAAAACGACATATACCCTGTGAAATCAGTAATACTTATTAAAACATAAAGGAATTTTATTTAGCAGAATACAAATAAAGGTATTAAAACAGATTCCGTAATAAATAAAAAAAGCAGCCTGTCTATGTCAATTTGACAAAGAACAAGCTGTAACGATTGTTACATGTTTACTCTTTACTTTTATCAATCGGGTGCTTCAGAACTAGTCCGTATGAAGTGGATTAAATTAATTACAAAGATGCGAATGGGATTATAGAAAAACAGTATAACAGCCGGAACCAACAGCAAGACAAACCTGCCAAAAACGGTGTTGGCAGAGAGAATCAAGACGCCCAACCAACGGTTTCTGTGAGTGTAGATGCCATAAATCGCTTCCCGCGAAATGGTTTTTTTCATCGCTCCTACCTGTGACATAGGAGGATAGTTGTCAATATCCACCGTATACTGACCGTTTTCTTCGGCATTCACCCGTTCAACATAAACCACCTTATTGTCCTGGAAAAGCACGATATCCCCTATATTTATTGGTTCAATATGATCTATTCTCCTGAAATAGGCAAGATCATTTTCCATAATGTGAGGCTCCATCGTATTGGATTGAAAAACATACGGAACGACATTAAATATAGTAATCTCTTTACCTGGCTGGGTGGCAGAGGATATGAGAATAAAAGCATTGACGACAAGCGTTATGCAAATAATACCAACAAATAAAGCTGTTATAGCAAAGTCTATGATATTGTTGCTTGCTACGGACTTCTCTTTGTGAGTGAGTAGATGAATTTTCTTCGCTGGGTCTGCAATTTTAAATACGGATGTTCCTTCCGGTATCACGTAACCGTAAGTCTCCTCCGGCATGTTATAATACTTGGCAACGCTTTGTGCTTTAAAAACACATATTAGCGTACAAACAAAAACAATTGCAGCCGAAAAAAGCAAATATTTCGCTTGTGAAGAATCCACAAGATTTAAAGCATTTTGCATCATAATCCTGTCAGATGTAAGTGTAAAATATCCCGTAACAGATTTGACCACAAGCAAAACAATTGTAAAGATGAAAATAAAGTAACGTGCATTCTTTGTATCACGTATATACAAGGACGAAGTAATAGAAACAATCCCTATAACAAGTATATCTATTAGACCGGCTATATATAGCGCCGGCATATATTCATGAATAAATGTGTACTTTATCAACAGTGTCAAACCTATAGTAAATAAAAATCCACCGCTATACATCATCCAAACTGAGTAAAGGAATGCAAGCAGTTTAGAAAAAATCATAGATAGCGGCGAATAACCCATTTTTGTGAGCAAATACCACCGATTCTTTCTGATTTCCACAAAGGAAAGGTATTCATAATAGATTATAAAATATAGTACATACAAGAAAAACGCTACTGTGACATATGTATACAAAGTGGAGAAGTAACTCGTTTGAATGAACTGAGGAAACATGTCGCCCAGTACACTTCCCGACATAGTACGCATAAAAAAATGTACGGCAAAGGAAACGAGTCCCGCTAAAATCGCAAAGGCATTTTTTCTTTTAGAACTGATAGAGTTTTCAATATAAGCATGCCGTAATTCTTTTTGAAAGTAGCTATTTTTATAAATCATAATCTCTTATTATTTCCTCATACGCATTTTTTACCTTTTGGGGGTTAATTTCTATTCTCGCGGGCTCAAACCCTGCTTCCACTATTTTATTACAGATGTGTTTCGGGTTTACTGCCACATCTTGGTCAGTACGAACAATTAGGCTATTATCCTCCAGACTATATTGATAACAAGGAAGCAATATTCTGAGCGTTCTAGCCATTTTCTCAATATTACTGTCCTGTATTTTAAGAACGATTCTGTCGTACTCACGGCAAAAATCACGCACAGTGCCCTGGTAAAAGACATTGCCGTTCATTAGAAAAAGTATATGACTACAGACCTTTTCAATGAGTTCCGGAGTGCTTGTTGCTATAACGAGAGTCTTCCCTCTTTCAATAATGAGTTTTGCGATTTGCTGCATGGCGTCGATTAGTACGTCGTCAAAAGAATAATCAGGGAAATTATGAACAACCAACTGGCTTTCCGAATAAGCGGCCACAAGCATGATGATAACCGCTTTTTGCTCCCTGGAAAGCATATAAATGGGAGTCAGGGAAATTCGTTTAAGCCCGATGCTGATTAAGTACTCTAGCACCCGTTCTTGATGCTCAACCTTATTTCCGGAAAGTTTAACCGTGGCAAACATTAAAAATTCCAAGACGTTCATGTTATTGTAAAGCATCTCGGAGCTACCAATATAAAAGACATGGGGAAGGGTAATACGTTTATGCCTCATCATACCGCGTTCGATAAGAACACATTTTCCGGAGCGATAAGGCTTAATATTGGCCATTATTTCTGCTAGTAGTTTAATCTCAAAAAGGGAATTTCCGGTTATACCCCATACCTGACCTTTTTGAAAAGATAGCCCAATGTCATGCAAAACCGGTTGAGGAGGCTTCCCATCTTTAAGAAAGAACTCACCAGAGGAAAGATGCTCCATGAATACTACGTTTTGGATGTCTTTTTGTTGTTCATTCTTTTGCGTATTAAGAACTTTCTTACGCAATATTTTTTCTCTCCTTTTGATAGGCACTACTTTAACGGGACCTTGGCAACAAACTTAGCTAATATCTGTTGCGGCTCCAAAAGCTCCCGATCCGGTGAATTTATTGGATTATCACCTTTGGTACGGTATTTGATCTGCCCATCCTCTGCCTTTATGACTTCAATAATTCTATGGGTGACGGTCGCACCATCTTTTGTTTTGAATGTTACAATGTCATCCACCTTCAACTTAGAACTGTCTTTAGGAGTTCTAGATATAATAACTGTCCCAACTTCAAACGCAGGCGACATACTGCCGGATTGAACCACGTAGAACTGATAGCCAAGTAGGCTGGGTGTTTCTCCCTTGCTTTTTGCCAGCAATACCGAATAAAGTGTAAAAAGCAAAGTCAAAACTATTATTGCAAAGACAAACAGTCCGGTAGCTTTTAGCAACAGACTTTTCTTTTTCCCTTTCCCCTTTTTTGCTTGCCGTAGTTCCTCACGCATCATTTCAATTTGTTCATCTGTTGTAAAAGCAGTCTTTTGCATGATGCACCGCCTTCTTCGTCCTTGCAAGGCAAAGCTTGATACTCTTCAAGAATAAACTATGACAAGACAGGTGATTATTCGCAGAATAACAGCCGCCGTTTCCGGCAGCTGTTATCCTATAATTCTAATTCTTGGGTTCCGGTTACGGACACCGTAAGAGCCGTTCCATAGCCAGCACCGGCATAATTGATATCCACGAGATCGTTGCTGGGCCAGTTGATTTCAACGGTGTATGTATGTTCCTGTCCGGTAGTATTTAGAGCAAACCCATCGTCAATTGTTATCGTGCCGGTCCCGGTATTTGTTCCTAGGGCAGTGGTGCCCTTCTTTACCGTAACAACCAACGGTTCAATGGCACTTTTCCCCGAAGCAGCAGCAATTGCAACAGTAATATCAAGATCCATAGCGGTTTCGCTAATAACCTCACCATTATAGTTCTTTACGCTAAAACTCATGGTCTTGGTTTCTGTCGGCGCTATCTTAACATTCTCCGTAAAAGTGTCGGTTCCTCCCTCTAAAAGTATGAACTCTTTCGCCACAACACTACCTTCAGCAAGATCATCAATGGTGGTTGTGTACAAAGCAAGAGTGGCGGAGTTGACGGAAAATACTATTAGCACCAAGAGTATAAGTATTACCAGTGTTTTTTTCATTTTTATACCTCCCTGCAATTTTTAATGAAATATGCAATATATTTGTGGCAATGGCAACTGGCTGTCATATCCAAAACGGACTTAGACCCTATAGCTTTGTGCTCCAAACTTTCGCTTGGTTTACCCTTGCACTGCATTTTCAATTATATCGCATGGAGTAAAACATCAATTGAAAAATATCGAGCAATTAATACGCTACAATATACACCCCCTCTTTTTAGTCATCAGAATTTGCACTATTCGATGTCGGTAAGTATTTCCGGATTGAACTCCTCTTCATCAGGGCTATTTTCTGTATCCTCAAAGGTATCCTCTTCTTCATCAAGGTTAGTTTCCGTATTTTCTGAGATGTCATCCTCTTCATCAAGATTGCTTTCTTTATCCTCTAATTCAACCACCTCTTCGTTGGGGTTGTCTGCATCTTCCGGTGAAGTATCCGCCGCTTCTGCGGGAATATCCATCGGATCGTTGGGCTGCCCAAGGATGTCATCTGTATTTTCATCTGCAACCGACTCGTTGCCGGATTTCTGCTGATTCCCATCATTCTCGACTGCTTCAGTCGATTCACTGCCTTTTATGTCAGCTATGGAACCATCAGCGACCGTCGTGTTACCGTCTTGTTCCGCTAACGGCAACTGTTGCTCCAACGCCAGTTGCTGTTGCTCTAACAGTTGTTCCTCAAGCAGCTTTTGTTCCAGCAACTGTTGTTTCAGTAGCATTTCTTGCTGGTACGCGTCATATCTGGCTTCAATAATTATGGAATTCGGTGTCACAGCTACTGAAGAACCGGAGGATGTATAGTATCCGGAAAGGGTTTTCCCGGTAGCAGATATCAGAATGGAAGAAAAAAGGAAAACAATAATAAGGATTTTTTTTCTCATTTTATGTCCTCCCTGCGTTTATCAGCTGTTTAAAGAATACAATCGCGTTCATGGGTAACTTCCGCAGCTTGGCCATTCACTGTTACGGTTGTCATCAGGTTGGTATCCGAACCAATCGCATTTCCACCAAACTGCACGCTACCGCCTGCAGGAATGTCCTGGTTCCAGGTTGCGGGATGCAGGAAACGATGCTGCCCTCCAGGCAAACCAGCGCTGTCATCCACGGCGTTCCAAACTTGATATATTTCAGCAGCCAACAAAAACTCAAGAGCCCAGTTTGTTATAACTTCATCGGTGTTGTTTGTAATTGTAATAGAAAAGGCGTATCTATCGGTCCCGCCTTGTTGCCATGGTGTTCCCGTCTGGAATAAGACTTCAATGTCACTTGGTTCCGGAGGGTCTGGTGGATCGCCCCCTCCGAGCGGCAACTGCGATGCAGCTGCAGAAACATTGATAGTAGTACCAAAATTATTGCCTGCATAATTAATATCGATTTCGTCATTGCTGGGCCAAAATATTTCTACTGTAAAAGAAGCACTTTGCCCGGTTGCTGATAGCGGGAAAGCTCCTGATACATCAACGGAGCCCGTTCCTTCCACTGTATCAATTACAGTGCCCCCCATGTCCTTGATCCTGATTATCAGAGGCTCAATGGCACTTTTCCCTGGTGTTGGCATAACATCAAAGGTAAGATCGTAGTATAGATCAGTTTCTGTAACCAGACTGCCTTCGAAATTCTTCACGGCAAATTGCCAGGTTATGGTCTCGGTGGGCGCAATCTTAATATCATTTTGAAACGTATCCGTACCATCTTCCAGGAAAATAAACTCTTTACCGACAACGCTACCCGATGCCATATCATCTAGCGTGACAGTATAACTTGCTAGCGTTCCGGCTAAAAGCGAACTGCATATTGCTAATATTAACATTAGCACAACAAATGCTTTTTTCATAATATTCCACCCTTAATTTTGAAAATTATTTTTTTGCAAAATGTCGTGTGTAGCATAATGCAATCGTAATATCTATTAATATTCTAAATACTAGAAAAACTTACCGAGTAATTATGCCATAAAACTTCCAAAATATCAATACATTTTGATGTTTTTTGATGAGTTTTTTAAAGTTTTTTTTAATTCATTATACAATTCAGGACTATTGCCCCGGGTCTTTATCCAAGGTAACTATTTTATCCCCAGCCATTCCCAACACCAGCCACGGTCCCAACGGCAGGTCTATCTTTTCTTTTCTGGAGGTTTAAACAAGGGTATAGCATGTTTGACCTTCCGAATACTTGACAGCCTTAAGCATCACATCCCTTTGCCATAATGACCAAAAAGAAGGCAACAATTCTACTGATAGAATAAACCAGTCCTGTGCAAACAGGAATAATCATCATAACCCCTATCCATGAAAAAGCTTGAAAGACCGGTATAAAACTTATTACCAGAATCCCGGGGAGTGTCATTAGGAATAAAAACTTTCTCAAGGCAAGATGCTCCTCCTCGTTCTGCCGGCAAAGCAGTTGAATGAACTCTGAACCCAAACATTCCTGCCAGTACAAGCCGACAAAGCCGGCAAGAACAAAGGATAACGTTAGCCAAACAAACAATTTCCCACTGTCTTGAACGTCAATAATCACAAAACCGCAAATAAATACAAACAGGAGATATTGGCCTACACGTCGACTATCCCTTAGTATTGATTTAAGACACACCTCAACCAAACCATTGATCGCATTACGTTTTCTAAAAATAATATTTGATCGGGGAAACAGCCAGGGACGTTTCCTCTGTTTTTTGGGCTTTTTGACGCTTGCCCCGGAGAGTCCCAACAAGAAACTTACATGTTTTAATTTCTCACCCTGTTCCCGCTCCACGTCTGCAAAAAAACTGTGTATATGGTTCAGCCTCCTTATACTTAACAATACGGAAGCGATGGATAACAGCAAACTTACGGTTAGAAACACTGGAAAGTTACCAATAATGTAAGGAAGCAGGATAATAAAACACATGCTCCCCGCAACCATCATACCCCATAAAATGATGAACAGCCGCCAACCACAAAAGCGTATGGATAAGAACTGCTTTGCCAGTCCCAAAAATACTTTGACCAGAAATGTTATGGTAAAAAGCAGGAACAGTTCCCTTTGGGAAAACTGATGATGACTAAGGATCAACGGAGCCAACAAAAGAAAAAAGAACCCGGTAAAAAGGAAACTACGAAAATACGAATAGATAAGACCGTACTGCATAATCTTTTTAATCCACTGCCTTTGACCCAGCAAAAAAAGCTGATCAGCTTCCTGAAGGAATATTCTCACCGATCCCGACCATGCCAGTAAAAAACAGACGGCAAAGAACAAGCTCACCGGTAAAAACTCAAGCCAATCAGGAGTATTCCTCCACCAAGATAAATATTGATTTATCCCCAAAGCAATGGCAGGAATCACAATATATAAAGCCACGGTCCAGTCAATGACCATTCTCCAAATGCCGACCTGAAATTTTAATTCTGCAAAGAGGCGTTTAAAAAATACTCTAAGCGGTGTAATCATGCTCTCTTCTCCAAAATAAAATCAAAGCAATCAAAAAGTGACGCTTCGGGCAGACAACACTCTGCCCTGATCCCGGCCAGGGTTCCTTGGGTTATCAAGCGACCGTCGGCAATCAAGATAAAAGAATCACATATCCTCTCTGCAATATCAAGTTGATGAGTCGAAACAAGCACGCCGGCCCCCCGCATCCTTTCCTCCTTCAACAATCCCATGAACTCCTTTGTTGCACGAGGATCAAGTCCAACAAAGGGCTCGTCTATGATATAGACATCCGGTTCAAGCAAAAGCCCGATTATAATCATGAGCTTTTGCTGCATACCCTTGGAAAAGGTCGTTGGAAAATGGTGTTTTACTTCCTGCATTCTAAATGTGCTGAGCATCTGCTCGGCCTTTTTTAAAAATTTTTTTCTTTCAAGCTCATAGACAGCTGCCGCCAATTCAAGATGCTCCCACAAAGTTAGTTCCTCATAAAGAACCGGCTGTTCAGGTATATAGGCATAATTCTTGTTTTCTCCCAGAAAGTGCACACCTCCCACCATTTCAGGCAGCAAACCGACAATAGCCTTGATGACAGTACTTTTACCGGCACCGTTAGGGCCGATGATACCAACTAATTCGCCCTTTTTCAGCAATATATTTATATTATTGATTGTATCTTTTTTACCCATATATCCGGCCTGTTTGATCTCAACCCGTAACAAACCCATCGACTGTCATCTGCTCCTTATCCTTAACAAAAACATTCTAGGCATAATTTTATCATTTTGCACAGCATTGTTCCATGCTCTGTTTTAACAAACGATATCATCAATGGTTTTCTTGTGCACGATAGGCTTCCCGCACAGCTAATCGGTAAGCCTCCTCCTTTTCAAACAAAGCCTCTGTCTGCCCTGCAGCCTCATACATAGCCATGATCGCTTCGTTTGTATAGGCCAGCATATTCTCCCAGCCATGAAACTCTTTTGATACCCGCGAGGAAATGTTAGCAGGCAAACCCCGTTCAAGAATCTCTTTCCGCAACGCTTCGGGCGGAGCATTATGTGCCTCATTCAAAGGTAGTACATAATCCTCAAGGTCTTGATACGTCCACTGGGACAAATCCACATCCTCTAATTCAGGATATATATTTCTGACATGGCAAATACCGTCCTCGCTTATCAGCCAACCTTGCTCTTCCTTCTCAAAATCCAGACTATCCATCCCGGCAATAGTCTCGCTGCTGTATCCCCTTTCTTCCAGTTCTCTTACTTGTTCCGCATGCAAAGAGAAATACCTCGTGTATTCTGCTTCTAATTCCTCCGGCATTAAAACAGCTACCCGCTCCTGTACAGTGAGTCGGGCTAATTCTTCCGCTGCCCGGTTGCTTTCTGCTTCTTCCTGGGCATATATCACAATAGCCTCTTGCGCATCAGCCCAAGCGACCTCTTGTCCACTTTCAGTGTCATAATACACCGACTTGATCTCACCGGAAGAAATGTGCCAAGAACGGCGCAGGGCAAGATAACCCTCTTTGATCCTTTCTGCCCAAGGTAAATAAATTTCCAGGGTTTGCTTATCCTCCTGCCAATTGATTTCCGCATATTCACCGTTTTCTTCAATTGGTAAACTGTTAACCGCGCAACCGTGATCTATCTCCAGAACGCAAACAGTACAAGTTCTGTCTCTTCCAAAACCGCTGTAGCTTAAATATGCCAGATACCGCCCGTCTTGGCTAAATTTCTGGCCGTAGAAGTTGTTCCAATCGTAAACAGACCTTAAATTATATCTGGCTTCATTGATCTCTTCTTCAGTCAAAAGCGGCTGCCTCAAACGCTGGATATAATCAGCCTCTATCTCGGCAAAGGAGCTTGTCCTCCGCCTCCCGTCCGTAAACAATACCTTTGGCGCTAAAGTCTCATCTGCTCGGTATTCCTCAACCGTGGGGAAACGTACTAAAATAATACTGCTTCTTTCTTCATAGGCGTAATAACGGTTATCAGGGCTTAAGTCTCCACTCCGATGCAAAGGGTGATTTTCCAGCATTTGAATAAAAATATCAGGTGCCAGGTCTGTTGATTGTTCAACTGCAACCTGATTGTCCTGCTGTACGTCTGCCTCCTCAATAACAGCCGGCTCGTTCTGTTGTTGGGGCATAGTACTTCCTTGCTCTGTCTTATTCTTCTGCCCGTTACACCCCAGTATAGTCAGAAATATGAAAAGCATTAAAATAATCGAGATAATAGCGTTTGTCTTTCGCACCATCATTCCCTCACTCCTGAGTACTCCTTAACTGTATCTATCCTATGTATAATTAGTACCAATTGCAAGGAATTTATTACATAAACAGACTTCTTTAGAACACCTCACAGCAAAAATGCTCCCGCCCTTAATTCGCATTATCTATTTATCTTTAACAGCAACCCAGAAATAACTGCGGTGATTGGTATCGCTAAAATCAGACCGCTGCTTCCGGCTAAGGCCCTGACAAATTCCGTCACCAGATAGTCGGTATTCATTAACTTAATAAAAGGCGGTTTAACAGCCATATAATATAAAAGCAAGGGTAAAGAGGTTCCGGTGTAAGCAAGAATGAGGGTATTAGACATGGTTCCCATGATGTCTTTACCTACATTCATACCTGAACGGATGAGATTAAACGTGCTCATCCTACCTGCCCGATTGATTTCTCCCATACTGGAAGCAATAGACATGCTTACATCCGTTATTGCCCCTAGCGCCCCGATAATGATGCCGGCAAATAAAAGACCACTGAAATCAATCTGCAATACCTGGGGTGTATTCATCAGTATTTGAACCTCTTCTTCACTCACTCCCCGCAGGTGTGCTGTTTTTCCAAAGAACATGGATATTTCCGCCGCTGCTATTAAGCCGCCGGAAGTCCCAAGAATAGCCGACAAGGATTTAATGGAAAACCCACCTATAATTAATATCGCAATTGCTGTTATGGCCATGCTTGCAAGAAGAGCCAGCAAAACCGGATCATGACCTTGATAAAGTCCGGGCAGCATAAATTTACCCACAATAAAAACGGTAACGCTTAAGCTTATTACCGCTTTCAATCCCTGACCGCGACCAACCAGAATGAGGAGTAAAACAAAAAGAAGTATTAAATAGTAAACATTTTCATCTCTTTCATAGTCATCGACACCATAATTGATGACTTCCCCATTTTGAATTTGTAACGCCAGTATGACCTTTTCCCCTTCGCTTACCCAATAACCGTAAACCGGATTCCCTGAACAATTGTTTTCGAGCGTATATTCTTTACCCTTATATGGTCCGTCCGTTATTCTTACCGTAAATTTCTGCCTTCCGACAGGAAATTTGCCATCGTTGCTTTTTATTTCTTCCTGCAGGATTCCAATTACTTGTCCTCTGGCATAATAGGCTTGTATTTCTTCGCCAGTGGCTTTTAAGTCATCTTGCGCCAACATAATAACCGGAAACAATAAGCCCATGAGGATGAATAATAGTACCCTTTGCAAAACAAGCTCCTTTCGAAGAAAGTATTAACTACACCCAGACTGTATACAACAACGTGTTTTGGACTAGTTTAGTAATTAATACGCAAGGATACCATATAATATTCATCTTGAGAAAACCATTTACGATAAAGAGATTTTCTCATCTCTTCCGGGATGGTGGTAAAACAGCGGACGGTATAATCCTCTGTTTTACTACCCCTGCCAAAGCTTTTGTATTTCCGTTTTTTATCCTTTTGCACCCTGTAGATTAACCATATTACTTCCCGCATAAAGTTGTTCCTTGATAACAGGTATTTTTTTAGCTATCAATTTCTGAATATCCCTCAGATATCCCTTTTCCTCACTGTCGCAAAACGACATCGCGGCCCCCCTCATTCCTGCTCTTCCGGTTCTTCCTATCCGATGGACGTAGGTTTCAGGTATATTAGGCAGATCGAAATTAATCACGCAAGACAGCTCCTGTACATCAATTCCTCGCGCTGCAATATCAGTAGCGACAAGTACTCTGGTGCGTTTCTGTTTGAAATCTTTCAAAGCGATTTGCCGAGCCATCTGTGACTTATCGCCATGAATGGCTTGAGCTGCTATTTTTGCCTTCGCTAAGTCCTTAACTACCTTATCGGCTCCGTGCTTAGTCCTGGTGAATATCAAGGCTGAGTCAATTGTTTTATTCCCCAACAGTCGGATGAGCAATGCCTTCTTATCCTTTCGTTCCACAAAATATACTGATTGCTCGATGCTATCCACTGTCGAAGAAACCGGAGTCACCTTAATATTGACCGGGTTTGACAGAATATCATCTTTTAGCTTGGTAATCTCCTGAGGCATGGTTGCGGAAAACAAAAGTGTTTGTCTCGTTGCCGGCAGAAGGGCAATGATTTTTTTCATATCATGGGAAAATCCCATATCAAGCATACGATCAGCTTCATCAAGTATAAACGTCTTTATCTGTCTCAAATTAATGTATCTCTGATTTATCAAGTCAAGCAGACGACCCGGCGTGGCCACGAGGATATCTACTCCCGACTTTAACGCTTTTGTTTGGGGAAATTGCGACACCCCACCATATACAACAGTGTGTTTAAGTCCAGTGTGCCTTCCGTATGAAGCAATGCTCTCGTTGATCTGTATCGCCAATTCCCGTGTCGGGGTCAGTATTAAGGCTTTGATTGCCCGCGGCCCTTTTTCGTATTTCCGTTCTTGATGAAGCATCTGCAGCAACGGTATCGCGAAAGCCGCTGTTTTTCCTGTACCTGTTTGTGCACACCCCAGCAAATCCTTTCCTGCCAATATGACGGGAATCGCCTGCTCCTGTATGGGAGTAGGTTTGGTATATCCTTCAGCATTTAAAGCCTTCAGGATAGGTGTAATGATGTTCAGTTCTTCAAAATTCAATTCTTTTTCTCCTTCTTAAGTGGGTAACCACTTTCTTAGTTTATTTTTTGCATTTCTATGCCTAAATTCGTACTCTGTTTTGCCCCTTTATGTTATGCAGCCAGATACGCATAAAAAACCGGGAAACTCATAATCATTGAGTTTCCCGCCATCGGACTCAGGCAATTGAAAAACAATACTACCACCGCAGTTTACCACACATTAAGAAATATAGCAAATTTTTCTGGCAGGTATTGTGTTCTGGCAGGTATGTTACTCATCCCATTTTTATCAGTTGCTGCACATTGTTTTTAATTTCTGTCTGGGATAAGTTCCCCAGTTTTATATATTTGCTGTCCATCCTCTTTGCCAGTTCCCTGGCAAAACCGAATTGAATATAGGTTTTTTCCGTATCAAGCACCATGCTTTTTATGCCTTCATTATGAATCCTTTCAGCCATAAACAGTGAATCCTCAAAGGGATCATCACTTTTTATAGCCATATTGGCCTTGCCGTCTGAAACAAGGATAAGATATTGCAAAACCTCAGGATTTTTGATCCTTTCTGTTTTTAATATTTCAAAGGCCCGTTGCAAGCCCAAAGCCAAAGGAGTTTTCCCTCCCGTGGGCAAGCTTTTGAGACATTTTTGCGCCAGCTCGACGCTTCTTGTAATATTCAGCAATACTTCCGCCTTATCTTCCCTAAAAGCAATTATCCCAACGCTATCACGTTTTTGATAGGCATCATGCAAAAGGGAAAGCACTGCCCCCTTGACCGCACCCATCCGTCTTTTGGCCCCCATTGAGCCGCTGGCATCCACGGCAAAGAGGATAGTGACACCCGTCCGCTTTTCCCGTACCTTTTCCCTGATGTCTTCCGCCCTTACGTTTAGAGCAAGCCTTCCTCCCTTCCGGTTCTTCTGACGGCAAGCGGCCATCCTGAAGGTTGCGGCCAAAGCTATATCTCCTGTCTTACCCTTTGGCAACCGGTATTTCACGCACCTGCCCTGCCTGCTGTCGGTCTTGACCCTGCTCCTTTTCCCTGAACCTTTGTCCTTTGCTTTGCTGCCAAAGGTTACCTCTATTTTTAAACTCTCCCTGACAGGATTGATGTTCTCGGTCTCCTCTGCCGTCTCTTCGCCTTTGCCTTCTTCATTCCCGCTCTCTTTTTCATTATTCGGAGGTTTTTCCTTTTTTCCCTCCCTTTCATCGCCCCGGTTTATCTTGTCTTCCTCCGTTTCCATATCAACATCCCCACTATCCTCCTCAAACTCTTCCAAGACTAAGGCTTCCTTGATCCGATGAGGGAGGGCTAAGGCGGCAGCTTCCAATACATTGTTTTCTGTGATATTGTCTTTTCCCTCATAGGCGGCCAGAGCTTTGGCCGTTTCAAGCAGAACGATTTCCGCCCTGTGTCCGGCACAGTTCCCCTCTGCGGCTAATTTAGCCGCAAATTCATAGTTCTCCCCAGTTATGAACACCTTTTTTAAGTTTTCTTTTCCCCTTTTTATTGCCGTTTTAATCTCCTTACTCTCACGCTTCCATTTCAAGCAAAAAGCGGCTGCATCCTTTTCATATTCCAAACGTCTTGCTATGATCTCTTTCCTGAAGTCAATATCCTTCTCCCCATTTGCTTCAACATACAATCCGAATCTATCGATAAACTGTGGCCTGAGCAGACCCTCCTCAGGGTTCATGGAGCCAACCAAGACAAACCTGGAAGGGTGGCTGTAGGAAAGTCCTTCCCTTTCAACTATGTTCACACCGAGAGAAGATACCTCCAAGAGGATATTGACAATATGCTCACTGAGCAGATTTACCTCATCCACGTAAAGGAAATTCCGATGGGCCTTTTGCAAAAGACCCGCCTCAAAAGCTCTCTCCCCCTGTTTGATGGCTTTTTGTAAATCCAGGCTTCCCACCAACTTGTCTTCGGTTATGTTGAGAGGTAAATCTATGACCCGCATATCCTCCGTAAGATCGGCCAAGCCCCTTACCAGGGTGGATTTTGCAGTGCCCTTTTCACCACTGATAAGCACTCCCCCAATCCGGGGATTGATCACATTGAGAAGCAGGGCTTTTTTTATTTTTTCTTGTCCCACTATCGCTGAAAAAGGGAAACAACTATTCGTCTTCATCTTATATATCCTTTGCTGCTTCCACAAGCTCGTAAATGCTGTCAAAATCCACCGCGTTGTCCTCAAAGGGTTTTCTTCTCATCCTGTGGGGAAGCGCCAGTTTAGCGGCAAGAAATAAGTCTTCCTTCTCCACCTCTCTTCTTCCCCGGTAGGCCGCATGAGTCAGAGCCGTTTTGACAAAGGTAATGTCCGCCCTGTGCCCGTCCACACCCATGGCAATGGCGATTTCCGCCGCCAGTCTCAGGCAACCCTGAGAGTACGTTACCTCTTTAAGTGTTTTCTGAGCTTCTTTTATCTGTCGGGCTAATTCTTCCTGTTCCTCTGCATAACTTTCGGCAAATTCTGCAGGGTTGTCTTCATAAGCGAGTCTCCGCATAATAACCTGCATCCTTAGGTCACTGTCCTTTTCACCGTTTACATCCACAACCAGGCCAAATCTGTCGATCAACTGGGGTCTGAGATCCCCTTCCTCCGGGTTCATGGTACCGACCAAAACGAAACGTGCCGGATGCGTATATGAAACCCCTTCCCTTTCCACCGTATTCACTCCCATCGCCGCGGCATCCAAAAGCACGTCTACCACGTGGTCGTCCAAGAGATTAACCTCGTCTACATAGAGGATATT
This sequence comes from Clostridia bacterium, assembly GCA_018433675.1. Taxonomy (GTDB): domain Bacteria; phylum Bacillota; class Peptococcia; order DRI-13; family SM3-B62; genus SM3-B62. The sequence goes on from JAHDQS010000014.1 coordinate 30,037, forward strand.
TCTGTTGGCCTCGGCCAAAATACCCGGTTCAAATCTCTTTTCCCCCTTCTTCAAGGCCAGCTCAATATCCAGCGAACCGACCACCCTGTCCTCCGTGGCGCTTACAGGAAGATTCACAACCCGCATCTTTCTCTGTACTGTTTCCCCCTCTTCCCTGTGGAAGTTCTGCCTGCAATGTTCGCACCAAAAGCTGTCGTCCTCCGGGTCGCAGGAAAACATACAGCCCTTTATCTGTGTCATTTGGGGCATCACGTCGGCCAGGGCTCTAACAGCAGTTGACTTTGCGGTTCCCTTTTCCCCTCTGATCAATACTCCTCCCAGCAGAGGATTAATAACATTCAAAAGCAAAGCCTTCTTCATGTCCTCCTGCCCCACTATGGCACAGAAAGGATACACCTTAGTCTCTTTTCTCATTCTTATGCTCCTTCAATACTGTTCTCCAGTTCCAGGTATACTTGTTTAATCTTATCAATTTGCTCCTCTGTTGCCTGCCAATAGCCCCTGTTGTAGTACTCCATCATCTGCTCCAAGATATCCATATAGGCGTGGGGATTATTCTCCTTAAGCCTTTGGCGCAGCACCTCATCCTCCACGTAGCAATTATGCAGATCATCGTATATCCATTCCTCCACGCTGTTGGTGGTAGCGGCAAGCCCCATGACGTTTTCAAACCTTTCTGCCATCTTTTGTACCCCGTGGTACTTGTGTTCTAACATGCCGTCAATCCACCTGGGATTAAGCACCCTGGTTCTTATTCCCCGGGCAATACTCTTTTCCACACTTTCGGTAATTACTTTCTCTCCGGCGGTATCCGTGATGTACATCTTGACCTTTTTCCCCTTGACCATCTCTACGGATTTGGCCAGCCCGCCAAAATATTCGTAATAGTGGTCCAGATCCGTTATTTCATATTCGTTGTTGCACCTTATTTGTGAGACGATCTCCACGCTTTTCAGGTTCTCTTCATAAAGCCCCGTTACTCTTCTGCCGTGCATTTTCCTGTTGTATACATGCTGAAGACTGTCGATGAACATGCTGCCGATCTGTTCTTCCTTTTCCCAGTTTTTTGTCTCAATGATTTTGGTGATTCCGGTTCCGTATTCGCCTTCCTTAGGACCAAAAATCCTGGCTACGGCAAGCTCCCTAGCTTCTTCTTCGCTGTACCCTTCCTCTCTAAACTTTTGACAATTTTTCCTGGAGTTGGCCTTGAAAAAATTTTCTTCATCGCTTTCCTCCAATTCATAAAGCATATGAAAAAGATCGTTGAGGTTTTCAATCAGATTACCGAACATATCCCGGAAAAAACCGCAGATATTGATGGTCACATCAATACGGGGACGCCCCAGCTCATGTAAAGGAATGATTTCATATTGCGGCTCCCATTGGTTTTTCTTTTCGGCGGGCCTGACTCCCAGGTAAGAAAGGATTTGCGCAAAGGTTTCCCCCTGTGTTCTGGAGGTTTCCAAGCCCCAGAGGATGACCGCCGTAGACAAAGGGTAGGCCCCATTCTCTTTTTTGTAGGTCTCCAGGGTATTCCGACAAATCCTCGTTCCCCTGTCGTAAGCCGTTTTCGTCGGTACAAGCCGAGGATCAAACTGGTACAGATTATATCCGGTGGGAAGTATCTCGGGATTTCTGTAAATATCCCCCGCCAGCTTGGCCGGGTTATACCGCCCTGCCAGCGTGCCAAGCAACCCGGCCATTTCGTCATTCCCTAAGGATGCCTCATAAACGTCCCTGCCGTATTGAAGGATTTTGCGAAGGTCTGCTTTATCTTGCTCGCTCCCACACCTGTCTATCGTCACTTCGCCCTGCTCCATGTAGCAGTAAAAGACTTCCTCCGCTTCCCGGTCTACTTTTCTGATTTCTTCGTATTCCCCTTTCGCTTCCAACGCCTCTATTTCCCAACCCTTTTGGGCGGCAAGCAATTCCCGCAAAGAAGCAACCCCGTTTCTGCTGTAACGCAACAACCCCTTGGCGTACTCCCGGGCTTCACTTTCACTAAAGCCCTTCCCGAACACATGCAGCCCTCGGGGAATAAGGCTGACCTCCATTCTGTACAATTCAGTCTCTATTTCTTCCAGGTTTTGAGACAAGTTCAACTCCCTGGCCGCCGCCATAATATCGGCCAGGATGTCCTTGCCGGTCTGGGGGGCCAGAGAAAGAGCTTGATGATAATTGTCAACCAGGGACTTGAGCTTGGAGTACTCCCCATAAAGCTCTCCCGGTACGAATACCAGCGGCTGGTAGCCTACCAGATTAGCATAAGCCCTTCTTTTGGCGATCATGGCCTCCGCAGGATTGCCGCAATAGTATAAATACGTATGGGGCACATCCCGTAGAAGTATGTCGGGATAGCAATTGCCGCTGATTCCACATTCCTTACCCTTTAAGAACTCCAAAGTACCGTGTGTCCCCACATGGATAACGGCATCGGCCCGGAATTCATCCCGTAGCCATTTATAGAATGCCAGATACTGATGATGGGTCAGCAAGGTCTTATCATGATAGACCTTCTCGGGTTCCTCATGAACGCCCCGTGAAGGCTGAAGACCGATAAAAACATTACCCTGTATGGTACCGGGGATAAGGAATTCATGCTCATCTGTACTCATGATCCGTCCCGGCACTTCCCCCCACTGTTCAATGATTTCTTCACAATCGGGAAGACCTGCCAGCTCCTTAATATACTCCTTGTCGTGATATTTAATCATTTCTTCCCATTCATCGCCGTAGTTACCCGAATTCACGGCTTTCCCCGCCGTGAATATTTCCATCAACTCTTCTTTATTGAGGGCGCATACCCCGTACCCCTGAGCCTTTAAGCCTGCTAAGATGTTTTCTACAGAGGCAAAGGTATCCAAAAAAGCGCCGCCAAAGAGATTACCTTCCCCTGGTGGGTAGTTGTAACAAATGATGGCTATTCTTTTGTCCTCATTCTTCTTACTCCTGAGGTTAAGGTGCTTTGCAACTCTGGAGGCCAGTCGCTCAACCCGCTCCTCGATCAATTCCAGTTCATCAGTGAAAATATCATATTCGCTGTCGTATTGAGGCTCAGTCATAGCTCCCACGGGATAGGTTTCAATAGCACCGTCCAATTCCGGCAACATCACGGAAATCATCGCCTCAGAGGTGGTCGACCCCTGCACGGACTGCTCCCACTCCTCTTTTGTCCTGCGGGACATGAAATAGGGATGAAGATAAGGCACTCCTGCCGACTTTAGGAGGTCTATCCCGCTCTGAAACTCCCCTCCCATAGGGCCACCTGCCAATCTGAAGGACATGAAATTTATGATTAAATCCACTGGCCTTGGCATCGTGTGTAAAATGTATGCGGCAAGCTTTTCCCTATTGTCTGCAAAGACACCCGAAACAGCCACAGGCAAAACATTGGCCAGTTTCTCAAGCCTACTCTTTATTTTAGCGACACATTTTGACGTATCCACCGGATAGATATGTCCGTAAAAAAACAAGGCAAGGGTCGGCTTGTTCTCAGCAAAGGGAAAGGCTTTTTCGTATTCCTCAAAGGAGTCATAAAAGGTCATTGTCGCCGGGTCACACAGGTTTACGCCCTCCACTTCCCTGGGTTTTTGGGGCTTGGGAATTTCCTTGGCACCTCCGTATTCCCGCAGGATCAGATACAGCATATTGAAAATGTTTTCTTTATCCGCCACCCTGAAATATTTCATGATAAGGGAATAGTTCCGCATATCCCGCATTTTTCCGGGCATGACCTTGCCCACCGTTTCTGCGGTGCTTCTCATTCTTTCCATGGCCTGCATGTTCATCTTCCGCTCGGTACCGGTATCACTTTTCATACTTTCCATGGTAAACCGACCCAGTCTGAGGTACTCTCGTGCCGAATTGCCATAAGGAACCACATTCCCCGCACATTCTTCCAGGCCTTGCCGTACTGCGTTAACAACCTCCGGCGGGCTGCCCATCAAATCAACAAAAACGAGATCGCTTTCGATGATATCCCGGATCATGTCCTCACTTTTTTTTACTCCCAGCTCGCCTTTCGCGTAATACAGCTTTAATTCAAGGACGTGAGGATACTCTGCTGCCATGTGTTTCCCCGCCTCGGTAAGGTATTTGACGGCCGGTGCCGATACGGTGATGTATGTTGCTTTCATTACCGCTACCACCTCTTAATCTTTGATATACTTCATTTAAAGCATCTTTCTTTACACGACCTTTCTGGCGTAAAAAATCGGCTTGTTCGTTTCCTTGTCCCTCGTTATTTCCGTCTCAACGCCAAAAACCTCCCTTAAAACGTTGTCTTCAAGAATTGCCCAGGGGGTACCCTTTTTAAAAATCTTTTTGTTTTTAATTACTATCAACTCATCCGAATACCTGGCCGCATGATTAATATCATGCAGCACCATCACAATTGTGATGCCTTCTTCCCTGTTTAAATGTGAAACCAGCTCCATGATTTCCAACTGGTGAGCTATATCCAAAAAGGTAGTAGGCTCGTCCAAGAGAAGTATTTTAGGCTTTTGCGCTATGGACATGGCCAGCCAGGCCCTTTGCCTTTCTCCCCCGGAAAGGGTATTAATTTTTCTGTTCTGCAAAGCCTCCAGACTGGTCGTTTTAATAGCCCATTCCACGATTTTGCTATCCTCACTGTTTGAGCCCCTCCACCACTCCTTGTGAGCGAATCTTCCGTACTGTACCAGGTTTTTCACGGTTACATCGCTCATGGTGTGGTTGTTCTGGCAAAGTATTGCCATTTTACGGGCTGCTTCTTTGGTATTCATTTTGAAAATATTTGTATCCTCCAATAACACCTGGCCTGTTTTAGGTTTAAGGCTTCTGCTTATGGCACGCATCAGAGTGGTTTTGCCACTGCCATTAGGGCCGATAATAGAATAGATCTTGCCTTCTTCTATCTCTAAGTCAATATGCTCTATTACCTTGACATCCTTATAGCTTATGCTCAGATCATTGATCTTTAATACAAATCTTTTATCCATTTTTAATCCTACCTTCTTAACAGGTATAAAAAGAACGGCGCACCCAGTACGGCCATCACTATACCCACCGGAATTTCTGTCGGACTTAAGATTGTCCTGGCAAAAGTGTCGCTAAACATCACGAGTACTGCGCCCAGCAAAGCTGAAGCCGGAAACATGTATCGATAATCATTTCCTATCAGCAGTCTGATGCTGTGAGGCACGATCAGCCCCACAAAGCCCAAGAGTCCCACCACACTGACGGCACTGGCCGCAAGGAAAGCGGCCAAGGCCGTAAAACTAAGTCTTACTGCTTCCACATTCAGGCCAAGGCCTCTAGCCACATCATCGCCTAAGATAAGAATATTAAGCTTTTGTGAGAAGATAATGACCAGTACAAGCCCAATCACAGTATAGGGCAAAATAGTCTGAACCTCAGGCCAGCTCCTGGCAGACAAGCTTCCATTCATAAAGGTAAGGGCACCATGAACGCGGTCACTGTAAAAAACCAGTGTTCCGGAAATTCCCGCCCCAAATAGCGCAGATACTGCAACACCCGCCAGGATCACACGTATGGGCTGTATTCCGCCCTTCCAGGCCAAGATATAGATTATCACTGCAGCCAGCATCGCGCCAAAGAAGGCTGCAATCGGGACAAGCGCCTGATACTGGGGTAGGACCACCAGAATAAAGATACCAAAAAGACCGGCCCCACTGCTGATCCCAATAATACCGGGGTCTGCCAGAGGGTTATTCATTACCCCCTGTAATACAGCCCCTGCTAAGGCTAGATTGACCCCTGCCAGAGCTGCCAAAATCATCCTCGGCAGCCTGATATTCCAGACGACCATCCTCTCAGGACTTCCATCGTCGTTCAACATCACTTCAAATATCCGCTGTATGCTTACCTCCATACTCCCTTTGGCGTTTCCCAGGACAAAACCCACGATGAGCAATACGATGATAATGGCTATGATCAATAACTTGTACTCTTTGCTATCCTTAAATAAAATCTCATTTTCCATACCAATCTGTCACCTTGCCGTATATTTCTGGATAAACGCTTCTGGCCATATATTCTATAGCTTCACAATAATAGGGTCCTGAGTTGTATAAATAGTATTCCTGAGGAAGATAGACCACGCGTCCTTCGGCAACTGCCTTAACTCCCTTCCAGGCGGGGCTGCCGGCAAAATTCTCCTCCATGGTCTTTTTGGCCGCATCATTGTTGGAAATCATACTAGTCACCAAAACATAGTCCGGGTTCTTTTCCACAATGTACTCAATATCCAGCGGTGTGCTCTCAGAACCAATCGTATCCGGAGGGAGATCAGAAGCAATGTTATTAAGCTTTAGAATTTTTGCTACATCTCCGGCAATGCTGTTATCCAACTTAACCGAAAGGGATTTTGAGGTCACATACAATATGACCACAGACTTATTCTCATCCGGCAGCTTAGCAACTATGTCTCCTTGCCTTTTTTCCAAGGCGGCGATTTTCTTTGCAGCCTGATCCTCCGCATTCAGTATTTTGCCAAAAACCTTGTACGTAGAAATAACATCATCATATCCCCGGATGTGAGTGTTGATTACCTTAAACCCCATATCAGCCAGCTTTTTGGACTGCGTGGACTGAGTCCCCACCTGCGATATTATCAAGTCGGGCTGCTGCGCTATGACAGCCTCCATATCAATAGCATAAACTTTTCCGATACTCGGCAACCCGAGTATCTCTTCTTTATATTCGGGTATCAATTTAACATTTTCCGAAATATCAGACGTACAGACAGATTTACCACCGAGATCATACCAAATATTCAAAGGCGTACCCGACAGCACGGCTGTCTTTAGAGGTTTTTCTTCAATCACAATTTCGTTTTTTAAATAGTCCGTTACCGTCAAGGGATAACTTTCACCTGTAACCGTTATCGATTCTTCGTTGCCCTCCACCTTGTCGGCACCTTCTGTATTGCTTAAACCGCCGAGACCTGATGTACTACTGCAGCCTAGTAAACTAATTGCTAAGAAAACCAGCATTACAAAAACTAAAATCTTTTCAAATCCCTTTTTGCTTTTCATACAAATCTTCCTTTCTGAAATAAAGTAAAAAATAAGAGTTCCTTAGTATTTCTAAGGAACTCTTCCCATCTTAGAGTTCTTCCCTAATAAACGAAACAACCCCCCTTCATTTATTGAGCACTACTTTCTCAAGGCAGGTCTCCTGACTCACGGCTTTTCCTCCTCCCTGCCTTCCCAGATTAATCCAGTGGCACCATGGGGATTTGTATCCGTTTACAGTGGTGGGTCCGTGCCGGATTCTCACCGGCTTCCCTCTTCACCCTCTAAAAGGGCACCTTGAAATATATTAACTTATCATTGCCATTATAGACCAGAAAAAAAGAGTCTGTCAATTGATTCATTCATTTATATATATTAACAACCTATGGGCTTTTTTAGCAAACGTAAATAAATTTGCTATTCCAAACATAATTCTTGTACCTGTGTTTACGCTATTTTTAGTTTCTTCATTTATTGTAAAATACCGCTCCTCAATGAATTTAATTCCCAAGTCCCGCTTTACGAGTTCCTGCGGATCATCAATGCCCCAATGAATCTTTGCACCTGTTTTCTTTAGCGATGGATGGTTTTTAGTGTTCTTTGCCGCCAAAACGCTGAAAGCGTCAAAAATCAAGGTATAACCACCAATTCTCTCCTTAAGACGACTTAGCAGGGTTTTTATTTCTTCTTCCTTCAGGTACATGAACAGCCCTTCGGCAATAACGATATACTTCTTCTTTCCCCTTGGTATCTTTTCTATCCATTCAGGGTCAGTAACAGAAGAACCGATTAAATGATAATTATCCGTTTCCTGATAAAAATGTCTGCGAATAACAATAACCTCTTCAAAATCTACATCGTACCAGTCGACACTGCTGTTTTCTATTCTGTCATACCTGCTGTCGAGCCCACACCCCAAATGCAGAGCAACACTTTCACCACAGTCATCTGCCAGATAGTCCTTGACGAAGTCATCGATCATTTTAGCCCTTATACACATCATGATATTCGTCTTTTCGGGAATCTTTAACGACTTGAAATCATAATCAATTTGTTTGACAACCTCTACAGCCTTCTTATCAACGAGCAACGGTACTTGCTTTTCGATTTCCTTTGCTTTGCCATATAGCGGAATCAATAATGTTTCTTTCTCTTCGGTCAAGACAACCTTATCCATTGTCTGCACTCCTAACTAGTTAATTTACGCCTTTTCTAATTCTTAAATGAACCAGATACTGAGCCTTAAAAACATCCGACATGAAAGTTCCGATTTTGCTTTTGGTGCTCAAATATTTTCTCGCATCTTTAAACAGCGGAAACTCCCCAATTAATTCTACCCTGCTGTCCCATTGCAGGATTTCCTTAGCGCTTTTAAGTCCCCATTTCAGAAACAGCTTTTCATCCATTCCGCTGTTTTTGAGGACCATTTTATTGGCCATTTTGATACCAAGGGGCGAACTCGCATCAAATACTATTTCGCTCCTTGGATATGAGTCGGCTAATTTATTAATAAAGCCTTTGACTTCGTATTCCGTGAAGTAGTAGAGCAAACCGGCCGCAATGAACATAATGTTTTCTGACTTTTTAACTTGGTCGAACCATTTATAATCTAGAAAAGAAGAAGCGATAAACCTTCTCCTGTCATTTTCCTGAATGAATTTTTTTCTAAACTCTATAACATCAGGCAAATCCAGATCGTACCAGCCAATGGTTCCGTTATCGACCCTTTCGAAAGTTGTATCACAACCGCAGCCAATATTGACAATCGTTGCTTGAGGATACCTTGCAATATATCCCATGATTATTTTATCAATCAATAAGCTGCGCATAACCCATCCCAATTGGCTAATCTCACTGAGGTTCTTAGTAGTTTCGGAGAAATCATAATCGATCCTGTCGATAATCTCTCTTGCAGTCCGATCGATCAGCAATGGCTCTTCTTTTTGACTCTCCACGGCACGCCCCCACAAGGGGAGAAGAAGTGTCTCTTGCACATCACCCAGTTCAACCGTATATTTTTCTGACATATTAAAAATCCTCCCTTTTTCGACAAGGCTCCACATGCACCATGACCTCACAGACATCAGCTACGGTTTCGATCGCCTTTATTTTTACCCGTTCAGCAATATCATGTCCTGCTTCAACCGTAATCTTAGGATCCACTTCAATATCCATATCAATGAAAAGAAACTGCCCCACATACCTGCCCTTTATCATTGGTATTGAAGCAACACCTTCTGTGTTAGTGACCTCTTCTCTAATGGACCTGATTTTCTCATCCTCCGGCGAGCTATCCATCAATCCATGGAAGGAACGCGCCAAAACATCATATGCCACCTTAAATATCAGGCAAGCAACGGCCACTCCGGCTATCGGATCGAGATACTCGAGATAACTAATACCCAGCCTGCTGCCAACAATACCACCGAGAATACCCAAAAAAGCAGCCACCGAAGAAAACGCATCGGAACGATGGTGCCACGCATCCGCTATGATCGCTTCGCTGTTGATTCTCTTCCCGGCGTTAAAACTTATCCTATACATTGTTTCTTTTACTATTATGGATATAACGGCTGCAACCAAAGCCAGAAATGTAGGAGTCCCAAAAGAATGATCAACGATTGACTCCGTAATATTTTTGATGATTGAAACAGCCGCAAATATAAGCAGCACACCTACAATACCTGCAGAAATGGATTCCATCTTGCCATGACCGTAAGGGTGCTCACTATCGGCGGGTTTCTTAGCAATTCTTATCCCAACAAGCACGACTGAAGTTGCAACAATGTCCGAAGCCGAATGCAAGGCATCGGCAAGCATGGCTTTACTGTTCCCAAATATGCCGGCTAACAGCTTAAACAAACTTAACAAGATATTTCCGACAATACACGCGATAACCACCTTTTCACCATAGCTGTAATCTATTCTTTCCAAGACTCGCCCTCCCTTCGGCCTCATAAAACCACGGTACTAATTGAACCTCTTTAAATCCTCTGCCTGAAAATTCCATTCGGGCGTGTTCAGCACATCCCCAAAATCCAAAGGGTACCAAGGACTTATAGCCTTATCGTCAGGGTTTTTCAAGATATGTATGTCCTGAGCCGGCATATAGCTTTGGGCCAACATGAAGACCTTTTCTCCGGTCTTTTGGTCCTCGGCCATATCCACCACGATAACACAATGCCCCGGGCTTCCCCCTTGAATGAAAACGTCGCCAATCCGCATATCGGCTAACTCTACCGATCTTAGCTCTTTACTCAAAGAAAGAGTCCCGGCGTAAGCAAATACCATGTCTAAATATTTCCTGAAATCCTTATATTCGGTTGAAGGCGCGGCGCTTCTCACCCAGTTGACCGAATTGCCCTCAACCTTTATTCTGTAACCTTCCCTCCATTTGGAATATTCGGCATTGAAGCCACTGGTAAAATTAAAACGAATTTCATCGTACCTCTTCTTCTCAAACAAGTACTTAGCCCGCAATCTCATAACGGCATCGGCACATTGCTGCAAATCACGTTCGCCGACATCTAAGTCTATCACCGCTTCATATACTTCCCGTCCTTTGATTCCTCCGTTATAATACCTTACTTTTGCTCCGAATGGTTTCAAAGGCAAGTTTTGCAAGTATTCTCCAAAAGAATGGTCTTCGGCATCAACCCTCTCGTATCCTTCAGGTGCTGAAAACCTTTCCTTCAATATGTTCGCCTCTTGATTCACTTTTAGTACATCCCCATTAACACTCGGATCCGCTTCAGACATTTGAACCGAACAACCGCTCAAGATTAAAACAGAAGCTAACATCCAGCCCCAGAAGCATTTCATTCTGCCAGCAACCACCCTTCTTAAAACTGCCGTAGCATGACCTTCATATAATTTATGGTATTATCTATCATATTTGCCTTGATATTATAATATCATACATTGATTCACAACGCTCAGCAACTCTCACATCGGCATTTTTGTAACTCATGAACTAAAAGCACAAATACCTTTAAGGAAAGGAGTTTCCTAATGAGAAGAAGAATAATAAGCATAGATGAAAAAAGACGGGAGAATAATTGACGAATGACGATAAAACTTTTACTGATAATCAATATCTTGGCCCTCTTAATAATGGGACTCGACAAAATGAAGGCTTGTTTTGGATGGTGGAGAATTCCCGAAACCATCCTCCTTTTGTTGGCATTAACCTTCGGAGCAGGCGGAATTCTTGCCGGGATGCTCCTTTTTCGCCATAAAATCAGAAAGCCAAAGTTTTATATTACCGTACCGCTGCTTTTCATCTTAAATATAGTCTGCCTTTATTACCTCGGCGACACCTTGACTCGCTTCCCTTGAAAAGATAATATTGAATTGTTCATGTCTTTTTCTGTAAGAAGGGATTGATAGCCAATGCGTCGCCTAGCAGCTTATCTCATATGTGCAGTCCTTGTTTGCACCGGTTATATTTACAGCAACACCCTCCAAGTCGAGCAGCAATACGAATCGGAAACTATAGCCAAAGGTATTATCTTGGACATTCAAGAGATAGAATCTGAGGAAGAATCGGTTGTCTTTGATGATGAAAAGCAATGGCTCGCCTACCTTAAGATAACAACCGGACCCTACAAAGGACGTACCCTTGATACCGTCCACTATTCAGGCGGCAATCCCGCTTACAGTTTTGAAGTTTACCCGGACGATGAGGTAATCTTAAGTCTAGAAGTCGAAGATTTTGTCCTAAAGGGTGCCTATATTTCCGACATTTCCCGGGACAAGTATCTCAAATGGATGCTTGCAATTTTTATGGCTTCAATCCTGCTTATCGGCGCCCGCCAGGGAGTGAAAACGATTTTCTCATTGCTCATAACCGTAGGCTCTGTCATTAAGATACTTTTACCTGCCATTTTGGCAGGTAAAAACCCCATTGTCATTACTATCCTAATCTGTATTGGTATCACCATTGTGACACATATGCTGATTACAGGATTCACAAAAAAATCCCTCGCCGCTATTGCCGGTACAACGATGGGAATAGTAATTGGAGGACTTCTGGCCAAATATGTTATCACGCTTGGTCGTATCAGCGGTTTGGGTTCTGAAGAAAGCAGACTTTTCTTTTTCAGTTTTGCCGAAGGCAAAATGGATATAACCGGTATACTCTTTGCAGGCATTGTCATCGGCTCCCTTGGAGCCGTCATGGATGTAGCCATGTCAATCGCTTCCAGCATTACTGAGATTCATTCAGCAAATCGTAAGCTTTCCTTTAGTCAATTGGTAAAGAGTGGTCTCAATGTAGGCCGGGACATCATCGGAACAATGGCCAACACCCTGATCCTGGCTTACACCGGCAGCGCCTTGCCTTTAATGCTCCTGATATTTGCCAACAATATACCTTTCCTGAAATATATCAACCTCGATATGATAGCTACAGAAATTATCCGTGCCCTCTCGGGCAGCATCGGCCTGTTTCTGGCAGTTCCGTTCACCGCCTTGGTCAGCGCCGTTCTTTATAAGCCTTTCTTTCTGAAAAATACCAAAGCAGAACAAGCCGACCCATCCGAAGATCATCTGTTTTAATAGGCAAACAACTCTCCCAACTCAGGCAAGGTGACCATTTCCAAAACAAACTCTCCTAGAGAGGCCATTTTAGCATAGTTTAAATCCTCAGGCACATCGAGGTGGGTATGATTGTTCTTCAGCCAGTTTTTAGCCAAAAAGGTTACGGCCGGTATCCTTTCATCCCAAAAGGGCCGGTGATCGCTGCTGTGCAGTCTATCTTCCTGCCCTGCCAATACAAGGGCGGAGTAATTCGCTATTTTTCTGACGGCAAGCCACTCCGGCAACCTTGCCAAATCATGGGCCCAAAAAACAAAATCCTTCTTTTCCCCGCTGCCAATACTGTCAAGGTTAATATTCATCCCCAGCTTATCTTTTGGTATCAGAGGATTCTGAAGAAAATGCCGCGATCCGAGTAAACCCATCTCCTCCGCGCTCCAAAAAGCAATTAGGACAGAGTAAGGCAAAGCAGAATCCCCCTGGCAAAGTAACCTGGTTATTTCCAAAAGGGTTGCCACTCCCGAAGCATTATCATTCGCCCCGGGATATAGCTCGTCCTGCCATACACCCAAATGATCCAAGTGAGCCGATAATACCACATATTTATCAGGGAAAAGTTTCCCTTCTATCAACCCTAAAACATTCTCAGCAGACTGCTGGGAATTGTTATTTGTTCTGTAAAAAACAGCTCTTTTGTCTTTCATCATCAAAGCCATCTCCGGTATCAAAAAGCTTTGAAAAAAGGTTCCCTGATCACCGCAGGGTTCCACTCCCATTCTTTTTAATTGCTGGGCTAAATATTTACAGGTTGCGGCTTCTCCGCTTGTACCGGCTCGTCGTCCGCCAAAGCTTTTTTTTGTCAGAACTTGTACATGTTCCCTCAGTTTCTCCCATTCTATCCGTGTCCCTTTTTGTTCTCCTTCTTCTACAACCTCACGTTCTCCTTTAGTACCGCTATCCTTAAGATTAAGAAAGCCGGCCAAAGACAAGCAACCAACGGCACTTGCTCCGACCGCCAGGGATATGAACTCTCTGCGGGTCATCTTCATCCGATTCATCCCTTCTTCCCTTAACCTTGACTCTCATCTATATTCTACAGCCGGGTACACCTCTCCTTTGCATAACCAAATATTAATTATCCTTTATCGTCACAGCTCTTACTATATCGATCGAAACCTCCGCCCCAAGTTCGTATAGGTTCCTCGTGTCGGTCTGAACGTATAGCACCCTTTTTCCTGCTATTATTTCATAATCAATAGCATTGCCCCGGTATGTGGCCTTAGCAACCGTGCCAATTATCTCCCCTTTCCCACTTTTTATAATTACATCTTCAGGGCGAACGCTCAGCAGGTTTTCTTTATTCCGGAATTCATTTTTGTTTTTATTTTCCGCGGCTCTGACCGCCCTTCTCCATAACTTGCTTTCCGTAAGATCATCCAAACTTTCGGAAATGAAATTGGCAGTTCCTATGAACCCTGCAACAAACTGTGTCACAGGGTATTTATATACCTCCTCCACGGCACCGACCTGTTCGATTCGTCCCTTGTTCATGACCGCTATCCTGTCAGCCATACCCATAGCTTCGTGTTGATCATGCGTCACATGCACTATCGTCAGGCGCAATTCTTGCTGTATCTTCTTGATCTCCCTCTGCATTTTCTCCTTCATCTTAGCATCAAGGTTTGATAAGGACTCGTCGAAAAGCAGCAGGTCCGGCCTTATTACAAGAGCCCGGGCCAAGGCAACACGCTGCTGCTCCCCACCGCTCAATTCATGAGGGTAACGCTTCTGTTTACCCTCAAGCCGCACCATTTCCATTGTTTCCTTCACTATCTTTTCGCATTTGCTTTTTTCTACCCCCCGCACACGCAGGGCGTAAGATATGTTCTGCCAAACGTTATAATGGGGCCAAAGGGCATAATTTTGAAAAACCATCGCTATTTTGCGTTTCTCGGGCAAAACAGAAATATTTCTTTCAACAGACAATAACGTCCTTCCTGCCAGAACAACACTTCCCTTTTCTGCTCCCGTCAATCCGGCAATTATTTGTAAGAGCGTGGTTTTACCGCATCCACTTGGTCCCACTACCGCCAGTATTTCTCCTTTGTTGATTTTTAAACCTAAATCGTTGATAACGATTTCTTTCCCGTATTTCTTGCTGAGATTAGCTATTTCAGCTTGGATCATTCGTAGCCTCCTTTCTTGGCTTGCCAAACTTTCCAATCAAAACATTACCGGCAACGATCAAAACTATCAGAATAACCGCAACCGCGGAAACGGTTTCCAATCCCCCCGTATCTGAACGCATGCTGTAAAGAAGCACCCCTATAGTCTCGGCTCCGGCAGAATAAAGCAAAATAGAGATGGGTATTTCCCTCAAAACCAGCAGAAACGCTGTTATCCATCCGGCTTTGATTCCAGGTGCTATCAAAGGCAAGGTGATATCCTTAAAGGTCCTAAGCCAAGACGCTCCCGATACCCTGGCCGCATCTTCCAGCAAAGGATCCATGCCCTGTAAGAGCCCATTGATATTTCTTACACCAAAAGGCAGACAAGCCACAATATATGTGATTATCAATATCCATGGTGTTCCATAAATCCTCAGAGGAGCATTTATCCAAGCCAATACAGCAGCAACCGCTAACACAGTACCGGGAACAGTCACGGGCCAGGTTGCCACAAATTCCAAATGTTTTCTCCCTTTAATTGTCGTTCTGGTAGAAAGATAAGAAATGATCGTCCCCATTATGGCTGTAACAGTAGCTGCTATAAATGCAAAGGTAATGCTGTTGAAAAAGGCTCTGAAAGCAATTGTCTGCCCACTAAAAATGGTAAGATAATTATTTATCGTCATATTTTCAAACCTTAACGACAGACCCCAGCTCTTTAAAAACGAAGTGGCAACCACACTCCCCAAAGGAATGATAGTAGTAACCGATAGCAAGAGAAAAACGCTGATAAGCACAGGCATCTTCCAGCTGCCTAAGGATACTGGTTCTGCTTTTCGGGATTGAGAACTAATATTAATATACCTTTTACTACGTAAACTGTAATTATATAAACAGAATACCACCCCGGAGCATAGCAGCAAAATCATAGAAGTCGAAGCAGCCGAAGGCAGATCTAATCTACTCATCGCACTGTATATCCTGGTGGTAAGCACATAATTACTCGTTGGCAAACCTATAACGGCCGCAACCCCAAAGCAAGCCATAGTCTGCTGGAATATCAACAGGCCCACCGACAAAATATTCGGCAGCATTAACGGCAGGGTAACGGTAAATAGGGCCTTTATCCGGCCTGCCCCCGCAAGCCGGGCCGCCATTTCTAAAGTTTTGTCGTTCATTTTAAGCGCGGATACCAACGCCATAAAAACCAAAGGAAATGAATGCAGAGCCATAACGAGAATTATACCTTCCAAAGAGTAGATATCCAGCGGCTCTGCGATAAACTGCCACTTTTCATACAAGAGCCGGTTGATAAAACCGTTTCGGCCCAGCAACTGGATCCAGGCCACTGCTAAGATATACGAAGGAATGGTAAAGGTTAAAAACACGATTATCTCAATCAACCTTTTATAGGGAATATCGGTACGTGCAACCAACCACGCCAGGCCACCCCCCAACAGTATTGCTGCTGCCGTCACCCCACCGGCTACATACAAGGTATTTTTTAAGGCCACCATCGTTTTGATATCCGACAAGGCTTGCAGATAATAAGCCCCGGTTATATTTGGATCATGCAGATTTATTCCCAAACTAAACAAAAAAAGCATGAGCAGTGGATACAAAACCAGCCCTAATACAATTAAAATAACCGGTCCGCTAATAAACAGCGGACCTTGACTACGTTCTTTTCCTTTTCGCAATTTCATCTCTCAATTCCCGTCTACTTGCTTGTCATAATTTTGTCAAATTCATTTCGCAGTTCACCGGCCTCTTCTACTGCATTGTTCCAATCGATACTTACCCCTTTTACATCCTTGGGTACCCCTGCCGGCAGGCTCTGGTCATTTCTTACGGAAATGAACCCATATTTCGCGGCAATCTTTTGTCCTGCCGGTGAAATCACAAAATCAACAAATTCACGGCACAGCTTAGTATTTACTTCCGGTCTGGACTCATTAGCAATTATGGCAATCGGCCTTTGTACACTGAGTGCCCCTTCTTTTGGCCAAGCAATGGCAAGTTTACTATCTATCCCGGCCTTTTTATCTTTTTTTATCAACCTTAAAACACCGTCATGGGGAACTATTGCCGCATCTACCTCTCCTGCAGCCACCTTTTCTATTGCTTGGTTATTCTGCTGCGTAAGCATAACCCCATTGTCTTTCAAAGCCTGTAGATAAGGCCATCCGCACTCCTCCATCTGAACAAGTCCGGCAACCAAAGCTAAAGCCATCGCCGACTGCCCCGCATCCGCTATGACTAAGCGATCCTTCCAGTTCTCACCTGCCAGTTGCTGCCACGATACCGGCACCTCGGAATCCGCTATTCTTTCACGATTGTAAACGATTACTCCGTAACGTGCGTTGCAAAGCGTATAGAAACCGTCGCCTACCGCATACTCCTTTTTTAACGCCGCGGCTTCCGGAGAAACATATTGCTGCAAGATGCCTTTGGATTGCAATTCGATATATACTATCGGCTCTGCGCCCCAAATAACATCAGCCTGCACATTCCCGGCCTCAGCCTCGGCATTGACCTTTTGGGCTAAAGGACCGCATCCCATCGCCAGTACATCCAAAACGTCTCCATGAGTCTCTTCAAAACCCTCTTCAATGTCCTTCAGCATTTGATCGGGTCCGGAAATATACGCTGTAATGCGGCCCTCTTTACCTGCATAAGCCTGTACTTCCTCTTTTTTTCCTTGCACACCGGTTGTGGCGGGCCCACCACAACCGCTAAACAAAAACACACAAACCAAAACAATGCTAATAATACTAATTACCTTTTTTTTCATAACCTTCCACTCCCATCTTAAAAGCCCAATAGGCTCCCTACTTGATAAATAACAAAGGCAACAAGCCAAGCCACAGCCGTTTGAAATCCTACCGCAAACCAAGTCCACTTCCAAGAGTTCATTTCGCGTTTAATAACACCAAATGCGGCAATACACGGCATATACAAAAGAGTAAAAGCCATAAAAGCGTATGCCTTCAACGGGGTAAAATAGGTCTGCATAGCACCAATCAGGCTTGTAGAGCTCTCTGTTACCTCCCCGAGCCCATGTAAAATCCCCATTGTCGTCACTACTGCTTCCTTGGCTAGCAAGCCTGTAAAGATAGCGACTGCCGATTTCCAATCTCCAAATCCTAAGGGAGAGAAAATTGGCGCTATACCCCGCCCAATAACGCCTAAGATGCTGTTGGCAGGATCCTCAACCATTTTTAAAGAGAAGTCGAAGGTCTGGAAAAACCAGATAAACACAGCGGCAGCAAAAATGACTGTACCGGCCTTTTTAATAAAGGCCTTTCCCCGATCCCACATATGTATCAGCAACCCTTTACCGGTAGGTATCCTATAGGGCGGCAATTCCATTAAGAAAGGTGCCGGTTCACCCTTTAAAACAGTTTTTCTCAGTATAATACCGGAAAGTATAGCGATGACGATTCCTAAAAGATAAACAGAAAACACTACCAGCGATTGATTATTAGCAAAAAATGCGCCAGCAAACAAAGCATAAATCGGTAGCTTTGCTCCACAAGACATAAACGGTGTAAGAATAATCGTTAGGCGCCTGTCCTTTTCATTCTCCAAGGTCCTGGTTGCCATGATGGCTGGCACACTACAGCCAAATCCCATCAACATGGGAATAAACGACTTCCCACTCAAGCCCAGTCTTTTAAAAAGACGGTCCATGATAAAGGCCGCCCGAGCCATATACCCGCTATCCTCCAAAAAGGCCAAGAACAAAAAGAGTATCATGATTTGAGGCACGAAAACCAAGATGCTGCTTAAACCCGCCAATATTCCGTCAATGATCAGGGCATAAAGCCACTCGGTAGCCCCGGCTGCTTCCAGCCAGCCGCTAATTGTCCCAGCTATTGTCTCATTTATTAGTACGTCAACCCAATCAATCGTAAAAGAACCCAAAGCCCCAAATGTTATCTTGAAGACAACAAACATCACGGCAAGGAACAAAGGAATAGCCAGCAATCTGTTGGTAACAACTTTGTCGATCTTATCTGAAGTGGATAACGCCCCTTGCGAACGTTTACGCTCGATTGTCTTTTTGACAATACCGGAAATGAAATCATATCGTGTATCGGCAATTATGGTTTCCGCATCACTGCCATATTCTTCTTCAAGCATATCGCGGCGTTGCCCAATCTCTTGCAGCAATTTGCCCGGAAGATTTAACCTATCAATAATCTTAAGATCCCCTTCTAATAGCTTTAAAGCAACCCACCTTGGGTTGAACGGAATATCCTGTAAATGAGCAGCTAAAGCGCTCTCTGTTTCTGAAATATATTTTCCAATTCCCTTATTAAAAATGTCTAAAGATTTTCCTGTCGTTGAGCCAACCGCGGCTGTTTGCGCAATTTGCAGAGACTTTTGCATCAACTCATTGACACCTCTGCCTTTGGTGGCAATCGTCGGAATAATGGGAATTCCAAGAGACTTTGCCAAAGCATCGATGTCAATCTTATCCTCAGCCGCTTCAACTTCATCCATCATATTTAATGCTATAACCACCGGCAATCCCAACTCAACCAGTTGAGTCGTCAAATATAGATTTCGTTCAATATTGGTAGCATCGATAATATTGATGACAACATCAGGTTTTTCATCAACCAAATAGTCTCTGGCAATGATTTCTTCCAGGGTATATGGTGACAAGGAATAAATCCCGGGCAGATCTATTATTTTTACATCATCTTTTATTTTCTTTGCTCTACCCTCTTTTTTTTCTACGGTAACACCCGGCCAATTTCCCACATACTGGGTATTACCGGTTATTTCATTGAAAAGACTTGTTTTACCGCTGTTGGGGTTCCCCACCAGTGCAAATCTAAATGACATACTTAACCCTCCTGTCTCAAATAGTACTTTACTATGATAGCTCTACATCTACGTTTTCCGCATCGGCTTTCCTGAGGCTAAGCTCATACCCTCGAACCTTGACCTCGACAGGATCGCCCAAAGGTGCAACTTTACGCACCAGCACTTCCGCCCCTTTTGTTATTCCCATATCCATTAGTCTCCTTTTTGTTGCAGTTCCTCCCGAAACCTTGGTAACTATACCTTTTTCTCCGGGTTTTAAGCCCTTAAGCGTCTTTGACATTCACACTGTCTCCTTTCATTTTTGCACACGATATTGTTAGTCCAGCCTAACTTTGCTGCAAAAAAATTTTATCCTTCCTCTACCATTATTTTTAAAGCCATGCCTCGGCCAAGCGCCAATCTGCTTTCTTTCACAGAAAGAATCAAAGGCCCCCCTGCATTGTTGCTAATAACCCTGACTCGCGAACCGCAAGTAATCCCCAATCCAGCCAAACGCCGGCACATATTGTTTCCCCCGTGCATTTCTTTCACAGTCCCTTCACACCCTGACTGTAAGAACCCGAGAGGCATCTTTGCTTTGTTCATTTCCGGCACACCTCCACAAAAATCTGCTTCGCCTCTTCTTTTCTAAAACTGAGATTATATCCTTTCAAGGTCACCTCAATCGGATCTCCTAACGGAGCAATTCCCTTCACAACTACCTCACTTCCTGTCGCCGCCCCCATATCCAAAATTCGGCGATGAATTGCCCCTTTCCCGGCAATTCTGATGATATTTCCTTTTTCCCCGACCCGCAACTCGTTTAATGATTTCACACCAGTCGATCTTAAGCCCATTTCATCATCTGCCGTGCCAATCGTTATCCCACTTCCGGCATCCCTATATCTATGTGTTTTAGTCGTGTGTTCCTGTTCGATTCCATTCTCTTGATTAACAAATTCGGCAATCCTCTTCATTGTAACGGGACTAAGAATGTGTTCCATCAAACATGCGTCTTTTTCTGCAGTCTTGTAATCAACCCCTAATTCAATCAAAAATTTATGCAACAATAAATGACGCCCTCTCACCTCTTCGGCGTACTCCTTACCGGCGCGCGTCAATTCAACAGGCCCATAGCTTTCCTGAATAACCAAACCTAGTTTTTTTAACTTATTCACGGTTATAGTAGCAGTTGATTTAGCAATATTTAGCCTTTTAGCAATATCGGTTACCCTGATCTCTTCTTTTTTTTCATCCAATTCCAAAATAACTTCCAGATAATCCTCCAGGGCTGAAGATAAATCGAATGTGTTCGTCAAGATACTCAACCTCATTCTTTTGTTTTACTAACCTAACTTAATCATAATACTAAACCCCTTATTGGTGTTTGTCAAGCAAAAAACGCTGCAAAACACTCAGAATTTGTTCAAAAAGCTTCCCGTATCTCAACGGGAAGCTTTTTCTATCCTTTCTTGCTTTATACCGCTTTGTCTAAACTTTCATTCTTCATCCTCTTTGCCCTGAGTGCCACTAAAGTTTGACCTATATAATGCACTGGCTAGGTTATAATAACCGCGAACATTCGCAAACTGAGGATTGCTTACCAGTATTGCCTGTGAAAACTTAGGCAGGAAATATTCGGCTATAGCTTTTCCCCCACCGCCCGTCAACATAATAACGTCAATTTCCTTCTTATCCCAGATGGAGTTAACTTCAGTGGCTATTTTATCGGCGACCATTTTGAAAGCTTGCTCTTTAAAACCGCTAATGTCATTGGTGATTCCTTCAACTCTCAAACTTCCGCTCTCAATTATTTCATCCAGCTCATAATTTTCCTTCTCAATCTTATACTTCTCTTGTATATTCTGGGCTATTAAGCTATTCGCTGTTCCCAAAGCAATCTCACTGGATTTGCTTTGTTTATCAACAAATTCCAACCCTTCGGCTAAAGCGAAGTCCGATGTCTTATATCCGACATCTACTATCCCTATCTTAAGGTTTTCCGCGTCCTCATCTCTAAAGCCACCATCGCTTTCCAGGTATTGGCTATATAACGTACCGAAAGGCTGAGGAATAATTTGGAGCCTGTCCACTGTTATTGTCATTTCTTTTTCATTATTGACATATCCGAAACTGATATTATGGGTTCCCTGGATTAGTTCTGCCAGATCATCTCTATATGATTGATAATAATCAACCGGAAGCCCCGTCACAACATTGAATTTTTGTCCGTCATTTTTCACAAATAAACCAAGAGCTGCTAAAAATAAAATTTTTGTATTGATATCCTCTACCCGGTATTTTCCAAGAAAACGGGACACAATTTGACTTTGTCTTTTGGCCAACTCACCGACAAAATACTTCTTTCCGTCCACGGTAATAACAAGATTATCTGTCGGATTACGCTGGTTTATAAGCAACGACTTAAATCTCAAATCACTGCCGACCCCAACAGTACTGGGGAAAATGTACTCATTTTGTCCATCATACGCTTTCACAAAGCCATAGCCCAAATCAATGCCAATAATTTTTGAGAACATGGAAACACCTCATTTACTATATTTTGTATAGAATATTGTCGAAATATCCAACGATTTCCTTGAGACTTTGGTCTCATTTTTGTAGGACCGTTGTCCTATTTTGGAGTTCCTGAGATGTAATAACAGCCCGCACGGGGCTGTTATTAATATCTTTCCTAATACCCATAGCCGCCAATGAAGCTCGGGAAAAGCAGGAGCAACAAGATAACTAAAAAGAATATCCCAAAACCGGAACGGAAATACTGATCATAGAATCCCGGTACTTGTTGTGTCTCGTACATGCTCTTTCCTCCTCTGAATAAAGTATATTGTCTTAGCCTACTCTATTCTTATGTACTAAACGCCAAAAGGGTTACAATCATCAATAACCATCTCCACGGCTCAATTCAGGGTAAAAGATTGTATTTTTTTCCCTTGAAGGTTAAAATAAAAATGGAGAAAGGGAAGGGGATGCAAATGATGAATATGTCCATAAGAATTATACCTATAGTACTACTTTTTATTGCGCTTTTCTTGCTAATAACTGCCTTACTGCAATGGCTTTGGAATATAACTATGCCGGAGGTGTTTAATCTAAAAAGCCTTAACTATTGGCAAGCATTTCGCTTGTTGCTGATAACCTCGATTCTTTTCGGTTCATCCAACATCAATCTTTAAAACGATAGTAATTGTTTAAGAAGGTGATTTTGATTAAACCGTATCTTTCCCCGCCAAATGAAATGATTTTTCACAATACTCATCAAGAAAAATTAACTTTTGATGAAATGTTCACCCGTATTCTTAATTTCATTCGGGATGACCCTGACAGTTCCTATCGAATCGCCATTGGTACAGACTCTCAGGTTAAACAGAAATCGTATTTTGTTACCGGCATTCTGGTTCACCGTGTCGGCAGAGGAGCTATTGGCTTTTTAAGAGAAACGGTAATACCCCGCAACATTAAATCCCTAAGGGAAAAAATCGTCCTGGAAACTACATTCACACAAGAAATTGCCTTTATGTTCACACCCCAGTACCTAGATAAATTGTATGAAGTTCTTTTCGCCAACGGTTATCACGACCACTTAAACCTGGAGATTCATCTTGATATCGGTCTACAGGGCCCGACTAAAGAATATATCAAGGAAATGATTCACAGAGTCAGCGGACTGGGCTTTGATATAAAAATAAAACCTTTCGCCGTAGCAGCGAGTAGTTTTGCCGACCGGTTCACAAAATAACCGCCATTATTTTACTTTTTTATCATACAAGTCGTCATCAGCTTGAATAATCAAATCTAAAAAGTCCTCCTTCTTCTCGATGCAACCCGTTGCAACCCCCTCGGAAATGTAGCAACCCGTTTTGTCTAGAATCTCCTGCTTTATCCGTTTTGTAATAAGCCTTACTTCTTCTCCATTGATATTCCAAAATATAAATAAAAACTCATCACCCCCATAACGCACCAGAATATCCTCGTTTCTTATATTTTCCTGTAAGATTCTTGAGACCTCAACCAAGATTCTATCACCGGCCGGATGTCCGTACATATCATTTTTTTTCTTAAAGTTATCCAAGTCAAATATTACAACCGAACATATTTCTTTAAACAAATCACTCCCAATGCGTTCATATAATTCTTCCAAGACATAGCGATTAAAAAGCCCCGTCAGCGGATCCCTGCTGGCTTTTTCTTTTAACGCCTCTATTTCCTTTTTGCTGCTCCTGTCCCATTTCCTTAATATCTCAATTTCTGCATAGCAAATAACTCCAATAGTCATTACGTAGAATAACCATTCCCAAGCAGCTTCGCTCACTGCTGAGCATATTAAAACAATCATCAATGGTAAATAGAGTACCTTCAAAAAGGATATCTCTTCACCACCGGCAGCTAACATCCAGTTAAAAGGAGGAACCAGCAACAAAAACAGAAAAGGACTCTTATACCAGCCGGTCGGGATGATAACCCCAAGGATAAGCATAAGACCGCCAAACGTAGAATACTTCTCAAAGATTGCATCTTTCTTTTTGTGGCTGAATACCTGTCCAGTGATATAAAAGATTCCTCCCAGTAGGAAGAAAATGTTTGAATATACCATATTAGGATGGTTTCTATGAATTACTGAGACAATAATTATTATAATAGCAATAACAATCCGATATGCATGTATTTGTTTTGATTTTAGGTTTATTTTCATATATTTTCACCAAAGCTAGTACTTATTTACTAGATTCTATATGTTATTTTTCTTCTACAAATAATCATAATTTCCTGCAACAATTATAACATTGCAAATTCTATAAAATCAAAGCCCCACACAACAACGCAATCAAAGATTGCTCTTACATCTCGGAAACTTTGTTGTATACACAATAAAAAAATAGGGCTTGCGCCCTATTCGTTACGAATTGCGTTAATGGGACTCAGTTTTACGGCACGGTGTGCCGGGTACAACCCCGCCAAAATACCGATAAATACCGAAAACAGCAGCGCAAAAGCTACTAACCAAGGGGGAATTAAAGATATCTTTAATATTTCGTCTGTCGGCATTCCTCCGTTAATAAAACCCTTGCTAAGGTAATTGATAACACCCGAAACAGCGTAACCCAGCCCAATACCAAAAAGTCCGCCTAAAAAACCAATCATTCCGGCCTCGGCAAGAAACATACTATGTATATCAATAAATGTGGCTCCAATGACCTTCATAATCCCTATCTCCCTGGTCCGCTCATAAATCGACATAATCATCGTATTGGTTATTCCCAGCGCAGCAACAAGGAGGGTTATACCTCCTATTCCACCTAAAACTGCCTGGATAGTCCGGAAAGTTTTTTCAATGCCCTCCAGTTGATCTGCTATCGACCAACAGTTATAACCTAGTTCTTTGATTTTCTCGGAAATGACCTGCGTATCGCCTACATCTGCCGTACGCACAAGAATAAAGTCATAATCATCGCTATTACTGTTGCTGCCTGACCTGCTGCTGGAAACTACCATCCCACGTCCCGCAGAAACAACTTTCGTCATTTGTGAGCCGGAAGAAGAAGCTCCCCTAGACATGTAACTTTTCATTCTCTTTACATCCTCCAAGGGCACATAAGCATTATAGGAGTGTTCCCCTCTCTCCCCTTCCAAGACACCCACCACCAGGAAATTAAACGGTTTCTGCTGACCCTTGCTGTTATGAATAGTCATTGTAATCCTTTTATCCATTGCCTCCGCAGGATCAGTTTCTTCCTGCCTCATGTAATCCTTCTCCGTAAGCATTCCCTTCTCCATCCGCTGATAAAAGGATTCGTCGCGAAAGTTATTGATGACCTGGCGGCCAAGCACTATCACACCACGGTCTCCCGCCTGCATCAAACGCCCCAGTTCAGCCTCAAACTCCATAAAGGGCATTGTACCGGGATCGATTCCAATCAGATTAAGCCCGCCTCTTTTTCTCCCGAATTTAGCTTCGCCTCCTATATTGTAGGCTGGCGAAACTGCAACCACACCTTCGATCTCCTTGAATTCAGCCACGGCATCATCATCCAATGACTTCATCTCTCCAAGAGGGTTGCCTTCCGAATCATAAGACATGCCTTGTTGAACCCTGATTGAGGTTAAACTCCCCCAACTTTCCATACTTTTTGTTTGTGCCTCCTGTAAACCTATTCCTAAGGAAAGCATAACAACAATAGCAGTAGTACCGATGATGACCCCCAGTGTCGTCAGGAAGGTCCTGATCTTTCTTCTCCATAAATTCTGCCGGGCTAGTTTTAACAAATCCAGCTTATTCATCAAAGTACTCCTCGCTTTTTCTCTTTCTCCTGACCCGCCAGATGTATATACCTTCGACTAAGATTATTAAACCCAGGAAACCTGTAAGCAGCTTGCCTTTTACAGAGGTGCCCCCCGCACCATTGATTTGTCCCGGCATTACCTGTTTACCACCCGGCATTGTCACCCCCGGACCCCCTTCCTGACCCATTTCAGAAGCTGCCATTTCCGCTACTTCTATGCTAAAGGGTTCACTCACCCGTACATCCTTATTGTTGTTATCAATATAAGTAAAGACCAACTCTCCCTCCAGCGTCCCCACCTCCGTGGGAATAATCATAGCCTGAAAAATGTCGCTAGCGCCAATATCGAGGTTGCCCACATAATAGGTGTCGTTTTCTTTGTTGAATTCCCCCTCTAGAGCGACCATGAAATTGGAAAGTGCAACCTTACCTACATTTACGTACTCAGTGAATACATTGATAGGCTGTCCGACAAATCCGTTTTTCGGGATATCAGTCGAAATAACATTAAACTTGCATTCTTGGGTAACTGGTATATTGACCAGTTCTTCACATTCAAGCATTTTCCCAGCCCTGTCTTCATACTTGATCTCCACGGGAACGATATAGGTTTTGGCTGAGGCATTTGGATCAACATATAAATCAATAGCTTTCTCGATTATTGTCTTAGCAGGGATCGATTCAATATAAAAACTGGTACTGCTGTTGACGGGAGAAAACACTGTACCTCCCGCAGTAGTATTTCCCGTACTATCCTCAATCTTTATCACACCCAACGATATCTTAACATTTTTGACCGGTCGCTGATTAGTATTTTCAATATACAACTTTAAGCTAACAGTATTGCCCGCCAGCACCTGTTCCGCCGATAAGGTATATTTATTAACAATAACCCAAGGTGTTGCACCAATCCAACTATCCTCATGCGGCAAAGGCAGATTGATCGTTTCCGTTGTACTGTCGGTTTCGCTGCCCTGATAATCGAAGGAAGCAGTCAGTTTGACCACGTTGTTCACCTTCGTGTCCTTGGCTTTCACTGAATATGTTATGACCTGGGAATCTCCCTTGTCGATCCTTGCCACGTTCTTCTTGTTCGAAATATCCGTAACCTGAAAGTTATCTTCTCCCTCCAAAAGGTAAATCACATTATATGCATCTGTCGTCTTGCTTAAATTGCGAACTCTAAAATTGACTTTGAATTCATCCGACAAGTCAGGGTTATCAGGTGTGAGCGATACGTCTTCCACCGACAGCACCGGTTTGGTTAAATCATAACTAATCGGAACATTGATAATAGTAGAAGCGCTGACAGTATTCTTAAACTCCGCATTCTTGCCGTTTAGACTCGCCAATAGCTCATAGTTCTTATTCTGCGCATCCTCGGCAACATCAAAAGTATATGTAAGGGTTACGGTTTCATTCCCGGCAAGTTCATCAATTCTGGTAACTTGATCCGGTTGTAAAGAAAACGGCGCAAGTCCGTCCTCATCCTTGATCTTGAAAGCCATATCCAGTTCAAAACCCGGATTATTACTAATATTGCGAACAGAAAGTGTCAGAGTAAATTCCCCCCCCGCTACCGCCTGCCCCATATTGGTTTTCTCCAGCATAATCACAGGATTAATACCACCTACTTCTATTATTGCCCCCTTGACCGGAATTACTAGCATCGTCAGTGTCACTACTAGAGCCAGCACCGGCAACAGGCCCTTTTTGCCAAAAATACTCCTTGCCATAATTAAACCTCTCCCTTCCTCTTTTCCTCAACTATCCTACCGTCAACCATTCTTATTACCCTGTTGGCATAATCCGCTATATCATTATCGTGCGTAACCATAATCAGTGTCACGTTTGATTCCTTAACCTTTCTTGTCAAGATAGACATGATATCATGTGATGTTTTTGAATCAAGGTTTCCTGTGGGCTCATCCGCAAAAATCACCCGTGGACTACTAATCAATGCCCTTGCTATACTGACACGTTGCTGCTGCCCGCCGCTCATTTCCGTCGGTTTGTTCTTCAGTCTATCCTTCAACCCCATCTGTACCAGCATTTCTCGCGCCTTTTTTTCTCTTTCCTCCTTTTTCACCCCGCTAAACACCAAGGGCAAGGCTACATTTTCCAAAGCAGTCATTGAGGAAATGAGATTATAGGACTGAAAGATAAACCCCAAATATTTTCGTCGAAAACTCGCCCTGTCTTTTTCCTTTACTTTTCCCAATGAAATGTCTTTGATTAGAATATCCCCTTTAGTTGGCGTCTCCAATCCTGCCATAATATGTAACAGTGTAGTTTTCCCGGAACCAGACGGTCCGAGAATACACATAAACTCACCCGGTTCGATAGAGATATCCAAGTTATCGATTGCCGTAATGATTTCTTTGCCAAGACGGTATTTTTTTATCAGACTCTTTACCTCTATTTCTGCCATTCAAAACACACCCCCAAACAAAGTTAGACGTAAAATATTATAAATAGTTCCCTTTGACCGATAAAAAGTCCTTTTCAGGACTTTTTTATCATTATTGTGAATACAACAAGGTTCCCGGGACCCGACAGCAATCTTTGATTGCAATGTCGGGTGGGGTTCTTATTGCACTGTTTAAGTTCATAGCCGGACTTTATGTTAATTTTTTATAGTATTTCTGCTGTTCTTCTTTATTTTTTTAATGCTATTGCATTTTTTGTTTATATTTTTTTTATTTTAAATGTTTAAGATGCTCTTTATTTCCTCTTGCACTTTCTCCTTTGTACATATTCTCCTATGAAGAACCGGTTTTTTATCCAGATCCCTTAACCCCGGATGCACCGGTTGACCCGTATATTCACTCAACGCCTGCAACACTTCATATTCATCTTTCCCAATCAAGGCATCCGGCCCTGCTATTGCTTGTAAAACGCTGTAGTTAAACTTAAACGGACTTGCGGTGGCATCGACAACAGTCAATGTACTGTCCCCTGTCTTTTCTAAATATTTTTCATATACCTTCATACCAACAGCAGTGTGTGTATCAAGGATATACCCAGTTTCGGAGAAAATCCTTCCTATAGTTTCTTTTGTTTCAATTTCGTCGGCATAACCGGCGGCAAGTACCTCCCCAATTGCCTCCATAATACTTTTATCAACCTGGAAACTACCCTTCTCTGCCAATTCCTGCATCCAGGCAGAAATTTTCTCGCCATCATGTCCGCTCATTTCGTATAAAAATCTTTCAAGATTACTGGAGATAAGAATATCCATTGAGGGACTGGTTGTTTGTACAAATCCGCGGTTACGGTCATAACGACCCGTATTGAAGAAATCGGTCAGTACCTTGTTTTCATTAGAGGCACAAATCAATTTGTTAATCGGCAAACCCATTTGCAGGGCATACCAGGCAGCTAGGATATTGCCAAAATTACCTGTGGGAACAACAAAGTTAATTTTTTCACCAAAAGATATCTTGCCATCTTTCAACAGTTGCATATAGGCATTGATGTAATAGACAATCTGCGGAAGCAAACGACCCCAGTTAATAGAATTAGCGGAGGATAGCTCTATACCGACCCTTTTCAGTTCATTGCCAAATTCGCGTTCACTAAAAACCTTTTTAACAGCGTTTTGGCAGTCATCAAAATTACCCTTAACTGCGACGACAAAAGTGTTGCTGTTGCTGGTTGTGGTCATTTGCAACTCCTGAATCTTACTTACACCTTTGTGGGGATAGAATACTATAATTCTCACTCCCGGAACATCCTTAAACCCTTCCAGGGCTGCTTTGCCCGTATCTCCCGAGGTGGCGACCAGTATTACTGTTTCCCGCTCTTCTCCCACCTTTTTTTTGGCATATGATAGCAAATGAGGCATTAGCTGCAGGGCCATATCCTTAAATGCTGCCGTCGGACCATGCCACAGCTCCATTACATACGTTTTTTTCCGCAAATGCTTTAACGGCGCAATCAGCGAATGGTTAAAATTCTTTTCATTATAGGCCGCTTTTACGCTTGTCTGTATTTCCTCCTCGGTATAATCATCCAAAAACAAGGCGAAAACCCTTTGGGCAATTTCTTGATACGTTAACTCTCGTAAAGACATCATTTCCTGTAAGGAAAAACAGGGTATTTTCTCCGGAACAAACAAACCACCCGCCGGAACCATTCCCAGCTTGATAGCCTGCGCCGCACTGACACTGTCGTAATTATTCCTGGTACTGGTATACATAGCATTTTCTCCTCTTTTTTGCTTTTTATCTTTATAGATCAGATTTTACTTTATCATTTTAGCACACCACTCGTTAATAACAAAGCATTTACTGTTTGTATGGTATATCCAAAAGCTCAGGTACAGTCACAAACTGATAGCCTTCATTCTTTAAGACAACAATTATATCAGACAAGGCCGCGACCGAGCCTGTAAGATCCTCATCCTGGCTGCCGGCCGAATGCTGTAGAATTATACTTCCTGCCCTCACATTCTCAAGTATATTAGTTTTAACCTGTTCTGCTGTTAAGCTTTTCCAATCCAAAGAATCTACATTCCAGGCGATTATTTTGTATCCCAAGTCTTCAATCACCCGAATTTTCTCGGCGTCTAAGGAACCGTAGGGAGAACGAAAAAGGGCTGTACGATAATCAAGAAAAGACTGCAGCTCTTTCTCTGCTTCCAACACCTCTTGTCTGGCCTCTTTATTACCCAGCTTGATAATGTTTGCATGTGTCATACTATGATTTCCTATGATATGACCTTCCTCTTTCATTCTTTCCACCACCTCAGGAAACAGACCAACACGGCTTCCTATCAGAAAGAAAGTAGCCTTTATTTTGTGTTCTTTTAATATATCAAGAATTTGCGGAGTATACGTGGCATCAGGACCGTCATCAAATGTCAAGGCAATCTTTCTCACATCAGTCGGCCCTTCACGATAAAAAAGACCCGGGAATTGAGCAGTAAGATCAAGAATTTCACGCTGGGGAAAACCGCGGTTTTCCCTTTCCGAACCACCGGCCAACGCGAATTCGATTGTCCTTTCTTTTGGATCCGGCTGAACGTTTTTCGGCCTCAATTCCGGTTCGTTTGGCACAAGCTTCAATTCGTAACCACCCTGGTACATGAAAAGAACCGTTAATCCTATTACTAGAACAGGCAAAAAAAGCATCCTTATTTTTTTCATTTGACCACCTCGCTATTATACTTACCAAAGCAAGATAATCTTATTACCGGCAAAAGGCCTTATCAATACGGTATTTAATGCGGCCTCCTTAGAAATACTATTATCAGGAGGTGAAATGACAGATATGAATAAAAATAAGACCAGTTATATTGTCACTGGACTCGGAGCCGCAGTCACTGGGGTTGGGGCAGTTATCGGTGGAAGCGTAGGTGCCGGAATTGCTGGTTTTGGATTAGCGCACGTAGTTTTGGGTGTTTTGGACAATTTCAGGCCTACTACGCGGCGTTGAAAGGAAGAACCCCACCCAACAACGTAATCAAAGATTCCTGTTGGGTGGGGTTCTTCCTCAGCTTTCTTGTTCCTTTTTATAGCACAAGTCCAACTAATCCAAAGCCGAAAATGATGTACAGCGGATGTAATTTCGTATATCGCATCAGCAGCAAGGCAATAACAGCAATAATTGCGCTTTTTATATCAACCAACGTATCCTTACCCAGGGTAACAGCCGTACCCACTACTAATGCTACCACCGCTGGGGCAAGTCCGCAAAACGCCGCCTTAACAACAGGATTTTCTCTATACTTCACCACCAGGCCCATCAGCGGTAGCAGCAGTATAACTGTAGGTAGTGCTATGCCCACCACGGCAGCAAGAGAACCCAAAATGCCCGCTAGATTATAACCGATATATGTGGCTGCATTTATACCTGCGGCTCCCGGAGCCATTCCTGTTACCGCAATGATATCTGCAAACTGATTCACGGTAAAAAATCCAAGCTTATCTACAAATTCATGCCTAATCAAAGGTAAAGAGGCGTAAAAACCACCGAAACAAAAAATTCCGATATAAACAAAGAGCAGGAAGGTTTTGATAATCATGGAATAACCTCCTTTTCGGATTTTGGCCCTAACTTATTCCTTGCTATTCCGGCCAATGCCCCGATAAGGATTACCAAGAGAGGATGACATGCAAAAAACACCAACAGCACCAAACAAAAAAGGAAGAGCGCAAAATCAAAAAACGATTTCATACTATTCCTGCCCATGTTTAAACCCACACCAAGAATCAACGCCACGACAGTGGGACGAACGCCAAAGAAAAACTTATCTACAGTTTCCATACCCTGTCCGGAGCTTATCAGTGCGGCAAGAAGAATCATAATGAAAACCGAGGGCATACTCAGTCCCAACAATGCGGAAAATACGCCACCCAACCCCGCGACCCGGTAACCTAAATACACCGCAAACTTTATCGCTATAACTCCCGGCGCAGATTGAGTTACCACCATCATCTCAATGAATTCCTCTTCACACAACCATTTGTGGTTCTCCACTGCCTCACACTTTAATACCGGAACCATTGCCATTCCACCGCCGAAAGTAGATATCGCCAGCTTCAAAAAGATAAAAAAAAGAGAAGACATTGTCTTTATTCCGTATGCCACAATTATTGCCTACCTTTCAAGAATAATCTACTCTCTTCTCTCATTCTCTCCACTTGCCATTATACTACCATTAGAATAAAGCCACAAGACAGGCACCATCATTATGTCTTTATCATTTTGCCCATCATTGACCCTCAGTATAATTTTCTTGTACTCGCTCATAAGTTTCTTGATTATCAATGTCTAAGTGGATACCGTAATCATCTACTTCAATCCATTCGATTTCATCCCAGTGGTTTTGCAAAACACCCCTCGCTCCCGTATCGCCTTTTACAGTCAACAACTCAAAGAACAATTTGCTGTCGATTAAAACAGGATGTCCTCTTCTTCCCTTGTACCTCGGAACAACAATACGTGCGTCTGTTTTGTTGTATCCGGCTATAACCCTATTAATCGTTTCCTCTCTAATAAATGGCATATCGCCCGTAAATATCAATAAAGCACCAACATCTTTTCTCTTTTCCAAACATTCAACAGCGGTTTTCAAAGAAGTACTCATACCTTGTTGATAATCAAGGTTGTCCAATATTGTTACTCCGCATCCACTTGTTTCCCTGCGGATCTTTTCCTTCTCGTGTCCAACAACGACGATAATCTCATCCACCTTTGATTTCCCGATGCATTCCAAAACCAGCCGGATAATTGATTTATCCCCCAGCTTCATAAGCAGTTTATTCTGTTTCATCCTACTCGAAAGCCCTGCCGCTAGGACCACAGCAACAACTCTTTTCATAGTTGCCTCCTTGATATATTGACGCATAACTATCCGCACTAAGAAACCACTTTTACAGGCTTCATATCCTTTCCATACCCTGAAGTTACCACAAACGAAGATATTTCGTTCCCTCTTCTCTTTATATCCTCTATCACCTCGTCCGCAAGTTCAACATCTTCATTTGTCCCTGCAGCCAGAAGCACGATTTTCCTGCCCTGATAGTTCTTAAATATACCTCTCTCATCTACTGCCAGAACAGCCAAATCCTCCGCCTTAATCGGCTCCCCGACCTTTTTATTCAATAGACCGGCAACTGTCTCGAGCCGATGCACGATAGAAGCATCAAAGGCCTGACCAATTGATTTCAATGCTAATACGCCAATTACCGTACGGCATTTTGACGGTATAACCGGTTCGTAATCCTTAGGAGCTTTGAGAATCTTGCGATTTGCTCCATCCCCTTCAACGATTATCCTGTTCACAAGCCCGCTGTCGTAAATTTCATCTACCCATTCCGGGGGTATACCCCCCACCTTCTCATTTTGAAGATTCTTAAACAAACCTGCATACCCGCACTCTCGCAGGTACTTGTTTATATAACCAATTCCCTGATCGTATTGGTCACAAATGACGGGCGCAAAATCAACTACTTCATGTAAAAACATCTTTGTGGTGGTGGTCAGGAGAAAAGGTAGCTTCCTTTCCTGCCATTCAACACCCAGTGATTTTACTAATGAGGTCTTTCCTCCTGCCCCAACACAAGTAATGATACCCCCATCTACTCCAATTGCTTCACAAAACCGCACAACAATCAACTCCTGAACAAAGCCCACCAATCCCACCAATCTCAGTATATCATTAATACCTATTTGAATCTGTTTTCATATTCCTCCAACAGCACCTGTGCTATCATACGACAGGCTTTGCCTACTACATCGGGACATTTTGTGGTATGGGCTCCCTGGGCAATAAATTCCGGATAATCCTTTTCTCTATCGGTAATATCAAATGATCTTCCGAAAACTTTACACTGAACATTTCTGCAATTTATCGAACCAAACTCATCAATGAATTTTTCTCTCAGTCTACGGGCTATCTCACAATTGTATCTAAACTTTTCAACCGCCTCATCATGATCGCCCTGTAAATCCTGAAATGTTCTGCCAAATAAATACCCTATAATCATTACACCGCCTACATAAGCACCGCAGGCATCCCCTTTTTGTGCTATACCCGCCGCTAATGCCGAAGAAGCCGAAAACAAGTCTTCACTGACACCTAACACTTCCACAAAAGGTCCTATCGTACATTGAGCACATCCGTAATGGGTTCTTTCATAACTATGACCCAAATCATACAGTTTTTGATAATTATCTCTTTTTAACCCCTTAAGTATATCATAATTTTTTCGATGCATGAACTTACGCCTCCACTATCATATTGTCAAAAAAGCCGACTCTATGATACTTTATCAATTCAAATTCCTTTAAACTGTGCCTTTCTCTTCTCCAAAAAAGCCTGCATCCCCTCTTTTTGGTCTTCTGAAGCAAAACATAGCCCCAATAAACTTGCTTCGCTGGCAATAGCAGCATTCTTTTCAACTTCCAAGCCATATTGGACAACAGATTTAATATAGCGTATTGCCAAGGGACCTTTTTTTAGAATCTCTTTTGCCAGTTCCTTTGCAGAATCTAAAACATCACCCTCCACAACTTTTTCAACTAATCCGATACGCTCGGCTTCTTCAGCATTGATCGGTCTCCCACTCATCAGAAGTTCAAGGGCTTTACCTTTACCAACAAGACGTGGAAGCCTTTGAGTTCCTCCAAACCCGGGAATTATTCCTAAAGATACCTCAGGCATGCCAAACTTCGCTTTTACTGAGGCCAGTCTGATATCACACGCCATTGCCATTTCACAGCCGCCGCCAAGGGCATAGCCATTCACTGCCGCGATAACAGGCTGTGGCAGCTTCTCAAACTTAGCATATACCTCCTGTCCCCTGCACCCAAATTGATAACCTTCGCTACTATTCATCGACTGCATGGCAGCAATGTCTCCCCCCGCTACAAAAGCCTTTCCTTTCCCTGTAACGATAACGACCCTGGTTTCTTCTTGAACCTTTATTTCGTCAAGCAAGGCAGACAGTTCATCAAGCAACTGAGAATCTATAGAATTAAGGGTTTCCGGTCTGTTAATAGTAATTATACCTATACCTTCCTCTTTAGTGTACTCAATCAACCCCATTTTTCTCACCCTTCCAAAATGTTTTCTCAATCTATTTGACTAAAGCCGGCGTAATATTACCACATAATTAAGATGGTAGTATTACGCCGACTGATACCGTTGCTACTGGTTAAAATGTTTAATAACTCTAATACCTGAAAAATCCTCTTTTTGTTTTCCTTCCAAGATAACCTGCTCTAACCATTTTTGTCATCAGAGGGCATGGCCTGTACTTACTATCGCCATATTCTCTGTACAGTACTTCCATCACCGCTAGACAAACATCAACCCCGATCATATCCGCAAGCGCCAAAGGCCCAATGGGATGGCTTGCCCCAAGCTTCATCGCAGTATCGATATCTTCCGGGCCAACCACACCTTCCATCAAAAGGAAGGCTGCCTCATTGATCATCGGAACCAGCATTCTGTTTACAGCAAACCCCGGTGCTTCTTCAACCTTTATCGGGGTTTTTCCCAGCTTCTCGGTAAGGGCATAGGATGCATTGTACGTCTCATCCGAAGTACGGGCTCCCTTGATGACTTCCACAAGCTTCATGATAGGAACCGGATTGAAAAAGTGCATCCCAATGACCTTCTCCGGTCTATTTGTAACAGCCGCCATCCCGGTTATACTGAGGCTCGATGTGTTTGAAATAAAAATAGCTTCAGGCTTCATAATTTTATCTAGCTCTTTGAATAATTTCTTTTTTACTTCCATGTCTTCAATCGTTGTTTCAATAACAAAATCTGCCTCTTTGCCATCTGCATAATCCGTCGTTCCTTGGATTCTTTTTAAGACAGATTCGGCCTCTTCTTGTGTCATCTTACCTTTTTCCACAAGGCGAGCAAGGTTTTTTCCCACCGCATCCCGACCTTTATTCGCAGAACTGCCAGAACGAAATACCACTTCATATCCGGACTGGGCTGCTACCTGGGCTATTCCTGTCCCCATTGTTCCAGCCCCAACAACCATCACCTTTTTCATTCAGTATTCCTCCTCCAAGTCTATCTCTTCCATAACGAGGCCATAGCAGGTCCTCCACCAACACATAATGAAGCACCTCCTAAACTCAGACCAAGTCTTTCCATTTCATAATATAAAGTAACTATAATCCTTAATCCTGTGCACCCCACGGGGTGCCCCAATGCTATCCCTGAACCGTTGTGATTAATCTTTTCCATGTCTATTTCATAACCGTAATCCTCTTTCAACTTTCGACCTACCCCTAACCATTGAGCAGCAAAAGCTTCATTTATTTCCCAGTATTCTACATCTTCATACTTTATACCAGCCCTATCCAAACACTTGGGAATCGCCTCGGCCGGTCCCAGTCCCATATACTTTGGATCTACACCTGCAGTACAAATCTCAATTAACCTCATAAGAGGTTTTATCCCCAGCTCTTTTGCCTTGTCCGCAGACATTACAACAACTGCGGCTGCACCGTCGTTTATACCTGAAGCGTTGGCAGCTGTTACTACACCATCCTTTTTAAAAGCAGAACGCAGCTTACTCATGGATTCCTTGTCCGCTCCCCTTATCGGGTGTTCGTCAGTATCAAAAATAACTGTTTCCTTTCTTGATGCTATTTCGACAGGCACAATCTCCCTTTTAAATCTACCCTCATCAATGGCTTGCACCGCTCTGTTGTGACTTATCAAGGCCAGTGCGTCACACTCTTCCCTCGTTATGGAATACTTTTCAGCGACGTTCTCAGCCGTCAACCCCATATGTCCCGGTACTAACTCATCATTAAGGCCATCATGTATCATGGAGTCCTCTATCGTACCCTGATTCATTCTGTAACCCATACGGCCATTCGGCAAAAGATAGGGCGCATTAGTCATGCTCTCCACACCAATTACCAGACCAATATCGGTTTTCCCCAGCATAATATTTTGGCAAGCGATTTCCAAAGCCCTCATACCAGACGCGCAATTCTGGTTCACGCTGACCGCACCACTCCTATGGGGCAACCCAATCCTCATCCCCACCTGTCTTGCAGGAAGCGAACCTTGCATAGCGGTATACAACTGTCCCATCACAACTTCATCAACCATATCCGGCGTAATCCCGGCTCTGTTTATTGCTTCCTTACCGGCAGTGATAGCCAATTCACGTGCTTGCACATTTTTTAAACCACCCATGAATTTTCCAATGGCAGTACGACACGCTCCCACCAGAACTACTTCATTATTGCTCACTTCTATCCCCCCTGTTTTTCTCATAATCACGCTTTTGAATCGTGCTTTTGTAGTTTTTCCGCAACAACCTCTGCTATTTTCGCAGCCTCACAAGGCATACGATCAACAGTTTTTCCGGCAATTACAACTAAAGGTCCTATGAATTTAGGTCGTGTAGCACAATCTACAGGACACCCGCTTACAATAAGCAAAACATCAATATCCGGAACTTCTGCCGAAAGAAACAGGCTATCAGGCAGAAGTTTCTTAACCTTTTTTACCAACTTCGGCCCATTTATCTGTGGATTACAATTACCACAATATTTCACACCTATCTTCAACATTTTTAATCACTGATATCAACCAGTTTTTTCGCTAATTCCTTTTTATGTTCCAAATTCGCCTGTCTTGCCAGCATTACCCGCTGGGCCTGCGGAGAACCTGCCCCATGCATACTCTCAACCAGCGCCGTACCACCGGTCATATTTTCAATGAGCCGCAGTATTTTAAACCGGTTTTCTACAGGGACCGAAGCCACACCCATCATGTACTTCTGGACATATTTCCCTAACTCAGGATGTTTGAGGTCTACTTCTGAAGGCAAGGTAGCCATGATGCCACCGGCTATATCGTGAGAGATCCTACAAATCTCATAGATGTAGCGTGTTATATTTTGCTTAACCACATTGGCCAGCAAAGGGTCAACATAGCACGCACCTGAAGGCAACTTCCTTCCTTCTCCCGAACAAGCCAATGAACAACAATACATCGTCTCACTCAAATGAATCATTTCAACAATCTTATCCTTGATATGATTGGCTTTCGCCGTTCCATTATACTCGGCGATTAAAGCGCAGGCACCGATGATAATATCCGTTAAACCGATTTTGCACGCACCATAGTTTTGACGGTGAAAGGAGGCAAATCTTTCTACCAGAGTACCGGCAAATTCATATTCACCACACATGAACACCTTATCCCAAGGAACAAACACATCTTCTAAAATAGTTAGGGTCTCTCCACCCACAACTCCAAATTTGAAATTGCCCTGGTCAATTTCATTGTATTTTCTGCCGTCATTAGTCTGACGTCCAAAAATATGAAGGACTCCCGGCGCATCCACCGGAATCACGCAACACACGGCATAATCCGCGTCTTCTTCCTTCAATGCCGTGGTTGGCATGATAAGCATTTCATGAGAGTTTGCCATACCGGTCATATGCGCTTTCGCACCCCTAACGACGATCCCTTCCTCATTCTTACTTACAAAATGCACATACATATCCGGATCCGCTTGTTGACTTGGCTTTAATCCTCTATCCCCTTTAGGATCCGTCATCGCACCGGTAATCATGGTATCCCTTTTCTCAACGTCCTTTAAATACTCCACAAATCTGCTATGATAACTTGTCCCAAGTTTTTGGTCCATGTCATAAGTGGTTGAGTATACAGCATTTAGGGCGTCAAATCCTACGCATCTTTGGAAACAGGAACCGGTCCGCTGTCCAATCATACGCAGCATCTTTACTTTTTTGACCAGATCTTCAGGAGTCTGGTGTATATAAGTAAATCTATTGATTTTTTCTCCTGTCAGATGAGAGACCGCAGTACCGAGATCCTCAAAAGCCGGATCGAAGGCAATATCGTACGTTGCCGCCGCTGAATTGATATGGGGCTGGATGAGAGGATGCCCTACCACAGACTCAATTTTTTTGCCCTCGTAGTAAACAACCGGCTTAAGTTTCTTTAAGCTTTCAATGTATTCCTGTCCTGTAAGCATTAATCTTCCTCCTCTTTTTAGCTCAAACATCGAGCTGCCCTATTCTAAATATTGGCGTTTAAGAGCGATATACTCGGTGTCAGGTGTTTCCCCGGTTGCTATAGCTTTTTGGCTTTTTTCGATGATTTCTCTGATTAAAGTCATGCTCATATCTCTCCCCCCCATGCCCGCAATACAGCCTAAAACCGGAGGTGCTTGTTTACTTGCAAAAGCCGCCTTCACATCTGTTGCCAAAGGACCGCCCTGTCCCACGGAGAGACTCTTATCTAAAACTGCCACCATTTTTGCTCCCTTAACTGCAGATAATATTTCTTCCCCGGGAAATGGCCTATAGCTTCTAACCTTCAACACGCCAACCTTAATATTCTCTTTTCTGAGCTTATCAACAGCATCTTTCAGTGTTCCAATTACCGAGCCCATAGCTACCATGATGATTTCCGCGTCATCGCAGCGATACGTGTCAATCAATCCTCCGAAATAATCACCAAATTTAGCTTCGTATTCT
This sequence comes from Clostridia bacterium, assembly GCA_018433675.1. Taxonomy (GTDB): domain Bacteria; phylum Bacillota; class Peptococcia; order DRI-13; family SM3-B62; genus SM3-B62. The sequence goes on from JAHDQS010000014.1 coordinate 69,883, forward strand.
CTGGCTATCTTCTTGATCTTTTCTTTGGCCCTATCCTGAGCAAAATGCATCATCAGCCTGAACTCAGGAACCTCATCATCCGCATAAGCCCCATACGTTAAGGGGTTTTTCGTATCCAAGCGATATTTCGGTACAAAAGGTGGTAAGAACTCATCAACCTTCTCTTGGTCCTCAAGCTTCACTGGTTCAAAGGAATGCGTCAGTATCCAACCATCCATGCAAACCATGACCGGTAGTAAAATATCGTGATCCTCTGCCAATTTAAAAGCTTGAACATGAGTTGCATAGGCCTCTTGGCTGCTCTCTACATGCAATTGAATAAGCCCAGTATCCCTTAAAGCCATTGTATCCTGATGATCAGGCTGAATCGTAATGGGAGCAGACACAGTCCTGTTTACACCTGTCAAAACAACAGGCAGCCGTGTTCCTGCCATAGCATAAAGAACCTCGGACATAAGCAGCAAACCCTGAGAAGAGGAAGCAGTATATGAACGTACTCCGGTGGCACTTGAACCATAAACAGCTGAAGCAGCAGAAAACTCAGCATCAACCCTAACGTATTTTGTATCCATTTCATTATCAGCCACAAACTGTGATAAAAACTCAACAATATGCGTCTGAGGACTGATAGGATAAGCCGCAATAACTCCCGGCCGGCAAACCTTAACTGCTTGGGCGACAGCCATTGAACCCTCAATAACAGATATCGTACTCATGTTTATTTCCTCTCCTCCCTCATAACAATAGCCTTTCGTACACACTCATTTGCGCAAATCCCGCACCCTTTGCAATAATCATAGTCAATTATGCACTTCTTATTTTCTATCGTAATACAACTATCGGGACAGAATGTTTCACATATCCCACAACCATTACAGTTATCGTTCACCTCCGGTCTGTTATCCCGCCACGTTCCTGTTTTATACTGGAGTGAACCTGCCGCTTTACATACAGCACCAATCATTAACGTAACACCTCCTTACTTTAGATACCGAATCGTTCTATGTTTTTATCACAGATAGCTTGTATTTGATCAGCAATATCCTTTTGTTCTCCTTTTAACAAATGACGATACCTATTTTGAAATTTTAGGTACTCCATGACCGGTTTCTTGTTTTTTACCTTTTTAACAACCATTGGTTTCCCTTTTTCCACTTCATAGATTGGTACCAGTCCTGTTTCAACCGCAAGCTTACCAATCTCTATGGTTTTGCTGGAGTCAAATCCCCAACCAATGGTGCAAGGAGTGTGCACCTGAATGTATTTTGGCCCGTAAATCTCTTTTGTTTTTGCAACTTTTTTCATCAAATCCTGCGGGTAAGCAATTGAGGCCGTTGCCACATAATCGACATCATGTGCCAGGGCTATTGCCGGCATATCCTTTTTGTGTTGAATTTTCCCAAACGAAGCCCTCCCTGCAGGAGTTGTGGTAGTACTTGAACCGTAAGGCGTTGCACTGCTTCCCTGTACTCCTGTATTCATGTAAGCCTCATTATCGTAGCAAATATAGGTGATGTTCTGTTTTCTTTCAAACATCCCTGACATAGCTCCCATCCCTATATCAAATGTTCCTCCGTCTCCGCTTATTACCACAACAGAACTTTTTTCTTGCAGAAATTCTAGGGCAGCTTGCACACCGGAAGCCACCGAGGCAGAGTTTTCAAAAAGCGAATGAATCCAGGGCACTTCCCAGGCGGACATCCCATAGGGAGACGTAAATGTTTCCACGCATCCGGTTGCAGATACCACTATGGTGTCCCTTCCCAAAGCTCTTAATATTTGCCTTAATGCTATCGCCGCCCCACAACCTGGACAAGCCCGGTGACCGGCAGCCAACAAGTTTTCTCTTTCAGCTAGTACCATTTTTTCCCCTCCCTACCGACTTTTTACCTGCTCATAGGCAGCAACAGCGGCAACAACGTTCTTATCAACAATAGCTCCGCTAAATTTCTGAGATATTGCAGCCTTGATTGATTCAATATCAAATTCACCCGTAAACGCGGCAAATGCTCCCATCAGTGCTGTGTTCATAATAGGCCTTCCTATCTTCTCTACAGCTATTTGAGTTGCGTTTATGGTTCTGATATCAAGTTCTTTCGGCAACCCCAACGCTATAGGATCCTTCTCGGTGTTTACAATAACTATTCCTCCCGGTTTTACCCCGGCTGTTACATCAACCAACTTAATCAAGGTTGTATCACTAACGATTACATAATCCGGCTCATAAATCTTACTTCTTATTCTGATCGGTTTATCATCAATTCTTGTGAAAGCTTGGACAGGAGCCCCTCTCCTTTCGCCACCTCCCCCAAGATAAGGAAAGGCCTGACTGTATCTTCCGCTCTGGTGAGCCGCAATAGCGAACAATTCTGCGGTAACAACCGACCCTTGTCCACCTCTTCCATGAATCCTTATTTCCTTCAAGAACCTTACCTCCTGCCTCACATTTTTAATCATAATACCTGTCTTCGGTATATCTTATAAACATTAAAACTATTTTTATCTTAATATTGATTTTTTTAAAGCAAATTTTCCCCGCTATACGATTTTCTTTTTTCCATTATCACTCCTTTCTAATAGTAGTTTTATAACTACTTCTTATAATATTTCATGCGTTTTTGTTATTATATTTTTATATATACAATTGTCCTGTCTTTAATTTTTCATTTCTCATTCACACTCCAATCACTTGTTATTTGCGGGTTTTCGAGCCACAATACTTATTAGATGGTTTCCTTATTTGCAATGGCAAAGATATAATACCATCTAATCATGTTCCGTATTGCGGTTTTGCATATTCCATTCTTCAATGATTTATATTCTATATCTTTTTGCGTTTTCCTTTTTTTCTTGATTATTTTTTAGATATTTATCCATGTTAACATATTTTTATTTTCCTTTTAGCCTAGATATTTATCTCAAAATAATTTATACTATATTCCATATATCGAAACGTTCCTAAGGAGGAATCTTTTTGCAAAAGTTTGAATATGTTAGGTCAGTATTAAAAGCCTTGTCGGTTCTTGAACAGTTTATAAACTCCAACAACGAAAAAGGAGTTCACGAATTAAGCGCCAGCACTAATCTACCTGTCAGCACAATACAAAGACTCGTTAATACATTGCAGGTTAAAGGGTATTTAATACAAAATCCTATAACAAAAAAGTATCGTCTCGGTTATGCCCTTTATAATTTGGGAAGAAGCTTTTCTAACAACTTAAACTGGATAGATGAAGCTAAGTGTTATATGACTGAGTTGGTCAACCAACACCAAGAAACCGTCAATCTGGCTATTCTTGAAGGACATCAAATCGTTTACTTAACTAAGGTGGATTCCCCTCAAATTCTGCGGCCTAATTTTAATATCGGAACAAAGTATCCCGCACATTGCACTTCGTTAGGTAAATGCCTGTTAGCCCACCTGCCTCCAAAAGTACTTGAAAGTCTACTTAAGGAGCCCCTTGACTATTACACAGAAAAAACTGTTATAGATGTAGAAAAACTAACAAATGAACTCATTAAAATAAGGAATCAAGGTTATGCAATAGATGACGAGGAATTCCAGGAAGGCCTGCGTTGCACATCTGTCCCCATTAAAAACAACAACATGGATGGTGTTGTTGTTGCAGCATTGGGTCTAACAGCACCCAAAAACAGGATGACAATAGAAAAATTGTTAGAGATAACAGATGACCTTGTAAAAGCTTCTAATAAAATATCACAGCACATTATGTAACCAATCTATTGTTGCTGTTCACAAGAAACAAAAAGGGCACCCCGCGATTTTTCTGCGAGGTGCTCTTTTATGATTCAAATCCATATTCCTTATTTCCAGTGACCTGTCAGTTTATACTCCAAGGCCTTAAACATTTTCTCAAATGTGAAAATCACTTCGAACAGCAGCAAAACCTTTCAAAACCGAAGATCCGGGCGGCACCGGCAATAGTCGTACCGAAGAAAATCACGGGTATATCAAGATTCAAAAAATCAGTTATCGTTCCGTTGGCGACCGTACTCCCTGTCGCCAGCAAAACATCGGCCCATTTTAGCAAATCCTCTGTCTTTTCTTTTGCATCCTCAATTCTCACCCCAAATTTTTCTTTGCCAATATTATCCGGGTCTAAATCCACGAGCCGCATATTGAATTCTTTGCTCAAGCCTTCCAGAAAAGCCGGCTGAAACCCAATCATACCAATCCTGATTTCAGTCCCATACCTGTTTTTAAGATCTTCCGCTAACTTTTCCGCACATTCCTCCGGCTCTTCATCCTTGCAATGGATCGTTCCTTCCGCTAAGCCTAAGTATCTCATAACAGCGTTCAAAACCGCTACAAAAGCAGCCTTTTCAAAATTCGTACCGCAGGGCATTTCCAGCATTTCTTCCAGTCTGCCGTAAAAGCTATAGGGACTGTCTGTAAAAGCCTGCCCCATAGCCCCCCTGAATTCAGCCTGCAAAAGCTTTTCTTTTCCTTTTAACAAAGGATAATCTGTCCTCTGTGGCCTTCCGATGGCTTCTTCTGTCGAGAGTGCCCTTCCTTTGACCATTACTTTCTCATCCAGCAACCGGTGCTTTTGAGCCAGTTCATATAAATGCTTTTTCATCTCTTCATAAATATCCATTTTCGCCCTCCTCTAACAATACCTCAACGGCAGAAATAACAACGCGGATAAGTACATTCCTGGCAAAACGAACAAAACCCGCCCTCACCCATCATGACAAAATCCCTCTTTTCCATAACCTCTCCCGCCAAAACGCGAGGTAAGACCACATCCAGACTGGTTGTCGGATAATACATGGCCGCACCGGGAACACCCATCATCACCGTATCTTTGTAATATGCCAGCATGAACATATTGCCCGGCTGGATAGGAACGCCATATGTAATTACCTTAGCCCCAGTCCTTCTGATTGCTGTCGGTGTTAGATCATCCGGGTCCACCGACATCCCGCCGGTTAAAATTATGACTTCCGCTCCTTTGGAAAGAAAACGATCAATTGCCTCCTTTATCATCTCCAGATCGTCGGGGCAAATGATTTGTCCCAAGTTTTTTGCACCATAATATTCCAGTTTTTCATTCAACACCGGGGCGAACTTATCCTCGACAAGACCCTTGAATACCTCATTACCTGTAGTGACTATCCCCACCTTTTTAGACAGATAAGGCTTAACCTCCAATACCTGTTCTTCCCCCGCACATATTGCTTCAAGCCTTTCAATCACAGATTCTTCAATGGTCAACGGAATAATCCTAACCCCGGCTAAACCCTGACCCTTTTCTACTGTGTAATTATTAGGCAAACAGGCAACCGAAATATTATCAAGAGAATTGACTTCATATAATACGGAACTGTTGATTTTTAGCAATCCCCTTTGGGTAGACTTAAGAATTGATTTGCCCTCTTTGGGCTTTTCATATTCAATGTTCGTCCCTTTTACCGCTTCAGCTATCCTTACAGCAGCCTCGTCTTCATGAATTTCACCTTCATGTTCTTCCCACACAAAAACGTGTTCTTTGCCGATTTTTAATAATTCTGCTACATCCTCTTGCCTAATTACGTGGTTTCTTTGAAAAGCCCGGCCTTTAAACTTTCCGGGAATAACCTTTGTAATATCATGGCACAAAGTCATCCCAACAGCTTCTTCTACAGATATCTTTTTCACCGATTCTTCCTCCAGTTCCAACGCGCGTTATTCTCGTTCGTGCATAATGGTCCGCAAAAAAAACATTCATCGACAAATGCTGACAGTTTAAGGATACTGCATAATTCATAATTATTCAAGATAGTAATACTATATTTAAGCTGTTGCCTCCTATTTTGATACCTTTGCATGTCTAGATTTGATTAAATATTTGCTATTTATTCTATTTTTATATTCTTCATAATATGGTATAATATGTTGCAAAAAGGAGGTTGATGAAAGCATGAAGGTATTACAAATTGATCACATTGGAATTGCCGTGAAAAATCTTGAGGAATCGCTTCAACTATATACAGAAGCATTAGGACTTGAAGTGGAAAAACAATTTGAGTTGCCCGAACGCCATGTCAAGATTTCTTTTATCCCCTGCGGAGAATCTGCCCTTGAATTGGTTTCAGCCACAACACCACAAAGCCCTTTTAATAACTTGCTAGAAAGCGAAGGAGAAGGGCTCTACCATATCGCTCTCAGTATAGACAACATCAACGACACCATTTCCTTTTTAAAAGAAAAGGGTATCCGTTTCCAAAGCAACGAAGCTCAAAAGATACCTGGCGTAGGCAAGGTCATCTTCACCGATCCGTCCACGACGGGAAATATTTCCTTTGAGTTCATTGAGAGAGAAAAGTAGCAAATTATTCTTTCAACCTTTCCACAAGCCTGCTGTTGCGATTCTTAACCTTATTATTCTTGACTGCAATAGCCAAGGCTTTTTTTGTACCCACTATCACTATAGCCTTCTTCGCCCTGGTCACACAAGTATATAACAAATTCCGCTGCAACATCATAAAATGCTGGGTCACTAGAGGCACTACTACAACCCCGTACTCACTCCCCTGACTTTTATGAATAGTCGTTGCATAAGCCAACACCACCTCGTCCAGTTCGCTGACGTCATATCCTACATCGTTCTCATCGAACCTAATCACTACCTGCCTATCCTCCAGGTCAATGCTTTTGATTCTGCCAATATCGCCGTTAAAAACGTTTTTCTCGTAATTGTTTTTAATCTGCATCACCTTATCGTTAAGCTTAAACATCACACCACTGTGGTAAAGGCACTTTTTTTCAGGGTTTAAAGCCTCCTGCAATACGACATTAAGATTGCGCGTACCTACCTCACCTCTGGTCATGGGAGCAAGCACCTGTATATCGGCGATAGGATCCACTCCATAGTATGACGGCAACCTTTTCATACAAAGGTTTTTTATTGTCTCCAAAACCTGTTCAGGCTCTTCTTGGTCAATAAAGAAAAAGTCGCTTTCCTTTCTTCCTTTCAACACCGGAAACATACCCTCATTTATCCGGTGGGCATTGGTAACGATCATACTCCCCATAGCCTGACGAAATATTCTGGTCAGCTTCACCACATTAACGGAATGCGACTCAATGATATCACGTAAGACATTACCGGCGCCGACAGAGGGTAGTTGATCCACATCTCCTACCAGGATGACGATGGCTCGATCAGGTACTGCCTTGAGCAAGTTGTACATTAAAATGATGTCGACCATTGAGGTTTCATCAACAATAAGGACGTCACACTTCAACTGATTCTCAGCGTTTATCAGGTATCCTTCCGGCGGCTTAAATTCCAAAAGGCGATGAATCGTTTTCGCCTCCATCCCGGTAACCTCCGAAAACCTTTTGGCTGCTCTTCCGGTCGGTGCTGCCAGCAATATACGGGCTGACATTTTTTCAAAGGATTTGATAATAGCGAGGGTCGTTGTTGTCTTCCCCGTTCCCGGACCTCCGGTCAATACCATGAATTTGGACTCTGCTGCGGTCTTGATTGCTTCTATCTGTACTTCATCATATTTTATCTCATTCTCTTTTTGCACACGTTCGATAACACCGTTGACCCCTTCAATACGGAACCCTCTTTCGGCTCGACAGATATCGGTTATCCTCCGCGCCACCCCAACCTCACTGTGATATAAGGCAGGTAAATAGAGGACTTCTTCCATCTCACTGACAATCGATTTTTCTTCAATCATCCTGTCTATTGCACTATTAATAATCGCTTCTTCAACACCCAACAATTCAAGCGCAGCCTGTAAGAGTTGTTCCCGCCGAGCATAGCAATGACCCTCACCGGAAAGCTGATTAAGAGCAAACAGTATTCCCGACCTGCAACGAACATAAGAATCGGGGTCATAACCCATCTTTTCGGCGATACCATCCGCCGTCTTAAAGCCGATTCCCCAAATATCATCCGCCAGCCGGTAAGGGTTTTCTTTCACAAGCCTGATACTGTCATCGCCATATGTTCTATATATCTTGACAGCGTAAGATGTAGAAACATCGTAGCTCTGCAAAAACATCATCACATTCTTGATCTCTTTATGCTCCTGCCAAGCCTGCTTAACCATCTCTAATCTTTTTTCTCCAATACCCTCGGTCTCTAACAGCTTCTCCGGCTCTTCCTCAATTACCCGCAGGGTATCCTCTTTAAATCTTTTTACTATTCGTTTGGCATAAACAGGCCCGATGCCTTTTATTAAACCGCTGCCAAGGTACTTTTCTATCCCGACAATAGTTGCAGGTATACTTTCGGAACAGGAATGCACCTTAAACTGCATCCCAAACTTGGCAGTATTAATCCACTCACCCTTCATTTTAACAACAGAACCAACGTTCACGAAGGACAAGCTTCCTACTGCTGTAATAAGCTCCCCAAAGCCTCTTGCCCTCACTTTTATGACACTGAATCCGTTTTCTTCGTTAACAAAGGTGATCCTTTCAACTAAACCTGATAACATTTCGAACTTTTTCTCCATAACTACCAACCTATCCACGGTTATTACCAGAGGTAAAGCCCTGTCTTCTCATCAAAAACCCTCTTCATCTCTTCCCCCACAAACTCCCTGACGATGTATTCCCCGGCAAATACTCTCGTACCTTCCATTAAGTGTCCCCCGTAACAAATTCCTTTGGCGTCTCCCAAGACAACATGTGCATGAATAAAGGGCTCCTCGTCCTTTAATGATATGTTGCCGGTCAAGCACAACACCTCATAATGGCCTTCAAGCCTCAGGGTTTTATACACCATGTTATCCTGATCATAATAACCTACTACCGCGCATTGGACAGCACCAATCAACTGAATTTGGCCTGACTTAATGCCGTTTTTTTTGGCGATTTCACCAAGCGAAACCAAAACATCGCTGCCTTGTGGCAATCTTCCCATATAGATTTTTTCCTTTTCATACACATTCTCTTTCATCACACTTCACTCCTGTCTCATATTCTCCATATCAATCAATTCTTCTGCCCACAAAAAACGTTCTAAGTATACAAATCCCTCATTTTGAAAAGATATAAAGGAAACAGGACTATAAATACAAGGAGAATATCTTGGTGAGCACACGAATTTCAATCATTGGAACTGGTTTTGTCGGAGCCAGTATCGCTTTCGCCCTCGTGGGGGCAGGAATGGTCTCCGACCTGGTTCTGGTGGATAAAGACAGAAAAAAAGCTGAGGGTGAGGCGATGGATCTTAATGATGGCGCCTCCTTTATCCATCCCGTCCGCATCATTCCCGGCGAGTTGGAAGACTGCAAAGAATCAAAAATCATTATTATCACCGCCGGGGCTAATCAGAATCCCAGTGAAACTCGCTTAGACCTGGCAGAGAGAAATATTGTCATTATCAAGGATTTAATAACAAGGCTGGCGTCAATTTGTCCAGAAGCCATTTTTCTGATTGTCACCAACCCCGTTGATGTTTTAACATACGTAGCCTTAAAATATTCCCATCTTTCACCCCGTCAGGTGATTGGTTCCGGCACTGTCTTGGATAGTTCCCGTTTTCGGCAGGAAATCAGCACCCACTATGGCATTGACGCACGCAACGTTCATGCCTATATCGTAGGCGAACATGGCGACAGTGAGGTTCCCTTATGGAGCTTGGCAAACATCGGTGGAGTAGGGCTCTCTCACTTTGAATCACCCCAAAATACCTCCTTTAAAAATGCCTCCCTTAACCACACCGAGGTTTTTAACAACGTAAAAAATGCAGCCTACCAAATCATTGAACGCAAAGGCGCAACATACTACGCAATTGCCCTCGCCGTACGCCGCATTGTTAAAGCAATTCTCAGAGATGAGAACTCAATTTTGACCATTTCCTCGCTCCTTGAAGGGCAATACGACATTGACGATGTTTGTCTCAGTTTACCGTGCCTTGTGAATTCCGGAGGCCGCCACAAGGTTTTTGAATTGCCCATATCAAACGAAGAAAAAGCGGCATTACAGGAAAGTGCACGACTAATCAAGGGCATCACCAACGCTGAAAGCTAATGAACCCTTTCCCAACTCTCCACTATCCCTTCTTTAACAGAAAACATGGGATGCACATCAACTTCTTTAATAGAAAAAAGCTCCCCATATTTTCCCTTATCTCTTGTTTTTAATTTTTCAAGCAGCAAGATGAACTCATAAAAGACCTGCCCCCTGGTAACTTCCAGCTTTATATCCTCCCCATAAAAAAGAATCTTTTCCCGGGAAAAGTTATAGTTCCTTCTCGTTCCTTCCTGCCAGACATAATGCAAATAAGTCCCAATAGCCCCTTGACAATCGGGACATTCCTTAAACCGCAGCAACTGCGGGTGATTACGGTAACCTTTTGTCTCTCCCTGCAATACTTTTTGCGCCAGCAATCCTTCACGCCACAAAGCTGTCAATCCTTTTGCGTCTAGATACTTAGGATGGAGCGACCATAACCTCATAATCATTTCCTTCCCGTACCGATTTTTTGGAACCCTTTAACCATACTACCATATTTTCGGTTATACATAAACAAGTTTCCTTTGATTTGGGCGCACAAAAGCATATAATATACTTGCATGACAAGTATATTATGAGGATTAAACCATTTATTAAAATTAAGGTAGGTAACCACATGATAAAAAAGTACTTATTTTACCTTTCTGCTAAAGAAACATACTCTTTCCAACCAAGTATATTCCTATAGGCGGGACGAATAATCCTTCCTCCGCTCACTATTTCTTCTATCCTGTGGGCACACCAACTGGCAATCCTCGCAGTGGCGAACAGGGGGGTAAACAACTCACGAGGTATACCCAGCGCCCTATAAACAAGCCCTGAATAAAGATCAACATTCGCGCAAAGCAGCTTTTCCTTCCCGCTTATCTCCCCAAAGACGGCGGGACTTAATTTTTCAACGGCATTAAACAGCCGATATTCCTTCTCTAACCCTTTGGCTTTTGCTAACTCTTCAGCCTTTTTCTTTAATTGAACCGCCCTGGGATCAGACAAGGTATAAACAGCGTGCCCCATCCCGTAAATAAGCCCTGATTTGTCATAGGCTTTCTTCTCAAGGATCATTCTCAGATAAGCCTTGATCTCTTCATCATCTTCCCAATCGCGAACGTTTTCCTTGACGTTTTCCATCATCTCATAGACCTTGATATTAGCCCCACCGTGCTTACTTCCCTTCAACGAACCTATAGCGGCCGCAATAGCAGAATAGGTGTCCGTATCTGCGGAAGTAACTACGCGTGTGGTGAATGTTGAATTGTTTCCCCCGCCGTGTTCGGCGTGCAAAACCAGAACCAAATCCAAAAGCTCCGCTTCTAACCTCGTGTACTCGTTTGTCGGTCTAAGCATGTATAGGAGGTTTTCTGCTGTGCTTAAATTTGGCTGCGGGCTATGTATGAAAAGACTCTTGCTGTCATAATATCTTGATTTAGCCTGATAAGCATAAGCCACCATGGCAGGAAAATACGCAAGCAATTCAAGTGACTGTCTGACAATATTGGCAACGCTATTATCCTCAGGAGACCTATCGTAACAGTAAAGAGCCAATACACTTCTGGCCAGCTTATTCATGATATTTGGGCTGGGCACCTTCAGCACCATGTCTTCCACAAAACCGTCCGGGAGAACTCTATTGTCGCCAAGATATGCCTGAAAATCCCGCAACTCATCCTTATCCGGCAACTGACCAAAAATCAGAAGATAGCAAACTTCCTCAAAGCCAAACCTTTTTTCTTTTTGAAAACCGGATACTATACGGTCTATTCCATAACCTCTGTAGTAAAGCTCACCGTCTACCGGAATTTTGTTTCCATCTTCCATCCGGTAACCAACAACATCTCCAATACCCGTCAGCCCAACCAATACGCCTGTTCCGTTTTTATTTCTCAAACCCTTCTTAACATTGTATTCGTTATATAGTTCCGTATCGAAGGCGTTGTTTCTCTTGGCCAGTTCTGCCAGTTCTTTAAGGTATGAAGTACTGTATTTTGCATAATTATCATAAGCTAATAACATCTATAATCCCCCTGCAATATATTAAAATGTTCTATCCGTATACGTGTTCTATTGTATACAATAATGCATGTATGGTCAATGGCTTTTTAGTAATTTTATTAAAATTTTCCTTCAGACTGGCCCCAAGAAGAATGTCCCCAAACTGTCCCCCAAATGTCCATAAACAGAAAAAAGCACCCCTTAAGAGGTGCTTTTAAATTTCCCATATCCCTTGTTATAAGTGGTGCCCGAGGCCGGGGTCGAACCGGCACGAGATTTAAGTCTCGCAGGATTTTAAGTCCTGTGCGTCTGCCAATTCCGCCACTCGGGCACAATCACGGGTTTATCATGTTGGAGGTGCGGGTCGGATTTGAACCGACGGATGGCGGATTTGCAGTCCGCAGCGTTAGCCTCTTCGCCACCGCACCATGTCAATAACCTTACCGAAGCAAACAACATTTTATCAGAGAAAGAACATTTCTGTCAAGGTTGTTGTTAGACCAAAAACACATTAAAAACCCTGTTAATGTATAAAGAACCTGGCAGAGCCAGGTTTTCTTTCTTAAATGGAGCGGAAGACGAGATTCGAACTCGCGACCCTCGCCTTGGCAAGGCGATGCTCTACCACTGAGCCACTTCCGCATATCAATATACAAACATATAATGGTGCCTCGGGGCGGAATCGAACCACCGACACGAGGATTTTCAGTCCTCTGCTCTACCGACTGAGCTACCGAGGCAGGTGATTAACGAATTGACAATAGCTATTTTATCACGGCCTTACCCCTGTGTCAACTTCTTTTCCCCGTTTTGTTTTTCCCGTTTTGCCTCCCTATTTTCGTGGCCTATTTTTGTGACAAATGCCAAAAGTGCTTCTCTTACCAGCTTAGCTCCCAATACCGCTGTTATCTGAGCTTCGTCATACGCAGGCAGAATCTCAACTATATCCATGCCTACGACATCCAATGAACTCATAACCTTTATCGCTGCCACTATCTCCTTAGCACTGCATCCTCCCGGCTCGGGCGTGCCTGTACCAGGGGCAAAAGCCGGGTCCACTGCATCGATATCCAAGGATACATAAACCGGTGTTCCACTGAGACTCTCAACAACCCCCTCAAGAGCAGGAAATATTTCATCGGGATACATCTTGGTGTGTTGCTCGGCGTATGCAAATTCTTCACTCGTACCTGACCTGATCCCAAATTGGTACAGCCTATCCCTTCCCAGCATTTCTGCTACCTTGTACATTACAGTGGCATGGGAATTACCTTCGCCTTCGTAAGAACAACGTAAATCTGCATGAGCATCAAAGTGCACAACCACCAAATCCGGATACTTCTTATAGCACGCCTTGATGATAGGGAAAGATATTAAATGCTCTCCTCCCAAAAAGAGCGGAAATATTCCACTACCGAAGAAACCAGTCGCAGCCCTTTCAATCAAATCCAAGCTTTCTGCCACATTGCCATAGGGAAGTACGAGGTCTCCGGCATCGTAATACCTTAAATCCGTTAAGCTCTTTTTCTGGTAAAAACTGTATTCCTCCAGAACATAAGAAACATTGCGCACCTCTTGCGGTGCCGTTCTGGATCCCGGCCTGAAACTTGCTGTAAAGTCCATCGGCACCCCCGCAAGCACAGCATCGACCGCTTCATGTTCCTCACATGCCCCCATAAATTGTGCCGTACGTAAAAACATCTCCTTCAAAACACGCCCTCCATCTATACCTGTCTCTATATTTTAATTAAACCCCAAGGTAAAATTCAATCTTTTTTAAGAAAAATCTCCGCCACAAAATTTGGCAGGACAAAACTCGTAAAATGAATGTCCTTGTTGTAATACCTTGTACCCTCAGCGTATATTTTCCCTCGCTCAACCTCTGTAGGGTCATACTTCTTAGAAGCCAAAGAAAAGCTCCATAAGCCGGTAGGATAAGTCGGTATTGAAGCCAGATACAGCTTAACGATAGGATAGACAGACCTCAGATTATCATGTATCTCCGCAATCAAATCCTTACCCAAAAAAGGCGACTCCGTTTGGGCAACCATAATACCGTCTTCCTTTAGCGAGCGATGGACATCCTGATAAAACTCCCGAGAGAATAATCCGACAGCCGGTCCGACAGGATCTGTGGAATCAATCAAAACAATATCGTAAGTCTCTTTATTTTCCTTAATGTGCTTAATACCATCGTCAACAATAACTTCCAGCTTAGAGCTGTCAAAAGCCGCAGCAATTTCCGGCATATATTCCTTTGCTGTTTCAATGACCCTGCCGTCAATCTCGACCAAGGTCACTTTCTCCACCCCGGGATGCTTGACCGCTTCCCTGACTGTTCCTCCATCGCCTCCCCCGACAATTAAAACATTGGCCGGCTTTGGATGAGTATTAAGCGGAACAAGAGTAAGCATCTCATGGTAGACATACTCGTCCCGAATGCTGGTCATGACACAATTGTCAAGAAACAACATGCGCCCATAAGTATAAGTGTCAACAATAGATAAATGCTGATATTCGGTTTTTTCTTCGTGCACGGTATTCCTAACGCGGAAAGAAACCTTCATATCCTGAGTCTGCTTTTCTGTAATCCATAAATCACTTTTCATCAAACGACCTCCCGAAACAGAATTCCGAGTACCATTATACCAAAACAAAATCCAGAATAAAGAACTTTTATATACAATAAAAAACGGCCTTCGGCTCACCCATAATATAAGCCAACCAGCCGCCCATCCTGCAAAAAAGGCTTTAAACCCCTCAACCTACAGAAGCTGTAGTTTCCTCATGACGCAAATTGCAGTATTTGCGATATGCAAGACGAACCAACGATTTATCCTGACTATAAGTAATCTTCTGTAATGCTTCCTCAATCGGGAAAAAACCCCCATCACTAAATCCTTCCCCTGAATAAACCGCAACTTTTGTGCTATCCGATTCCATGATAAACCAATCTATCTTGTTGCAAACAGGCCTTCTCCTTGAATAAGAATAAAATTCGTAACTTGTCTCGCCAGCCGGGGAAATCACCCTCGCCTCGACACCCCCCTCAAGCTTAACACGCTGTAATGCCACGTCAATGGCAATATCACCACCGCGCATTACCCCTTTAGGCAGTACCCATTCATTCTTTTCACTTTTTAAAATCATTACCCTGTCGTCTTGAAATACAACACCACCTGCACATTTCCTTGTCAACAAAGATAAAACCCCCTATTTGCTTATTGAGGAAACTCTATGGTATATCTTCGACAGAATCAAGATGTTCTCCTGCCTCAATATATATTATTTATATACCCACTAACCTGACAATATGTTGACTGTATTCAGGATAAGGAATGCCTTCCTTTGGCCCCGAAAAACTGGCAAGTACCGCCTAGCCAATAAAGACAATATTCACAACGCGGCAACAATTCCCTGGTAACGACCGGGCCCATTTCAATACCTCTGGGAGCCCTTATCGATTCATATTGCGGACATTTACCGGCAATACGAGAATTAATGTTTTTCATAAACACCCCACCTAACCGGAAACATTTCTCTTATTCTATTATTATTGTTCCCGGTTACAATATGGGTAAACCGATTTTTATTCAAATATCCTTAAACATTAAAACGAAAATGGACAATATCTCCGTCCTGCACCGTATATTCTTTCCCTTCCAAGCGGAACAGCCCTTTTTCCTTCACTTTTGTCATACTGCCCAACTCGGCTATATCCTGATACTTAACTACCTCCGCTCTGATAAATCCCCTTTCGATATCGGAATGGATTTTTCCGGCTGCCTCCTTAGCATTTAATCCCTTGTCAATTGTCCAGGCCTTAACTTCATCCTCTCCAACCGTAAAAAAGGATAGCAAACCCAGATGGGCGTAAACATTGCGGGCCAATAGTTCTATCCCTGTTTCGACCAGCCCTAAATCCTCCATAAAAGCCATCCTGTCCTCATCGTCCAACTCACTGATTTCCAGCTCCATTTGAGCGCACAATTCCAAAAGGGCAATATTCTTTTCCCGGCAAAGAGCGGTCAGTTTTTCTTTATAGGGATAGCTCTTTTCTCTAAACTGTTGTTCGTCCATATTCACTGCCGCCAGACGCGGTTTTTCTGTCAAAAAAGCAAAATTCTTCAGCGAAAACCGTTCCTCCTCCGTTAAATCTGCTTCCAGTATGGATGCACCGTTTTCCAATGCACTATAGCATTTCTCCAAAAGATTCATTTCCGCTGCGTTTTCCTTCGTGATCTTCTTCCCCGCTTTAATTCGTTCAATGCGTTTTTCAATCAACTCCAAATCCGTAAACAAAAGCTCCATATCCACGGCGTCCAAATCCTTCGCCGGATTTAAGTCAGCTGTGACATGAACAACATCATCATTTTCAAAAGCACGCAAAACGTGCACTAAGGCATCGCAACCTCTGACATCGTTTAAAAATTTCCCCGCCCCTGACTTATGTCCTTCCCCGCCGGCAAGAAAACCTGCAATATCTACAAATTCTATCTGGGCATAAGTCGTTTTCTTTGGGTTATACATTTCACTCAAAAAGTCTATCCTTTTATCCGGTACCTGAGCACTGCCAATATTAGCCCCGGTGCCGGCGGAAAAACTACCCATCGCCGCTTTAGACTTTGTCAATAAATTGAATAGCGTTGTTTTGCCGGTAAGCGGTAACCCTATCAACCCAATTTTCAACTGTTTCTCCCCCTATCTCAACCCATGATGTGTCAACTATCATTATAGTGTTTAACATACCGCCGGTCAAAGCAGAAAAAACTCTCAACCATTTTCCCTGTCTTGTTAATCCTCCCATTGTTTTATATAATCAATAGCAAACACCACATGCCATGATGGGAGGTTATTCATTTGAAACGCTTGTATATTACCGACTTTGACGGAACAATAACAAAAACCGATACCTGTGACATCATGGTCGAGAAATTTGCTTCCCCCGGTTGGGAAGAAAGCATCAGACGCTGGGAAAAGGGTGAGCTCACGACAATGGAAAGTGCTCTTGAAATATTCAAAGGCTTTCAAGTAAGCCCTGATGATTTAAGTCGTTTTCTCAGCTTTATTCCCATAGACGAGACTTTCCCCGATTTTGTCGATTACGGCAGGCAAAACGACGACCCGCTCTATGTGGTCAGCGACGGCTTTGATCTCAATATTCGTACCATCTTGGAAAAGAACGGGCTGCAGGACCTGCCTGTTTACTGCAACACGCTGCTGTGGGATAAAAACGGCTGGAAGATAGAAACGCCCTATTACTCCCCTGTCTGTGGCAAGTGCGGCACCTGTAAAAAGAACATCGTCAAACAACTAAGACAAGAAACCGGTGCCAACCAGGTCATTTACATCGGTGACGGTGTTTCCGACACTTGCGGTTGTCAGGAAGCCGATTTGGTATTTGCTAAAAAACACCTGCTGTCATACTGCAGAAAACACCACATCCCGGTCATTGCCTTTGAACGTTTTGCCGATATCAAAAACCACCTCCTGCATAACTCACAGCATGATAACATCCGCTAGGGAAAAGGAATAAATCACCTTTTCGGTTACGGGTTTTTTCAGGATCATCTCTACCGCCTTTTTGTATAGCTCCATTTGCAGCTGATAACGTGCTAAAAAAAAGCTCTCGTAATCGGCTTTTTCTTTTTCGCTAACCGTATCCGTCTTGTAATCCAGCAGAACATAGCCTTCGCCTTCGGCAAAAAGACAATCTACAGTACCCTGCACAATAACGGTTTCATCTGTATCCTTCCCTTGCCATTCACCAGGCAATTCGCCTACCGCTACCTCCATAACAAACGGTAACTCTCTCAAAACCTCGGGGCTGGCAAGAAGCCTTTTCCCCAACGGCGAATTAAAAAACACCTCTATCTCCTCGGCATTGATACTTTCAGTCTCCTCAAGGGTAGTCAACTCCTTGGCAACCATCCCAGCAATTTCTTCTTCGATTCTTTCTTTCGTCAACTCGCCGGCTATGGCAATATGCCGCATAATAAGGTGTAAAGCGGAACCCTTCTCAGCAGCCGACAGTCCCCCTTTTTCCTGCAAAAAGCCGGGTCTCTCCTCCATCCAGGAATGGTTATCATACAAAACCGCTTCCGTATTATCCTGGGTTGACTGATAGTAGCGGTTTTTTAGCTCCGTTACCGATAGCTTCGCCGGCACACCGGCCAGCCAACTGTCCGGATAATCCCAGTTTAAGCGTTTTTCAACCGCCCCCTCAACGCTATCATCAATTGCAACCGGTTCAAGTCTTTTCAGCCTTATCAACTCTTCGTGGTATTCTGCCGCTGTTTCTTTTTCCTCCACAAACAGTTCCCCGCCTTCATAATTAAAAAAACTCCACATGGATGGATTACAGGCTATAAGCCAATCCCAGAAACTCGCAGCCCCCTCCATCAAGGGTGCTTTTGCTTTTTCTCTGACAGAGCCTACAAAGATCAAGGCCTCCCTTGCTCTGGTCATCGCCACATACAAGATACGCATCTCCTCTGCCAGCATTCTCGCCTTCAACCTGTTCTTGATAGCTATTGCAGCCAAAGTCGGATATTTTATACGCTTTTCACTGTCAACCAAAAGCGGCCCGATTCCTAAATCCTTATCCAAAAGCACATCATGATATAAATCTTTAAAATTGAATTTCTTTGCTATTCCCGCCACAAAGACCACCGGGAACTCCAACCCCTTACTCTTGTGGATACTCATGATACGTACTACGTTCTCTTTCTCCCCCAGTGTATGGGCCGTCTCAAAGTCACCGCCTCTTTCCTCAAGCTTCTCCAAAAAACGCAGGAATTTAAACAATCCCTTCATGGCAGTCCTTTCGTACTGGACGGCACGATCATACAACATCCGTAGATTGGCTTGTCTCTGCTGCCCATCCGGCATTGCTCCGGCGTAATTGTAAAAATTCGTCTCCCTGTATAAGAGCCAGATCAATTCCTGTAAGGAATTCCGCCGGGCAAAAGTACGCCAACTCCGCAAGTCACGCAAAAAAGCTCTCAGCTTTTTTTGCAGCTGTCCCCGCTCCTTTCTGGCCGCCAAACGCACCGCATCATAATAATCGCCTTGTTTCCTCCATAACCTAATGGCAGCCAGTTCAGACGAGTTCAAGCCAATTACCGGCGAACGCAAAACTGCCGCCAGAGGTATGTCCTGGCGAGGATTATCGATTATCCTAAGCAGTGATATCATTACTTGTATTTCCTGAGCTCGTAGATATCCTTCTCCGGCCTCGGTATAGGCAGGTATACCCTGCCGTTGCAACTCCTCAACAAACACCGTAGCCGCCGTTTTAGCCGTTCTGAGCAGTACCGCAATGTCACGATACTCAATCAGTCTATACGCCTCAAGTTCTTTATCCCAAACCGTCTTTTCTTTTAACTCCCGTATCCTGCGGGCAATGATTCTTGCTTCCAGCTGCGTTGTATCCAAAGCCTCTTGTTCTCTCATATCCTCATCCTCGTAAGCCTGTCCTTTTTCTACGAGGTGTACTTCTATCTCCCCTTTAAAACCGACCTTCACGTCCTTTGCATCTTGCTCACCGTCTATTAAGCCGTACACAAGTTCCGCATCCTTGTCATACTTAACACCGAAACGACTCTCCTGCATGAGCTTTCGAAAAATGAAATTAACTCCGTCGATGATTCCTTTTTTACTGCGGAAATTCTTCGACAAGACGATTTTTTGCTCTGCCGCATCCCCTCTATCGGAATAATTTCTATACTTCTCCATAAACAATCCCGGCTCGGCAAGCCGAAAACCGTATATGCTTTGCTTAACGTCCCCCACCATAAAGGTGTTGACATATCCCCCATCACTACCGGAAATGAGCCGCAAGATGCTCTCCTGCACATTATTGATGTCCTGATACTCATCGATCAGCACCTCGGCGAAACTCTCCCTAATCTTCAAAGCTAAGGCCGAAGGCTTCTTGTCTTCGTCACAAAGCAAAGCAAGTGTCAAATGCTCTATATCTGAAAAGTCAATGATGTTTTTCTCCAGCTTAGCCAACAGATAATAGTGAGCAAATTCCACAACAAGCCCGCAGAGGGTTTCCATCAACGGGGCGATTCTATGCAAATCCTCCACATACTCCTCGGGAGAACGTGCCAAAAGCGTATCTTGGGCTTCCTTAACCATTTTTTTTGCCCCGTCCCGCTGATTTTTGGCTTCATCCCGCAATGTCTCGTCAATACCCTCGTCCTTAACCGCCGGCAACCGTTGGAATTCCACTGCGGCCAGGGCACCAAAAGCCTCCCTCCACCGGATTGTTTTCCCTTCGTAGCCGCAACAATCAAGCACACGCTCTAACATGCCTGCTTCTTCTGACAAATTAGACAGGTATTGATGCGGACCCCCAGGGGCTGCGGCACACGCAACCGCTTCCTTTAAATATGACAACGCCGTCTCCAGCGGGGCAAGCAAGCCCTCGACAGCCTGTTCAAACAGCCCTTCAATTACATCATCTTCCGAACCTGCATGAAAAGATGCCACTACATTTGTCAGCCAATCTTCAGGCGAAGGATGGCTGCGAGAAAAATCGTACAGTCTCATCACTAAATCCTGTAAAGCCTTATCATCCCTTTCTCCACCGTAGGCCTCTACCAACTCTAAAAAAACAGCATCATCATCTGTATACCTTTTTTCAAAAACATCCTCCAATACCTCCAGTTTCAAAAGCAAGGCCTCTGTTTCCTCAGCCACCCTAAAAGCGGGATCCAGCGCGGCCTTTTCCGGAAGCTTTAACCGGTAATAATATTTTCGCAGCATCTCCACACAAAAGGAGTGTAAAGTGGAAATGTGAGCCCGTTCCAACAAAAGGAGCTGCTTTTGCAGCCTGTAATCTCCCGGATTGTTTCTTCCTCGTTCCCAAAGAGCCGCACCGACCCTTTCCTTCATCTCCCGGGCAGCTGCATTGGTATATGTAACGACAAGCAGCCTGTCAATATCGACTGGGCTAAAGGAATCTAAAACTCGTCTGGTAATCCTCTCAACCAGTACGGCGGTCTTACCGGCCCCGGCTGCGGCAGATACCAACAAGCTGCATTCTCTTGTCTTGATGGCCCTTTTTTGCTCATCGGTCCATTTACTCATCGCTCGTTCCCTCCCCCAGGCCAAGTTCCTTTTTCACCTCAAAAACCGTCTTTTTGCTTAAATAGCGATAACTTTGATGAGGCATGGTGCTGTCGAAACGGCAAATAGCCCTATAGTCACAATACTCACAGGGTTTTCTATTGGAAAAATGATACGGTTTAACCTCTATATTACCGGCGTATATATTTTCCGCCGCCTGCTTGACAATGTCTTTAACATGTTCGCTTATTATCTGAAAATCCTTACTGCTCAACATGGTATCGAGGTTTTTGTAAAACTTCCCTTGACGATTGATTGCTGCCGGAATCAACTCGGAATATCCACTGATTTCTCTGTCCATTAATCTGATAACCCTCTCATCACGCAACACAAAACCCTTCATTTTCGCCTTCCGTCTCCGTTCCTTTTCCAGCTCCTCTACCGTTGGCGGTCTTTGTGATAAAACCAGCGGATTCGAAATCTTGAAATACAGCATACCCGCAGGCACTGCCTGTCCCTGGACAAGACGGGGAGCATTGGCCAGAACAACATCTAAGTAGATGGGAAGCTGCAGTTTTAGCCCATGATACAACTCCAATAGATTGAGTGATATAGCCCCCGATTTGTAATCGATGACTCGGAGTAAGCAAGAATTGCCGTCACGAGCAAAATCCACCCGGTCTATTCTCCCTTCCAATACGAGTTCAGCACCATTGGTTAGGATGTGTTTCAATCCCGGCAGTTTTTTCCCCTTCCCGAACTCCAGTTCAACCCCCAACGTGCGAAACTCGCCTCTTTTCTCGTGTTCTTGCAATACCTGAAGAGAATTGGCAACCGTTCCCTTCAGTTTTCTCGTTAAATGGCGATACCTGGCGGTGCTTAACAAAATCTCATTTTGCAGTTTGGGTGCCAAGCCGTCGACAGTCTCTTCGGCGATCTCTTGCGCCTGTTCAAAGGCCAAATCTGCCAGGCTTAACTCTTTTTCTTCTAACGAAGTATAGATGTTTTCCAGCGCATCATGAAAGAATTGACCCAAATCCGGAGCAGTCAGCTTATATTCCGGTCGCTTTTTCAACTGCAAGCCATAGCTAAGGAAATGAGCAAAAGGACAGGCTTGAAACCGTTCCAGCCTTGAAACCCCAGTCTTTAATACCCTGCCATACAATCCTGTCACTATTTCTGACGGGAGGTTTTCTTCACTATCGGCAGAAAACAATCCCGCAATAATCCCGACAAGCTTTTCTCTCCACTCTTCTTTTTCCAATAGGAGATTGTACACCTGCCACCAGAAAGGTTCGATCTCCTCTCCGTCAACAACCTTCCTTAATTGTAGGGCTAAAGACCCCAAGACAGGATCAAAACCCACCAGAGAATCGAAAATGCCTTGGCCCTTTTCTTCTTCCTCTTGTCTGCCAAATAACGCGCAGACCCTTCGTACAACCGAGGACGGGCTCAAAGCTCTGCCTTCGTCATCTGCCTTGGGATAGCTAAGCCATAAAAATTCACTGGCTCTGGTAAGAGCTAAATACACCAAATGTTGTTCGGCAAACAATTGCTTGTCACCGGTCGGTGCCAGTTCAAGCTGCATTTCGGCCAGTATCCGCCTTTCGTCATCACTGATCAGACCTTCCTTAGTTTTACGTGCCGGAAAGACCCCCTCATTAACTCCTAAAATGAATGCAGCTTTAATCTCAGGATTACGTGAACGCTCCAACGACCCCACCAGTACCTGGTCAAGACCGGGAGGAATTAGGGCAAGTTCAACATTCTCCATACCGGCATTGAAAAGTCGGCTGTATTCCTTTAAGGTCAGTTTCTGTTCACCCAACACGACCGCAAGTTGATCTAACAAGCCCATCATACTGTTCCAGACCTGGCGGTGCAGCCTGGCCTCCTCCAACCGACCCTCCTTTTCAGCTTCATCACTCCACAGTGCCAACTTCTTGGCCACGGCTAACTTCTCCATCATTTCAAAAATAGCGGCTCCATAATCAGAAGCCGTTTTTGCTTCTTTACAAGCTGTTTCCAATTCCCGCAAATCTTTGACAGCCTTTTCCCGGGCCCTGTTAACACGCTTAAGAACCCTTGCGATTTCCGTATTGAGTTTTTCCTCTCTTTCCTCCTCATCGAAAGTATAAGCTCGCACAAAAGTCCATGATGCCTCATCAGTCCAACGACTGCCGCGGATGCCATGAGCCAGACAATAGTTTTCCAGCACATCAACTTCTTGCCGGGAAATGGAAACAAGATCTGTTTTCAAAAAGCGAAACAATGGTTCGTAATTCCAACCACGTTCAATGACTTCCAGTCCGCCCTGGACAAGATCCAAAAGCGGATGATGACGCATTGGCCTTTTTTTATCCATAAAAAAAGGAATTTCATAATCATCAAAAATCACAGGCAGCAATTCTTCATAATGAGCAAAATCCCTGATAAACAACGCAATTTCGCGAAAACGGTATTTTTTTTCCCTGCAAAGATCAATGATCTCATGTGCCGCCCTTTCAACCTCTTCCCTACGGTTTACAGCTGCAATCACTTGAATACCTTCTGCCTTGCCTGAGTAAATCTCATCATTACCCGAACAGTAGTTTTTTTCTAAAAACAGAAGCTCACTCCTACTGCTGAAACGATGACTGTTCCCATGTGCTTCCTTGACGACCTCCTCCACCGGAACGCAAACCTTTGCAGCCAGAGAACATAGCTTCATATATGTCTCCCAGGGAGGGAAAAAAGCATCAGTTTCCGGGACTCTCCTTCCCAGATGATCCCCGTCGATACATAAGGTAACGTTAACCCTGCGGCAGCAAAGCAATAGCTTTTCCAAGACAGCGTATTCCATAGGCGTAAAACCTGTAAAACCGTCCAGCCATATCTCCGCATCATCAAAAAAACGGACTTTATGCAGATTGTCGGCTAAAAGCTTCAAAAAATCGTCGGTATCCAGGTACTCTTTATCAAGGTATCCCCTATACTCTTCGTATAACAAGAGCAGTTCGCTCAATTTTCCGTTCAAATCCTCGTTATTCGCAGCTCCCAACTTCCCTAAGCACTCCCTCAACTTCTCCGGAGCAACATCATATACCTTGAATTCAGCAACGATCTCCACCAGTTCCTTGAGAAAGCCCGGCCTTTCCAACACTCTCGCAAAGGTCGTAATATCTTTTCTCTGCTCTTCCAATAATCGACGCATAATTATGGCCTTGCCCGTTTCATCCAAAACCGGATAGATTCCGCCGCCCGACTCCTGTAAAACCTGCCAAGCCAAACGTTGAAAGCTTTGAACCTGAGCAAACATCGCTCCGCCTGTTTTACAAAAAGAAAGCAGTTTCTTTTCCATCTGGTAGGAAGCCTGTTCCGGAACAAGGTATATCAAGGCCTTCTTCTCATTATTTTTTTCCTTGGCGGCAATTTCGGTTAAGCAACGGTATGTTTTACCTGTACCGGCACGTCCGATAATAAACCTCAATGGCATTCGATCACCTTCTTATAAATATAATATAACATTAATAAATGGAAATAAGCACCCCTTTTCTTGTGTTCACAAGATGCCAAAGGGTGCTTATTTCCTCTTTCTTACGAAGCCATGAAATTATTATCCGGCCAATTAAGCCGCAACATTCTTTTTCTTCCCGGCAGCTGCCGACAAGATCTTCCAGGCTTCACCTGCCACGACTATAGCCAGTACAAACAGCACGGCGGAAGTTGTTCCCAACACGTAATTCGGGCTAGAACCGAAGAAATGCCCATAACCCTGGTAAATTAAAGCGGCAAGAGTCGTTAGGATCATAAATATCGCAGGATAAAGGGTATATTTCGTAGGCTTTTTGACCCCTACCAAATACGCCGTTACGACCAAGAGAGCTAGTGCCGCAACAAGCTGGTTAGCAGCACCGAACATAGGCCAAATGACATTGTATGTTCCGGTGTAACCTAAGTAAAAAGCAGGTATGATTATCAGCAGCGAACCTGCTAACCTATTCTTCATAAAAGGCAACTTCGCACCGATAAGCTCCGCACTGACAAACCTGCCAAGGCGGACCGTGGTATCAAGCGTCGTCATTACAAAGGTCTTCAGCATCGTAATACCAAAAAGCATGCCGAAAACACCCAGCAACGGTTCGGTTACTTTGCCATACCCCATACCGAATGCCGTGATGGCTCCGCCTTCGCCAAGCACATCCAAGAAGGAAAAGGCTTCCTGTCCTGCAGGAGCGACCCAGTAAAGACCGGCTGCAACACAAATGACCGCCAACACAGCCAGGACTCCTTCTAAGAGCATGCCCCCGAAACCGACCAGCTTCCCATCACTTTCCTTCGCCAACTGTTTGGATGTCGTACCACTGGCAACCAACGAGTGGAAGCCGGAAATAGCACCACAGGCTACGGTAATAAACAACATCGGCCAAAGCGGACCGCCGCTGCCGGTAAACCCTGTAAAAGCAGGTGCATTAATAACAGGGCGTGTCACAAATGTTCCGATCAATCCAAGTCCCAGTCCTATCATCAGTACCCAGTTGGAGATATAATCCCTGGGCTGCAGTAACACCCATACCGGCAGTATAGAGGCAAAAAGTCCGTACGCCATTAATAGAATAAACCAAAACGCATATGCATTCGAGCCTTCCAAGGGCGCTGCCACCGGATATCTGAAACCTAAGTAGATCAACAGTGCCAAAATGACAAGCGAAACCACCGTTCCAATCGTTAAGGAAATATTCTTCCTATACACCATAAAGCCAAAGAGCATTGCTAATGGTATCACGCCAAAAGTAGGTATTACTACCTCCGGCGTACTTACTAATGTATTCGCTGCAACAGAACCGAAAACGGCTACTATTAATATTAAAGTTATAAGTACGAAAATCGAAAAAAGATTTCTTGCCCTTTTCCCAATAACCTGCTGAGCAATCTCCGGAATGCTGTTTCCCTTGCTTCGTGTAGAAATCATCAATGACAGATAGTCATGCACTGCCCCAATGAAAACCGCTCCAATCATGATCCAAAGGATCGTCCCTCCCCAGCCAAAGGCGGCTACGGCCGCAACCGGACCGAGGATTGGCCCCGCACCGGCAATAGATGAAAAATGATGTCCGAATAAAACAAAAGGCTTAGCGGGGTAATAGTCTACACCGTCGTTTTGTTCAATCGCCGGTGTTTTGTTCTCGTCGTTTGGGGCGACAGTCTTCTTCTCGATCTTAGTGCCATACCATTTATAAGCGAAATAGAACCAAACGACAGCAATGACAACCAGTAACGCCGAATTCACAAAATCACCTCCAAATTTGATAATTATAAACAAATAGCTATTTCCTTCTTTCCCCCTTTCTTCAATAATCTACCTTGCTACATTTTCATAATACCATATTACTTTCGGAATAGTAAACTATTTTTTAAGCAAAGAATAACCCCACCCGAAATCGCAATCAAAGATCACTGTTGGGTAGGGTTCATATTAAAATTTTTACAAATTATAACTCCTTAGCCGGTAAAGGCCCCCTTGAAATTACCGTCTTACCCGTCCTTACAATCTCTACAATACCGTGATCTCTCATTACTTCACACAATGCATCAATCTTCTCTTGAGAACCGCTCAACTCAATAACCATCGTTTCCCGATTAACATCCACGATACGAGCACGGAAAATATCGACTATGTCTACGATATCCGAACGTTTCTCCGGCATGGCACATACCTTTATTAAGGCTAATTCCCGGTCAAGATAATCCGTACTGGTTAAATCAATTATTTTAATAACATCAACCAGCTTGGCTAATTGATTAACGACCTGTTCGATCTCCCTGTCATCGCCTTTAACAACAATGGTAATCCTGGTAACATCCTCTTCTTCCGTGTAACCTGCCACAATACTCTCGATATTGAATGCCCTTCGGCTGATTAAGCCCGAAACACGCGTTAAGACTCCCGGTCTGTTTTCTACCAAAACCGCTAATGTATGAGGCATTTTCAACACTCCTCTCTATTTCAAATCATGTACTATCCTGCCGGTTGCCTCAATGCAGGTATTATATTTGACTTCTCTTCTTTTTGTCAATACAAACTGTATCTTGATGTGCCTTGATGTACATCTTGAAAAAGCATAACTTGCACCAAAGACAATGATTGTGTTAAACTATAGTTCCTAATAACAAGCGTCATGAGTATGCTGGATGACCGCGGGTACAAATGCCGAAAGGCTGTATCTGAGGAAAGTCCGAGCTCCTTAGGGCAGGGTGCTGGGTAACACCCAGTGGAGGCGACTCCAAGGAAAGTGCCACAGAAACATACCGCCGATGGCCGGATTCCGGCACAGGCAAGGATGGAAAGGCGAGGTAAGAGCTCACCAGCAGCCAGGTGACTGGCTGGCTCGGTAAACCCCACCCGGAGCAAGACCGAATAGAGGAGCAACGGAACGGCCCGTTCCGCTCCCGGGTAAGGTCGCTTGAGGTGTCAGGCAACTGACATCCCAGATAAATGGTCATCACCCCTCAGGGGGAGACAGAACTCGGCTTACAGGCATACTCATGTCATCTTGCTTTTCCCTGCAACATCTTGCGGGGCATTTTTTATTTATGCACAAATTACCGTTAATCAACTCTAGAGATAACCTGGGCTGAATCACCGGTTTTTACTAGTCCTCCTTTGACAACCTTGCCAAAACGCCCTTCTCGACTAACAATATACGGTCTCCCTTCCTCTTTAAATATCTCTTTTCCGATATGACATATCTCTACCTCCGCCTCACCGAGCCTGATTACAGCTCCTACGCTCAGCTTCTCTAAAGGCACACCGCTTATCGTAAAGTTCTCCGTATACCCTGTGCTATTTACTATATCCATCTTTTCCGGGGGTACCTTTTTCATAGCTTCGATGGGAAAAATACTGACCTGCCTGTCCCAATTCCCGCCATGGGCGTCATTCTCCACTCCCCAACCTTCAATCACATTTACCGCTTCTACACTATCTTTTTCTATCCCCTTTATTTCACTGATATTGATTGATAATATCCTGCCTGCTGCCTCCAATATTTTCACCCCGTTTATATTCTTCACGCATTGCTTTTCTTAAACAACGAACGCAAAGCTTTACCTGCACTGCCCAAAACAATCTTTGTAAACCCGCTCTTTTTAAAAATATCCTCCATGGCATAAACCAATGTCTCCAACGAATCCTCACTGACCGTTAAGGGCGGTTCAAGACGTATTACATTAGGATTATTTAGCGTGTATGCCGTAATAATCTGATGCTTATTCATCAACTCTCCGGCAAACAAGGCACCAAAATACTCCTCGGCAAGGGCACCTACCCTACCCCCAGTTATTCCATTCATGACTTTGCCCACAGGCTGTTTGAATTCGACTCCGATCAAAAGCCCCTTGCCCCGCACATCTTGAATCAAATCGTATGTTGCTTGTAACTCCTTCATTTTTTCTAATAAGTACTTGCCTTTTTCCTCTGCTTGTCGCGGCAAATCGTTTGCCAGAATTGACTGCAACGCAGCTATACCAACTGCCATCGCTAACGTGTTCCCGCCAAAAGTAGAGGTATGAAGAGCATACTTGTCCATACCGCCGTAAACGTTGTCCCAAAGCTGCGGGCGAGCAATATATGCGCCTAAAGGCATCACTCCACCCCCCAACGATTTTGCCAGACAAATAATATCGGGGATAACACCGTCATGCTCGCAGGCAAACAACTTGCCGGTTCTGCCCAACCCGGTCTGTATTTCATCAACGATAAGTATAGTACCATACCTATCGCACAGTTCACGCACACCGGTCAAATAGCCTTCAGGAGGCACATTGACCCCGCCCTCACCCTGGATTGGTTCGACAATAAAGGCTGCCACATCTTGAAAAGACAGCTTGGCCTCCAGGGCCTTCAAATCTCCGAAGGGAACAGCTTCACAGTCTGGCAATAAGGGTTTAAACGGTTGACGGTATTTTTCACGCCCTGTTACCGACAACGACCCGAAGCTCTTGCCATGAAACGAGTTCTCGCAAAAAACAATCTTGCTGCGACCGGGATTTGCTGCACGTCCAAGCTTTAATGCTCCCTCCACCGCTTCTGTTCCGCTATTGCAAAAAAACACCCTTTGTAAATCACCGGGCGCTACAAGGGCCAGATTATGTGCCAGAACGGAAGCCAAAGGGTTTAATGCTGCCTGCATAATATTAGGTCTTGTAGCGACTTTTTCAATTGCCGCCAGAACCTCGCGGGGGTTATGCCCTAAATTTAAAGCTCCGTATCCCCCCAGAAAATCAAGATACCTTTTGCCATCCGCATCCCAAACATATTCTCCCTCTGCTTTAACAAACTCCTTGTCAAAATCAATCAGCTTCATCACTGCCACCAGCGAAGGATTGACATAATCCTGATAATATGCTCTCATCGTTTGCCTGTTGATTAGCAGTGCTTCCTCGAGAGTCAAAAGAACCTTATCGCCTTTTTTTACTGTATCCATGATGATCTCCCCTTAATTATTCATCATCTCCAATAATATATATTATAATATTATTGGAGGTGGTTAATATGTCAATAAACCAACTTAAAGTGACCCTGGAACAAGACGTTCCCGCGAACAAGAAGGATCAATATATTGAAATCGGTAATGACAGTGATAATGGCAACACCGGAATTCAGAGTATTCACGTCCGTTTCAACAAGAATTTCCGAATCGAGATCGTACAAAAGAATGAAAAAGAGGTGCTGGTTACACTAGCTGCCGGCGGCATAAGTAAAGAAATAGACAGCCAGACTTTTAAGCAGCTTATCACCATGAACTATTGACGAACATGCAGCAACTACCGACACAATAACAAACCTACTGTTTATTAATAATAATGCGCCCGCAGTTATCGCAACGGCATAACTGGGTCCTCTCCTTGATTCGCTTCTCTAAAACAGCAGGTAAACTGATGTGGCACTCCGAACAAGAACCATTCTGCAGATAAGAAATGGGGTTTTGCGGAAAATGCCTCTCTGTTTCGTGTACCAGGCGAATAACAGCAGGGCTTAATTGTTCCCTGACGGCTTCCTGTCTAGACCTTAATTCCGACAACAGAGACTCAACTTCTTTGGCTTTTTCCTTATACACTTTCACCCTATTATTATACTCAACTTTCAGTTTCCTTACCGCCTTCTTCCTTTCATTGCTTTCTATTTTTAGCTCTTCTGCTCGTTTTGTATCCTCTAAGTATTGCGTTTCCGCCTTTTCTATTTCAGCCTCATTATTCATAACCGCCTGTTGCAGGGCCATTAATTCCTTCATGGATTTACCCTTGGCCCCGTAAAGGTTTTCTTTGGCTTTCTCCACCTGCATATTGAGCTTCCCGAGTATTCCATCAATCTCACGGGAAGCTTTTTCTGCTTTTTTTATCTCTTCTGTAGTCACCGCAAGTTCCTTATCCTTACCCTCTATCTCCGACCGCATACCCTTCAGTTCTTCGATTAGGGTTTGCAATTCCCCCTTATTCTTGAGAGCATATTCCTTTTTCTTCAGAACCTGCAGCTTCCAAATAAGCTTTTCCTGCTCCATTTCTCTACCGCCTTTCCGCTTGCCGTTTTATGTTCTTGTTGCCAAGACAGCCATTTTCTTTATGAGAAAGCAATAGGATAGGAAACAATTCCTACCCTACAAAAAACAAAAGGGGTCTGTATTGATCTGTGATGCATGAACCCTGACTCCTTCATTTGTCAATTTATCCGTTAAATAACCCGCAAGGCTATCCATCGCCGGCCTTTCTGTTGCAAAGTGTCCGGCATCGATTAGCACCATTTTGCATTCCAGTACCTCCTGAGCCTCGTGATATTTTACATCAGCGGTTATGATGACTTGCGCGCCGCAAGCAGCAGCCCGACGATATAGTGAAATACCACTTCCTCCACACACCGCCACCTTCTCGATTAACAATTCCTTATCCCCACAATACCTGAGATTATCAATATGTAATCTCTTCTTAACAAGACAGGCCAAATCCAATAAAGACATGGGAGCAGGCAACCTGCCCACCCTACCTAATCCCGCCTTTTCACCCCTATTGACCAGCGGATAAAGGTCATAAGCAACCTCCTCATAGGGATGGGCTTCAAGCATGGCCTGAATAACCTCCGCCCTTCTTTCTTCAGGAACAATAGTTTCCAGTACAGATATGTCCTTAAGCCCTAACGCCTCGGCCAGCACATCATTAACTCCGCCACAAACAACATCCAGATTTGTGTGAGCCGCATACATTGCCATGTCTCTTTTCACCAAACCTGCTAATAACCGCCCAATAGGCCTGTCTGCCCTTAAATCCTTCTGTGCCTTGAAAAACGGTGTATGATGGACAACAACCATTTCAACACCTAACGATACGGCTTCCTTGAGTACGGCGTCGTTAAAATCCAGCGCCGTCAAAATACCACTTATCGTTTGATTCGGGTCACCAACCTGCAACCCAATATTGTCGCCTTCCTCAGCCAGAAATGAAGGAGCATACTTTTCCAGCAATTCTATTATTCTCCAACAGTATACAGCCATTCCTTTAACCCCTTTGCCAGAACAAGTTTCTCATATAATTCCACCGCTTTTTTTCGTGTCCCTTCTCCTGTAGATTTCTCTAATTCCTCGATAATTTCCTGCATTGAGTTTATACTTTTTTCCAAAATCTTAATCAAGAGAGGGTGTCTGTCTTTTATCAGACACGGACCATACTCGGCTTCCAGCTCATTCAACTCCATGCTTTTCCCTTGCTTTGCCGCCATTACAACATAAAAGCGTTCTGCTTCGGCAACAATACTTTCACTGTAAATACTCCATCCATGAGAGGTTAACCATCTTCTGAGACTTTTTTCTCCGCTCATCGGCTGAAGAACAAGCTGTCCTATACCAGCTGTCACAACAGGGTTCTCCTCGAGGATGCCGATTATCGTACTACCCCCCATGCCGGCGATAACAGCAGCACCAACCTCGCCCGGCAATAGCGCCTTAAACCCGCTGCCTTTCCTGATTTCGATTTTTTCGCTAAGTTCAAGCTCATTCACTGCCCTACAAGCACTCCTATAAGGCCCTTCGCTTACCTCAACACCAATCACATAAAGTGCAATCTCCTCTTTTACCAAGTAAGCCGCCAATAAAGCGTGGTCACATCCGATATCAGCTACTCTTGTCCCGGGTGAAACCATACCGGCTATCTCAGTCAAACGTCTCGATATCTTCATCATTTTACCAAGCCACCGCGTAGCCTTCAGCGCGCGGATCTGCCCCTCCCATTAATACCCTAGTATCATTATCAATAACCATTCCCTGGGCTAGACCTACTTCAGAAGACCATTCATCAACCAATCGAATATTATGTCCCCATGACTCCAAGGTCCCCACTACCTCAGCAGAAAACCTTCCTTCCACGTTAAGGTACAACGTACTGTCTGCCGGGTAAATAGATCCTAGCATCCAGCGCGGCGCCTCAATGGCTTCTTGGATATTCACTCCTGAATGGATTAGACGCAGCAGTACCTGAAGATGCGTTTGCGGCTGCCCATCCGAACCTGATGCACCGAATACAATCACCGGGAATCCGTCCTGCAACACCAGCGAAGCTGTCAAGGTATGACAGGAACGCTTGCATGGTTCAAGTCTGTTAATATGGCAGGGATCCAGGGAGAAAGAGGCTCCTCTGTTTTGTAATATTATGCCCGTTTCCTCTATCATGCACCCTGCACCAAAAGGCGAATAAAGGCTTTGAATTCCGGAAGCCACATTCCCATCAGCATCGGCTATGGCGTAATATGACCCACAATCACGCATCTCTTCCTTATAAACACCTTCATAAACGCTTTCTCTTACCGTAAAAGGACTAATCATCTTCCTTAAGCGTACTGCATACTGCTTGTCCAGGAATTCCTCGTACAGGGTCGGAACAAAATCAGGATCGGCTATATATTGGTCCCTGTGACGACAGGCTTTTTTTATACCCTCAACCATGTAATGTATGGATTGAGCGATGCCACACTCCCCCATTTCTATCTCCAAACCATCCATAATGTTAAATGCCAATAATGTTGCCAAACCCTGAGTGTTGGGGGGCGTTTGATAAATCATCATCTTCCCGTAGCTTGAAGCAATCGGCTCAGCCCAGGTGGAGGTGTGCAAAGACAGGTCTCTTTTCGTTAAAAGGCCATTTTTATCAACCATGTAGTTATGTATAGCCGTTGCCGTTTCACCTTCATAAAAGGCTTGGGGACCTTCATGCCCGAGGGTTTTTAACGTTTCCGCCAAATTTTCCTGTTTAAGCACACTTCCGGCTTTTACCGGATTACCCGTCGGCATAAATATCTTACACAAGGAGCTGTCATATCGCAATACCTCTTTGTATTTCTCCAAATCTTTCGCCAAATAATGGCTTACCGGAAATCCTCTTGCCGCATAGTTCACCGCCGGTTGCAGTAAACGCTTAAAGGTTATACTCCCAAATCTTTTCCATATTTCACCCCAGGCGTCAACACAACCGGGAACCGTCACCGACAAAACACCTCTGGCGGGTATTCTTTCATAGCCATAAGCTTGCATACTGTCAATACCTGAATTAAACGGAGAACGTCCGCTGCCGTTAAGAAAATATACTTCTTTATCTGCTGCGCAGTAAAGCAAAAAGAGAGCATCCCCGCCTATCCCGCTGACATGGGGCTGCACCACTCCCAGTACGGCGCTCACTGCAACCGCAGCATCAAAAGCATTTCCACCTTCCTTCAGCACGGCAAGACCCGCCATTGACGCCAGAGGATTGGCGGATGTCACCAATCCGTTTTTACCCATAATAACAGGACGATACATTGATGACCCCTCCTATTCATTTCAAATGCAAGTAACTGTTTTCTCTATCATAACATACATTTACATTTTTTTCCTTCATAATAGCAAAAATTTTCTCTCATATCACAATTGCTTTCGCCGGTTAGACAATACATGCTTAGCTGGGCACGCCGCACCAAAAAAAGAACCCGCCCTTTTTTTGGACAGGTCCTTTATATTTAATTATGGTGGGCGATGACAGGATCGAACTGCCGACATCCTGCTTGTAAGGCAGGCGCTCTCCCAGCTGAGCTAATCGCCCGATTGGTGGGCCCACCTGGGATCGAACCAGGGACCAACCGGTTATGAGCCGGTTGCTCTACCGCTGAGCTATAGGCCCTTTATATCGCCAAGTGGCGACATAAAATATTTTATAACAATCCCGGCAGGAGGTCAATACCTAATTTAAAGCTTTCCAATATCTGTGTCTTTAGGAATGAACAAAAATTACCCTCTTCATTTTGCAATGATCCTATCTGCTAAAACTCGGTAAACTCCGGCCAATGAAGAATCAGGCATACCCTCTATCACTGTCTGATTCCTTTCTTCACAATACTGCACGGTCGAATCTCGCGGGATTTGGATTACCACTTCTGTTCCCAACTCATCTGCCATTCTCTCAACTATGGCTAATTCATTAGGCACACCTCTGGAATTTAAAATTATTCCCATCAAACGTGCATATTCTCTGCCTTTGAATTGCTCTATTGCCTTGGCAATGTTTCTTGCAGCAAAAAGAGACATTTTTTCTCCCGACGTAACAATGTATACTTCTTTGGCATACCCCTTCCTAAGAGGCATCGCAAAGCCACCACATACCACATCACCCAAAACATCATACAATACGACATCGGGCTGTTCCCGTTCGAATACCTGCAGCTTCTCCAATATTTCAAATGCGGAAATAATTCCTCTTCCCGCACATCCTACTCCGGGGGTAGGTCCTCCGCATTCAGCACAGAGTATGTTTGAATATCCGCTAAATACTATATCTTCAAAACCGATATTATTCTTCTTTTCTTTCAATACATCCAGTATTGTAGGAAGCTCCTTGCCATTGACCAAACTGCATGTGGAATCCGCCTTGGGATCACATCCTATCTGCATTACTTTCTTGCCTTTTTCCGCAAGTGCCGCCGCTAGATTAGACGTTGTGGTAGATTTCCCTATTCCGCCTTTTCCGTAAATAGCTATTTTTCTCATATCCTCCATACCTCCGGGTGCTGGTTCACACTGTTAACCAGTGTTTGAATGATATACCCATCTCCTTTAAATCCCAAAAAAGGCGTGCCGTCATGAAAATTGTAATAATCAAAAGAAGGAAAAGCAGCATGGATTTTGATAGGAACTTTGGCAGCAATCTTTAACTCATAGGTGTTTCCAAAGAAGATATGCAAATTATTATTCTCAATACTATCCTTTAAAGCATTAACATCCGGCTCTATCAATATTTTGCCGATACCCAACTGTTGAAGTTCTCGCGCTGTTCTTTCCTGTAATTTGGACGCCTGGATAACGGCTAATCTTACATCCATTTCGCATTCATTGATTAGGAAATCCGCCAATCCTTTCACGTATTCATTTGAACCTGATACTCCAATACGCAGCCTGTTGAAAGGTTTCATAAATGAAGTAAATGCACCCATTGTTTGTCCATATTTTTTTATTTCATCAGCTATCACTGCTCTGTTAATTTTTACTCCGGTCAATTCGGCAATGTTTTCCAGCCATTTCACGGTCCCCTTGATACCAAAAGGCATCCCATATAACCATGGTGTACCAAAACGCTTTTCAAGAAGCCTGGCTGTTTCTATGGCTGTATCATACACCACAAGATTAAGCTCTGCTTCACTCATCTTCTTGATGGCTCTTAATTCCGTATTCTGCGTAAAAACCGTATTGACACTTATCCCCAATAAGCCAAGCAACCTCTTGATTTCCTGTAAATCAGATACATGATTAAAACTATCGACTGAAACTCCCAGCAAGTTTACAATCCCGTTGTGTTTTTCCCTGGGTTCTTGAACTACTTCACCGGCAAGGCTTAAGAACACCTCCTCTATTCCATCCCTGTAACTCCCTCGAAAACCCCCGCCGGGAAAGGTCAGCAGCTTTGCCTTTATATCCTTTCTCAACTCATCCGCAATCCCATTTATATCAAGCCCTATTACCGAGGTAACCCCTGTTGCTACAATAGATAGCAATTTGGGCTGATAAAGCCTATCCACCTCTTTGACAGCAGTAATAAGCTTTTCTTCTCGGCCCATTACAACGTCGTCTTCATCAAGACCGGAAGAAAATAGCTTTCCTTTGGGCTTGAGGCGGTTTAGTATCCCAAAATTCACAGTATTATAGGCAACTGTTCCCGTTGAACCATGTTCTACCACTTTAGCATCCTTTATTCCCGCTAATGCCCATAATACTCCAAAATAGTCCGACGGAACGGGAAAGCTGTTTTCTAAATAATCCATTTAGACCGCCCCCCATTTTTTTACGATTTGTTCTTTGTACAACAGTGTTTTATAACCTGGCGGAGTTTTGCCTAAAAGCTCGAGAACCTCTTTTAAGGCCGAAAAGCCTGTTTTTCTGAATACCAGCATGAGATTTTTAGGTTCAATCCCCATTTTCGCAAAATGTTCTATATCACCATTTCCTATATAAAAATCGGGCTGCAATCCTGTGAGGAATATTTCATTTTGCAATGTATTACCGGCATCGATTATCGGAAAATCATACCCGGCTGCTTTAAGCCTTTTGATATCCTCCCAATCATCTCTTAAGACCTCTCTGAGAATCATCCCTTTTATCTCCATCCCCAATAATAAAAGTAATTCTGCTAAATCAAAGTACCTTCCGCTCTGTACGCCCTGAAGCATCCCTATCACACAAGATTTCCCTGCAAAGTTGGTTTTCAGCCTTCTCATTTTTTCTTGCACTTCATTTTTCATCTCTTGTATTTCATCCTTGAGGTTTATTTTGAGGGCTTCTGCGATCCTGTTATACATTCTTGCTATTTCATCCGGCGTATACGGTCTTTCACAATATACATATTTGCATCCAAAACGGGCCTGCATCTCTTCAGCAAGTGCCAGGGAAGACTGTTCCATAACCAGGTTAAGCTCTGCAGCCGGTGCTTTTTCAAGCTCCTGCGGAGTACAAAATGAGGGAAATACATTTTTAACAATAATCCCTTTTTCGTGCAAAAGCTTTACCAGTTCCGTCTTTTGAGGCTTTTGAATCCGCAAGCCTAAAATGTTTATGGCGTTTTTCTCGGTTTTCTGCGGTTTCATAAGATTTATTAAGGCAAGAGAAGTATTTTCCAGACCCGGAGCCGCACTGTCACAAGTGAAATTTTCCGTATGTATCCCCAGCAAAGGCACAGCAACCTCTTTTGCCGTCTCTTCAAGCAATGAATCAAAATCTTCACCAATGATTTCTTGAAGACAGGTTGTTACAATAAACAATACTTCCGGTTTATAACGGGTACATATATCTTTGATAGCCGTTTTTATTTTATCGGAGACGCCAAAGATTATATCTTGGTTTGAAAAAACCAAGAATAAAAGATTATTAGGTAGAGGCTCATCTGTTAAAGACCTAATACTCATTGTAAGCTTGGCATTATAAAGGCATATCTCGGGGCCGAGCAAAAGAGCATAACTGTTCTTAATAAGCGGCAATGTACCTGCGACTGCCCTGAAAGCACATGGCGAACCGGGGAACTGTGCTTGTGCGGTTTTTTCAAATACCCTATCCATATTCAAATCTCTTAACCATACTGCCTTTTTCATCAACTCACCGATCATTCTCAATTCCTCATTTCTGCAATAATCGAAGTCTACGCATATCGTGCTTTCAGCGGTACAATATATGGTCTTTCTTGAACATTACCTATTTCAACTTCTACATCATATACCTTTAGAATATTATCCTTGGTTAAAACCTGCTCCGGTGTTCCATATGCAACGATCTGTCCCTTATCCATCATCGCAATTTTGTCGGAATAACGGGCTGCGATATTCAAATCATGAACAACCATAATAGAAGTGATCCGATACTTTTCCGAAAGCTTTTTTATTAATTCCATTACTTCCAATTGGTGCTTGATATCCAAATTGCTTATAGGTTCATCCAGCAAAAGGATTTTGGTTTCCTGAGCAAGAGCCCTCGCTATAATGACCTTTTGCTGCTGTCCGCCACTGATTTCATTAAAGTTTTTCATTGCCAGATCTTCAATCCTTAACACTTTTAATGCATCTAAAGCTTTATTCAGATCATTTTCACTGCTTCTCCATGACAGGTGGGGGCGCCTGCCAAGCAAGACCATATCAAAAACCTTCAGCGGAAAAAGACTCATTTGGGACTGTGGCACATAGCCGACCTTCCTGGCAATTTCTACCCTCTTCATATCTGCTATGTTTTTGCCATCGATCTCAATCCCGCCTTTTTGGGGAGACAACAATCCAATGATGCATTTTACTAATGTTGATTTACCCGCACCGTTAGGCCCTATGATTGATATGCATTCACCTGAGGCAACATCCAACATTACCTTATTTAAGATTCTTATGTCTGCATAATTGAATTCCAAATGATCAACTTTGACCACCATTAAAAGCCCCCCCTTTTCATCTTTAGGATGAGATAGATAAACAGTGGGACTCCCATGAATGCTGTCATAACGCCTATCGGTATTATTACCGGCGCAATAATATTCATGGCCACAATATCGGAACCTGCCAGCAGAAAAGCTCCTAATAATCCTGACACGGGAACAACATACCTGTTATCTCCCCCAATAAGCATCCGTGTAATATGAGGTGCTACCAAGCCGACAAAACCAATAGCTCCTGTAAAGCAAATGGTTGCAGCTGTTACAAAAGAAGCCACGATCATCAGGCTCATCCTTGTTTTCACAACATTTACTCCCAGGCTTTTGGCGGCATCGTCTCCTGCTCCAATTGAATTTAAATCCCACGATTTGTATATCAAATAAGGCACACAAATCAAAAATGCGGGAAATATGTATTTCAAGGTATCCCATGTACCCTTGGAAAGACTCCCTACCATCCAAAACACCACTTGATTGACGGCCCATGAGTCAGCAAAATATTCCATAAGTGTTGTCGCCGCACTAAAAAAATAGGAAAGAGCTATTCCGGTAAGGATCATCATTTCCGGAGTCGCTCCCTTCCTTTTTGCCAGCATCATGATTACAAAAGATGTTAATAACGCGAAAAGGAAAGCATTTGCCACAACAAAGTATGTGCCGCTCCCTATGCTCTTACCCAGAATAATTGCCAGTGCCGCTCCGAAACCCGCGCCCGAGGAAATACCCAACGTAAACGGACTTGCCATAGGATTCCTTAACACCGGTTGCATAACCGCCCCGGCTATTGCCAAACAACACCCAACAAGCAGTCCTGTCAAAAGTCTGGGTATGCGAACAAACCATACCGCCCCTTCTATAAGTTCTACGGGAGAAGCAAAAAAGGAAGGGAAAACCTTATGTGCAATTACCTGATACGCATCTTTTGCTGTCATATCCAAAGGCCCGATGACAACTGCAAACGTGCTCAGTGCAATAATTGCAGCTATCATTAATAGTATCAAAAACATTTTTTTTGCATTTGACTTTTTGTAGGCCTCCAAAGCCGCCGTATTCGACGGCTTTGGTTCTATGTATAAATTTCCATCAGAATTATTCATATCATCATACTACTCCCACTTATATAAATTAAGAAAATCGACCATTTCCGTATATACCCCATCCACTCCATAAAATTTCTTGAGGGTTTCGTTGCCCTCCTTTTCTACATTTAACGAAGCAAATTTGTCCGGATACATTATTTTGGCAAGATACAATACTTCCGTGACACCTGTTGCAGGGTCCCATCCTCTCATAAAACCCTTGGTAGGATAAACCTTTTTTTCTTTAATTGCCTGTACACCTTGAATAACAGGGTCGTTCAGAATACTTTCTATGGTATGCCAGCCTTCACTGTCCTTCATCCCTGTATGTTTAAATATTATCTCCGGATTCCAGGCTGCAATCTGTTCTTTGGTGATCTTATACGATTCATGCGGTTTAATGGCGGCATCAGCTGCCACATTCTTTGCCCCTGCCATTTCAAGCGGTTCATAATCAGCATTGGTTCTTGGGTCGCCAATAAAAGGCCGTGCCCAGAAAAAAACCCGGTGTTTTTCTTCTTCCGGAATATTATCCGTAATATCCGTTACCTTTTTTATTTTTTTCTGACAGAAAGCTATCAGCTCTTCCGCCCTTTCTTCTTTACCCACAATTTTCCCGGCAAGCCTCAAAATCTCAAAATCTAAAGATCCATCGCCTCCTATACATACTACCGGGATATTTGTTTGTTTTTGCAAGGTATCGGCTAATTCTTTCATATCCTTTTGCATAAAAATAACATCGGGTTGTAAAGACATCACCAACTGCGCATTAGGCTCTTTATAGCTTCCAACATTAGTCACATTTTTTAATTCAGGTGCAGCTTTCGGCACTATCACATAGCTATTGCCACCGTTTTCCCATTCAAATATATCGTGATCCATATCACTCATTCCAACTAAGGTGTCCTGCGCTCCCAATTCAACTAAGGTGCGAACACCGTCCAAATACGTTAAATCAACGATCCTTTCGGCATACTGTTTTATCTCTACTTCTCTGCCTGCATAGTCCTTTATTTTTATGACTTTTTCATCAATTGTTCCCGTTGACTCGGAATATCCTTCTGAGCCTTGGGGATCATTTCCTGCATTTTCTCCACACCCTGTCAGACTTAGACAAAAGGCCACGACCAATAAAATAACTATAAAGCTTTTCATTTTTTTATTCATAACGATTCTCCTTTTCATTGCTATTAAATCTCAACAAAAAAACCTTCTCCGTTAGAGAAGGCAAAGCGCAGACAACTAATAAAACTGTCATTGCAAATATAACCACCCCCCATCCTCGCGAGCGAATTGATTAAGTCTTTTACGGCAGGTCTCCTGGCTTGGTCTCATCTTGATATTGCGCCTTCCCGTTATATAAACAGTGGCATCAGCAATTCAATCAACCTCACAGTGGCGGGACCGCAACGGATTTTAACCGTTTTCCCTTTTCAGCATAATTTATATGCACCGTAATGATTGCACTATTAACTTTTTCTCGATACTCATCATACACTATTTTTATAAAATTTAAAACCTTTTTTTACAATATTTATCAAGTTTGAGCCTTCTTAAATCAGTCTCTTTATAAATTAAAACGCCAATTCATTTATTGGCGTTTTAATTTAAGTTTCGCTCTTATTAACTATACGGATTTATATAGCAATTTACTTCTTTAATCCAGGTAGTCCTTTAATTTACGGCTACGGCTCGGATGCCTCAGTTTTCTGAGAGCTTTTGCTTCAATTTGCCGTATTCTTTCCCGGGTAACACCAAACTCCTGACCAACTTCCTCTAAGGTCCTTGCCCGCCCATCATCCAGTCCAAAACGAAGCCTTAAGACCTTTTCTTCTCTTTGTGTAAGAGTTTCCAATACCTCTTCCAATTG
Source organism: Clostridia bacterium (assembly GCA_018433675.1). GTDB lineage: Bacteria > Bacillota > Peptococcia > DRI-13 > SM3-B62 > SM3-B62. The sequence continues at coordinate 111,332 of JAHDQS010000014.1, forward strand.
CTCCTTAAGCAAGATAAAAGAAGCTGCCTCCGCCGGGGCCGGCGCATCCTCATCCTCAATGAAATCACCAAGGTGACTATCTTCCTCTTCTCCAATAGGCGTTTCCAAGGATACCGGTTCTTGAGCTATTTTCAATATTTCCCTGACCCGTTCCACGGGTATATCCATTTCCTGAGCAATCTCTTCCGGTGTCGGATCCCGTCCCAACTCCTGCAGTAATTGTCGAGAAACCCTAATTAGTTTGTTTATCGTCTCAACCATGTGTACGGGAATACGAATTGTCCTAGCCTGGTCGGCTATAGCACGTGTTATCGCCTGGCGTATCCACCATGTTGCATAGGTGCTGAATTTATAACCCTTGTGGTAATCAAATTTCTCAACAGCCTTGATAAGACCTAGATTCCCTTCCTGTATCAAATCAAGAAACAGCATTCCGCGTCCGACATAACGTTTGGCTATACTTACTACTAGTCTGAGGTTCGCCTCAGCCAACCGCCTTTTGGCTTCTTCATCACCCATTTCCATCCTTTGAGCAAGGGAAACCTCCTCCTCTGCGGATAAAAGCGGCACCCTCCCTATCTCTTTCAAATACATGCGTACCGGATCATCTATCCCTACGCCTTCGGGAACACTAAGATCTATTTCCACTTCAACTTCTTCTTCTTCTTCGTTGACCACAGGTTCAATTACTTCTGCATCCTTTTCTTTGGCATCATCTTCATCACCGCCAAAATCAGGAACCACATCAATACCCATCGAACTAAAGTGCTCATACACTTCATCTATCTGTTCAGGTGTCATTTCAACCCCTTGAAGGGCCAGCATTATCTCACGGTATGTTAAGGCACCTTTTTTCTTGCCTTGTTCAACAAGCTCCTTAATTCCGCTGATTTTGATTTCTTCAACATCCTTTTCCGTTTTCAATTTGACTGCCCCCCTTTCGTAGGGTTTTGCACCAAAATTTGTTTATCCTTCACAAGCTGTTGTATTTTTTGCATCATTTCCAGCGATTTACTTGCCTCCCCACTTTTTTCATATTGCGACATCAAATCACTGTATTCCATAATTTGTTTATTAATATGTTCAATCTTTAACAATGTCAAACAATCAACAAATATTTTTTTCCAGTCTTTAGGCACTTCATCCTCTAATAGTATTTCCGTCAAAAGTTCTTGGCTTTTTCTGTCTTCTAACAGAGATACCAAATCATTTGCCTTTATATTATGACCAGACTGGCGAATTAAATAATGGGCCCGGTAAATTTCTTTAAGCAATTTGCTGCCAAAAAGGGTCTCGCCTCCCCAGCTTTCTATTTTATCGACTGTTTCGGTATAGGTTATCGCTAAACGAATGAGTAACCTTTGCGCCTTCTCCGCCGCGTTTTTTGGTGCCCCGGTCGTTCCCTTTTCTTCAGACACCGTTTTCTCATACTTTCTCTCCCCGGACCTGGTTAAAGCACCCTTTCTTACCTCAGCATAAATCGCCGGTTCCGGCAAGTTTAACCTCTCGGCAATCATTTGAATGAAAACCTGGCGGGTAACAGGACTCTGTATTCTTTGAATGTCCGGCACTAGGCTTTGTACAATCTTAATTTTGCCGGCTACAGTATCAATACTGTGGGATTCCAGAGCCTTTATCAGTTTATATTCCAGAAGGCTTTGAGCCTTGCCGACAAGACCGGTAAATCTCTCCTTGCCCTTTTCTTTAATATACTCATCAGGATCCTTCCCTTCAGGTATCGTAATCACCGCAACCTGGCATCCCTGCTGCTGCAGTAAATCCATGCCTCGCAGAGCAGCCTTCTGCCCTGCCGCATCAGCATCAAAGCATACTAAAATATTATACGTGTAACGCATCAGCAAAAGTGCCTGTTGAAGGGCCAGAGCGGTACCTAAAGCTCCGACCGCGTTATCGATACCGTTTTGATGGGCCGTGATAACATCCATATAGCCTTCCATAATAATAGCCTGATCATTTGTTCTGATGCTTCCTTTAGCGTGATTTAACGCATATAGATGTTTGCTTTTATTATATAAAGGAGTATCGGGGGAATTTAAATACTTTGGCTGGGTGTCATCCATTACCCTGCCCCCGAATCCCACCACTCGTCCCCTGTCATCTGCAATAGGAAATATAATGCGGTTACGAAAACGGTCTATGATGTTCCCTTTTTTTGTTTTGACGGCCAAGCCGAGCAAAATCAGCTCTTTTTCCTTGACCCCCTTTTTTAACAAAAAACGGCTGAGATGGTCCCACCCCGGCGGGGTATATCCCAGCAAAAATTTTTCTAACTCATCCTGCCTTAATCCCCTTTTCTTGAGGTACTCCAAGGGTTCTCGCGCTTCAGGCTTATGTAATTGCTGTTGATAATATCCGCTTGCTAATTCATTGATATGATAATAATGTTTTCTTAATGATTCCTGCTTGGCCTTCGCCGGAGATACCTCCTGTTTTGGAAGAATCACCCCGTACCTTTCGGCCAACAACGAAACCACCTCGGGGAACGCCAGTCCATCCTTCTCCATGAGAAAAGAAAAGATATTACCGCCCTTGCCACATCCAAAACAGTGATAAATCTGTTTCTGCGGTGAAACGACAAATGACGGCGTCTTTTCGGAATGGAAGGGACACAACCCTACGTAATTCTGCCCCCTCTTTTTTAGATTAACATGTTCGCCAATTACCTCCACTATATCAACCCGGTGGCGCAGGTCGTCAATTAACTCTTCGGGTATTTGTCCGGACAAGACCGACACACCACCTTATATCTTATATTAGTACTAATACTCCAATTCTCCACATAAATACATTTTTCCTGCTTTTTCGCAAAGAATTAAGCCTCCTGTTTCAGTACCAATTAAACCAAAATGTGAACATTTATGACCTATTCGTTAAAAAACGATAATTTCCTTCTTTTTTCCCCCATCTAATCTTTCTATTCCTTGTCTAGTTTTATATAAAACTGAGGTATCGTTAATTCTTTAAAAGCTGCAATGCAATAATTGTCTGTCATTCCTGATATATAGTCGGCCACACCTCTTTCGACACCTTCTTCCTCGACGATTTCTTTGTAGTATTGCGGCATTTTTTCCGGTTTCTTTTTGTAATACTCGTACAGAAATTCTACCACGTACGCGGCCCGCTGTCTCGGCGCATAACAACACGGCCCTTTGTAGACTTTTTCGAACATAAAATTCCTTAAGCCTTGTAAAGCCTGCTCGTATTCCGGGCTGAGGCTTATTCTTATCTCTTCTTTCTTGAAATTATCAAGGCTGTTTCTCACCAAATCAAAAACCAAGGAACCTATCCTGGCGCTGTGAGAATACCCAAGAACCTCCAGATATTCTGCAGGAATCTCCTCCTCCTTGAGCACCCCTGCCCTGAGGCTATCATCAATATCATGCTGCACATACGCTATTTTATCTGCATGACGAACAACCTGTCCCTCCAAGGTAGACGCTTTGCCAGCCCCTTCACCGTACCCACTATGATGCAGGATACCGTCTAAAACCTCCCAAGTTAGGTTTAATCCCTTACCCTTCGCCCCTTTTTCAATACGCGTTAAAACCCTGACACTATTTTCATTATGTCTAAATCCCCCTGGCAGCATCCTGTCTAAAACCTCTTCTCCGGTATGAGAAAAAGGCGTATGCCCCACATCATGTCCTAAAGCAATGGCTTCAATTAAATCAAGGTTTAAACGCAAGGCCTTTCCGACAGTTTGGGAAATTTGATTAACCTCTAACGTGTGAGTCAGTCGGGTCCGGTAATGATCGTTCTCCGGTGATATATAAACTTGAGTTTTATGCTTCAAGCGCCGGAATGATTTGGAATGGATAATGCGATCCCTGTCCCGCATATAACAAGTCCTTAGAATATCGGGGTCTTCTTTTTCTTCCCGACCCTTGGACATAGAAGCCTGCATGGCATAAGGACTTAGCGTCACTTTTTCCAGAGCCTCTAATTCCTTACGAATCGACATCCTTTTCCTCCTCGTCCTTGAAAAATTGTTACTAGATACATTACTACTCGAAAACAAAAATTCCTCTTTTTTATTTTTATCCAAATACAAATGCCGCTGACTCCCCACTTTAAAGCAGGAAATCAGCGGCATTATGTCCGTCGGGAATTTTTACTTACACCCTCTGTATGGCTTTTAGATCAAAGTAAACATTTCTTGCCTTCAGTGGTGCAGGATTGGTAAATAATAGCTTGACCTTTTCAAGATCACTTATTCTTTTAGAATGATAATAAGGCTTTTCAAACTCTAGTCTTTCGTCTCTAATCCAATTAGGAATATCAATGCCGTATAGCTGCAAACAATAATCTATTAAAGCTGATGCTAAGGTTAAATATCTTATTTCTTCAGCATCGCATGCATCTATATTTACCGGGTTATACAGACTATCTAAAAAACAACTTGTCCTTTGATTTTAATAGTTCTAACAATTGATTTAAACTTGTATCTTCATCCGGATATTCATAGAGGGATTGCAAATAATCATTTCCAATCATATCCTAAATCCTCCCCTAAGTATTTAATAAATCTTATTTGTCTCTCCCCCAATAAAGACAGCGGTATATAGGTTGAGATTGTATCCATAAGCTTATTCTTAGAGGTTATTTTTAAATCTTTACACAATATGTAGGCATCAACAAAATCTTTTGATGGTTCCGGCCTTGCTGCAAGTATCTTCATGGCGAGTAACTGCTCAGCTTTAGGCTTTAATATCTTCAGATTAGAATAGACACTGTATGTTTCTTTATCTTCTTTTATCAGTGATTTAAGCGGCTCTTTTATTTCCTCATTTATCCATCCATCAGTAAGATTAAAGGCAAATTTTGTGAGTTCTAATATGTTTTCCAATAATTTATAGTTAGTTTCACTAAAAATACAATCTATATCTTTGGTGGCGGGCCTGTTGTCATAAACCATAGTCATAATAGAACCATCATAAATTGTTATTTCAAGCTGTAATTGGTTTTCCTTCAACCTCTCATTCAGATAATCGAATATCTTTAAGAGTTTGTCCTTGTCCATTAAATCAACATTATACCCCCCATCCGCACAAATCCTACATTTATATTGTATCATATTGGGGTGCATCATATGGTCGTTTTCATCAGAATTTTCCCATAAGGATGTGAAGGGTCTTTATCCGCAACCACTTTCAGCCTATTATCTTCAATCATTTTTTTAATTCGCAGAGCATACCAACCGTCACCCACGCCCAATTGATATTTACCTAAAATATTCCCGATTAGCCTAGCCATGATAATTTCTCCCTCGGGAATACTTTTTATTAGAAGATGATCATAGAAATCTTCAGGAACAGAAAGCAATTTGCCGTTGACAAGCGCCCTCAAAGGTGCGTTTTCTGCTTTTAAGTCCTCCCACAGATTGGCTTGTACACACTTTTCCGTATTACTCAAGTCCCGCTCCCAGGACAAAAAAGTATATAATTGCCCGGGAGATATTTCTCCCCAATTACTATACGATACAACCGTACCATCGGACATCTCACGACACTCCGGCAATGAAACGACACTGACTTTACAGTCAATATTTTTTAATATACCGCAAACAAAAGAGAACCCACAGATAGAATACGGCGCATTGCTTTTCCAAATACGTATGGGGACTCCTTGATTCGCAGCAGTTAATAACCTTGTTAAATCCTCACGCTGCTTTTGGAAAAACCGTTCTGTTTCCTTCCCGTCAAAACCTACAGAACCCCATATATTATTAAATACTTCTTGACGTTCAGCACCATCAATCTCACCTGTAATACCCCCGACATCAAGAGAAAATCCTATACAAACTACATCTTGTGAACTTCCGCCAATAGGTTTACCCTCATATTTCACTTTTAGTTCTTGTTTTGAGGGCTTCTTGCCGATATAACCGATAGCAACAGCCCCCTTGCTCCGGCTTTCCTCATTGTAGTTTTTCGCACACTTCATGGCACCTTTCGTGCTGTCACTAAATACCACTTCAAGCATCTATCTGCCATCCCTCATATATAATCTCTTTTACACACCTGCACAACTTACTATGAAACAAAGCAGGTGATATTCTTAAGTATTATCCATCCTTAAATTCAAATAATTCCTCTACAGTTGTATCAAATACCTTAGCTATATCAAAAGCCAGTTTTAATGATGGGTTATACTTTCCTTTTTCCAAATGACCTATAGTCTCCCGTCTTACTCCGACCAGTTCAGCTAATGTTTCCTGTTTCATATCAAATTTTGCACGGTATTCTTTTACCCTTGTAAGCAAAGCCATTATTATTCACCACTGCTTTCGTGGATTTCAAGGTACACCAAAATACCTGTAAACACAAAAACGGAAAGTGCAAAATTTATGGTCAGACCTATTGCTAAGCCGGTTGCTACATCTTGTGCAGAGACATTTTTAAGTAATGCGATATATACGCTGACAAGCGCAGTCACAGTGATACTGACAAAAAACCCCGGCGTCGCCGCTCTTCGGATATTTTCTTTAAACAATTCGTCAGGAATTACCTTAAAATATCTGAAGTAGACCATAAAACCAAAAAAACCGAAAAACTCAATACTTCCGGTAAACCCTAACAGTCCAAGCAAACTCAAAAAACCTAAATACCCCAACTTATTATTCATATACATGCCCTTGCCTCCTCATGTTATATATTTATAACTTGCGTTATAAATATATAACATTTTAGGATGAATGTCAAACGAAACTTTTTCTGCGACAAATAAAATGGTTATATTTACAAATACTAAAACAAAGTTCTTTAAACACTAATTATTAAGTCTATATCATAAAATGTCGGAAGGATTTTTGAAATGGGCAATAAAATGGTTGAAGGAATGTCGGCAATGAATGCATCTGCAAGCATAATTAGATGTTTGCGGTTGTACCTATCTGCCCAAACACCGCCCCATAGGGAAATTACTACCTGCGGAAGCATGGAGCAAATGGTGGACAGCAACACATCTCCTATCATGGCACTCTTTTTAATAGCCGACTAATTATAATTTAAGAAGTAACAAAAAAGGGGTTCCGCACCTAATTTGTTAAGTAACAGCCCCTTTTTTTAGTTATTATTGTAAGCCTTACTTCGCTTGGCCCTTCTCGTTCACAGCGGCCTGAGCTGCAGCTATCAAAATAGACCTATCACCATTTTTACGTATTATGGAACACTTTTATAAACCATAATTTATATTCATTCTTTAGCTGTAAGAATTAATTTCTTAGTATTTTTACGCAATAAGCTTTCAAAACTGGTATGTCGTTCTTGATTGTATCCCAAACATCAGGAATACTAATACTCCCATAGGCGTGAGCAGCAATATTACGCATGGCTTTAATGCTTCGCCATGGGATTTCGGAATTCACGGCTATAAACTCTTTTGTAAGACGACCGGCTAATTCACCTATTTGAAGAATGCACATTGTGGCCGCATTTTGAAAAATTTTATCCGATTTAAAGCGTTCAAAGGTATCTCCAAAGAGATTAACAGTATCTTCAATCTCGACGCAGTATTCTAAGATACGTGAAATAATGTTGAAATCCTTATTGCTCTTGTTCATAAATCAACACCTCTTCATCCGAAATTTCCTTTATGAATTCGTCATTAAGGCTTTCAGAAGTTAGAAGATCTATTGGTAATCCAAATGCCTCTTCTAAATCAGCGTATAAACCCCCCAAAGCAAATAACCCTCTTATTTTACCTTTATCTATACGAAAATCCAAATCACTGTCACTCTTTGCATCCCCCCGGGCATGAGAACCAAATAAGAACATCCGTTTTACACCATGACGTTTCGCTATTTCATTTGCAATATTTCTGATTTCCTCAATTGTGTATACTTGTTTCATGGACGATTACCCTCCACTTCGTTATTGCCTGGCCTTAGGTTAATGGCTTTTTGCTAACATCTTCCCTTTTTCCAGTATAATACATGTTATTTTATTTATCAATCAACTTGCTGTTATTAAACAGGGGACTGACCCGAAAAATATTATGTGTCAGTACCCCTGTTCTATTTTTTATAGAAGTTCTTCAAAGCCTTAGCAGAAAGGTATGAAACAATCTTATCTAAATCTTGATGCGCTAGCTCAGAAACATTTAACTTATACATTGTATTTCTCTCTTATTTTCTTTAAAGAAGTATTCCCGTCAATCACTTTACCTTCCGCTAGTTGTTCCTCCGCCGCAATAAGCTTACTGTATACGTCAAGCATAAACATTTTTTCTTCATATAACTTCATACTCATAATAACCATATCCCCATAACCGTTTTTTGTAATAAAAACCGGCTCATCGGACGCTTGACACATTTGAGAAATTTCGCTTGTGTTTTTTAAATCCCGAATTGGAATTATTTGAGGCATAACCTTCAACTCCGTTCCTATAAAACGTGCTGCAACAAAGGAAGAATCTTGCTTTTAGCTTACCAGTTCCTTTTACTTAATGCCAAAGACTCGTAATTTGTAAAATGCTGCTGCAACTCATCCTCAAAGGTATAAGAACCACTTAAAATCAAATCCTCGGTCCTTGTATATGGAATATGTAATGGGCTTAAAAGGTGTACGTAACTGAGAGTAGCATGAGTAACATAAATATCACTGTCAACTCTGACCGTATAACGGTAAAGTACATATCCACCTTGATCCTCAGAGCCAAATGGATAACTTAGAGCACCCGTTATTAGCACGGGATAGTAGGTGCCAAACATCGTGCTTCGTGTTATTTGATCACATACAAGACGAGGAAAATCCGCAGTATACTCTGTACCTCTTTTGCTGTAGAATAAGCCGCTGCTGATTATCTGCTTGTCATCCGCTTCCGTTTCTCCTGAAATTAGAATGCCGTCCTGCCAGACTGGCCGCCCTCCTTTCCATGTGAAATATTGCATGACATATACCACATTTCCCGGCACCTCGATGTAAACCGTAGTGGCCTCAATATTTTTTTTACCCGGTTTATACGTATGGGTGATTTGTTTGTAGCTTCCAAAGCCTTCCTGGTGTTCAACTCTCTTTGCATCAAACATCAGCAACTTACTAAATGATTCCACATTCACAGCATCACTTAGCATTGTCACGTCTTCATTGCTGAGATATCGCAGTGTTTCAGCCGGAAAATCCATGTCAAGCAAATGTTGTCTTGCTTCAGTGATTTCCGGTAGAGAATACTCTTGTGGTTCCAGTTGCAAATGGTTGTAAAAGGTACTGCATATTATCACAGTTATCAGTGCAACAAGAAAATACGTCCATCCGAATGTTCGATTGTTGATCCTGACCGGTGCGTTTGTCAGAACGTATCCCGTATCGTCCAATTGGCCCCCTATGCGGAACAATGATCGTACAATAAAAATATAGCATATCATCATAGGGATAAAGATCAACCAACTATTGGAAAGTGGAGATAGCGCAATAAGGAATGTCGCCACTGTCCACAACGATGCCCAAAGCAATTGATTGGCTTCCATTAATTTCCCCGCTTTTTTAGAAGCATCTTTCAGGGCTGCTCGGAAAACGAGAAGCATAACTATTTGGTAGAAACCAACCATTACCGAGCCGATAGTAAACTCCGGATAGCCCAGAATGTTTAGAGGCGTTGAGACCGAAACCAGGTCTACCAGTTGTAAAAACAGCTTCAATATGGAAAGCATCCATGCAATTTTAAAATATTTATTCTCGTTTCTTAGGCTGCGAAAACCGAGAAAAATCAGTATAACACCTATAGTAGGTAGAATATACCGCAGGTGCAGAAAATCCAGATGCCATGTTGTCAGGATAAAGCCCCAAGTGATAAAACCAATGGGTTTGCTCCAGGGATTTGTCTTGCGGATTTCCTCTTCCGGTGGGGTCACATCGCTGAGCTGGTCAATCATCTGTTGATCAAAATTGAAATCTTTTTCGCTCATCAGAAATCACCTCCCAATTCATTCTGCAGCTTTTTTCGCAGGCGATATAGTTTTCCCTCCACAGAGCGGACTGTCATTCCAAGCTCTGCAGCAATTTGGGATGTCTGTTGCAGATAATAATATTTACGGTAGAAAATATGCTGTTCTTCAAGGGAAAGTGTACGTATTGCACACTTTAACTCCTCTGCCCGTTCCCGACGAAGAATGTCATCTTCTACAGAGGATGTATCCGCTGTCTCCTCTTTTAGTTCGTCATGCTCCGTATACTTGCCTTTCAGATAATTGAGCGCTGTATTTCGCGATATGACGGTGAGCCATGTGGAGAATTTGCCCTTATCCGGGGAGTAGCTCTCAATGGAATGCCAAACTTTTACGCAAATATCGCTGATACATTCTTCTATATCGCTCTCATTTTGTAAAATGCCTCGAACTATATAATGTATCAGCCCTGAATATTGTTGTTGCATGAGCATTAGCCCTTTGTCCTTTTGGGATTTTATTAGTTCAATAATCTTTTCATCCACAGGTTCACCTCCTCCATCATCTAACCTATTATACAAGTGAATTTGTAGAATCCCACGGAATATTTTACTTTAAGTTAAATAAAAAAGGGTACTGTCTCTTAAAATCATTCAAAGACAATACCCCTGCTTCAGCCTTGATACACAAATCTTTAAATCATTAACCAATAGTTTTTGCCTTACTTTGATTGATATTTGTTGATAACATCCACCTGAAGCCTTTAGGAATCACGTAAACGTTTGTAACTATTACCCGCTCTTCTCTGATATGGAAGAATACAGAAAAGTTATCCACTGGCATTTGCCTGAGCCCCAGTACACGTTCTTCTTCTGTCTCTATTAATTTTACACGTTCCGGGAACGTATCAAGAGTTTCGATTGCGTCAGCTATTCTGTTATACTGTCCCATGGTGGCTTCAGGTGCCTGTAGTTGCACTGCTATATAATTATAGATCTCCTCCATATCGGAAAGTGCCTTGTCCGTGATCTGAATCTTATACTGCTTCATGCGTGTGTCTCCCGAAATCTCTGAAAGACAGTAGATGCATCCTGCACATTACCTTTTTCGATATCGTTATATCTTTCCTTTAACTTCGCGTGAATTTCGTCCCTTGTCATCAGATCAGTGTTTACGGAAACCGGTACTTTCGGCAGCATTATGGCAAAAGGTATTCCGTTGGTCATTGAAATCTGCTTCAGATAAATATCTATCGCTGTGGACATAGGTATGCCGAGTTGTGAAAGGACTTCCTCAGCTCTTCTTTTTACGTCAGGATTAACCCTTATATTTAAAGTCGCAGTTTTTTCCATGCTAACCATCTCCTTCTGATAATATTGTAACGCTTTTGTCGTTACCTTTCGATAGGGATTTTAACTTTTGTAAGATTTCCAACAAAACAGGGTATTGCCATTTAAATTTATATGACAATACCCTGTTTTACATATGTTTTGATCCTTATTTTGATTAGTTTTTGTTGCTTACGGCAGCCTGAGCTGCAGCCAACCTGGCAATAGGTACCCTAAAGGGTGAGCAGCTGACATAGTTCAAACCAATCATGTGGCAAAATTCCACTGAATTAGGTTCTCCGCCGTGTTCACCGCAAATACCGATTTCAAGTTTAGGTTTAACTCCCCGGCCTTTTTCCACTGTGTATTCCATCAATTTTCCCACACCATCGCGGTCCAAAACAATAAAGGGATCATTCTTGAGTATCTTCTTATCAACGTACTCCGTCATGAACTTGCCCTCCGCATCATCGCGGCTGAAACCGAAGGTGGTTTGAGTCAAATCATTAGTACCGAAGGAAAAGAAGTCGGCATGTGCGGCAATTTGATCGGCGGTCAGACAGGCTCGCGGCATCTCAATCATAGTACCTACCGAATATTTGAAATCTACTTTTGTTTCTGTCATTACCTCCTGAGCTGCTTTTTCTACCACATCCCGCAGCAATATCAGTTCGTTCTGATCAACAACCAGCGGTACCTCTACCTCCGGTATAGGCTTATATCCCTCTTTAACCAAACGAGCTGTCGCCTGGAAAATCGCCCGTGCCTGCATTTTGGATATCTCCGGGAAGGTAATGGCCAAACGGCAGCCACGATGTCCCAGCATGGGATTGAACTCATGTAGGTTTCTGGCCTTGCTCAGTACCGTCTCCAACTCAGCCAGTTTTTCCGGGTCGGCCTGAGTCCTCCTCAGCTCATGCACCTCCAGCACCAACTCTTCAATGTTGGGTAAAAACTCATGCAGGGGGGGATCAAGCAATCTAATCGTAACGGGATAACCGTCCATGGTCTTAAGAATACCGTAGAAATCCTCTTCTTGAATCGGCAAAAGCTTCGCCAAAGCCTTTTCCCTGTCCTCAATATTGTCGGCAAGAATCATCTCCTGCACAATAGGCACACGGTCGGGAGCCATAAACATATGCTCGGTACGGCATAATCCGATTCCCTCCGCCCCGAATTCCCTGGCTTTTTTTGCATCCTGAGGGGTATCAGCATTGGCTCTTACAACTAATCTCTTAATCTCATCAGCCCAAACCAATATTTCCTGAAATTCGGCACTTAGCTCCGGGGGGATCATTTTTACCTCACCCAGGATAACTCTGCCGGTGCTTCCATCTATAGATATCACATCATTTTTCTTGATAACGAGACTACCAACCTTCATCGTTTCGGTCTCATAATCAATTTTAATACTTTCACAGCCGCAAACACAGCACTTACCCATGCCGCGGGCAACGACGGCAGCATGACTGGTCATGCCACCCCTGCTGGTCAGAACACCTTGAGCAGCAACAATACCATGAATATCGTCCGGAGTTGTTTCCGTACGAACCAAAACAACCTTTTTCCCTTTTTTATTCTGCTCCTCAGCCTCATCAGCATTGAAAACCACTTGTCCGGAAGCGGCACCCGGCGAAGCCGGCAATCCCGTAGCTATGACCTTGGCTTCGGAATTGACGTCTATCCTCTTATGCAACAACTGGTCAAGGGAGCTGGGATCCACACGCAATAATGCTTCCTCTTTAGATATAATACCTTCTTGCACCATATCGACGGCAATCCTAACGGCAGCACTGGCTGTTCTCTTGCCTGTTCTCGTTTGCAAAAGGTATAGTTTGCCCTTTTCAATGGTAAATTCTATATCCTGAACATCACGATAATGGTTTTCAAGTTTTTTGCAAATATTCACGAACTGCTCATATATCTCATTGTTTTCCTCGCTGAGTTGCTGTATCGACTGGGGTGTACGTATTCCGGCCACAACGTCCTCTCCCTGAGCATTCATCAAGAATTCACCATAAAGCTTGCTTTCGCCAGTGGATGGGTTTCTTGTAAAAGCCACACCGGTACCGGAGTCATCTCCCATATTGCCGAAAACCATAGACTGAATGTTCACCGCAGTACCGAGGTCCCGCGAAATCTTATTGATTTTACGGTAGACATCAGCCCGGGGATTAAACCAGGAACTAAAAACAGCGCGAACCGCCATTAACAACTGTTCCTTAGGATTCTGGGGGAAGTCCTTCCCGGCTGAACGCCTGACAACCGCTTTATATCCGTTGATTACCTTTTCTAAGGCTTGTGCATTAAGGTCTTTGTCCTGCTGCGCTCCGCTTTCTGTCTTGATCCTTTCCAACACATTTTCAAACTCAAAGTGATCGACACCCATCACAACATTCCCAAACATTTGAATAAAACGCCGATAACTGTCCAACGCAAAACGCCTGTTTTGAGTTGCCTCTACCAAGCCCTCCACTGTCTCATCGTTTAAACCCAGGTTTAAGATGGTGTCCATCATGCCCGGCATAGAGATAGGGGCCCCGGAACGGACAGAAACTAAAAGCGGATTATTGTTATCTCCAAATTTTTTACCGGCCTGCTTCTCTACTTCCTTAAGCTTAGCCCACATCTCTTCCTCCAAGCCCTCCGGGAAGTTCTTGTTATTGTCAAAATACTCAATGCACGCCTTGGTTGTGATCGTCATGCCCGGTGGAACAGGCAAACCTATGTTGGTCATTTCCGCAAGGTTAGCCCCTTTCCCACCTAACAACGCTTTCATTTCGGCATTCCCTTCTCTAAAAAGGTAAACACGACTATTTTTTTGCACCATACTCACCTCGATAATATATTTGTAATATCCTACCCGCATTTTCTTCAATGGCCCTATTAGTAACATCAATGACCGGACATCTTAACTTGGTCATTACCTCTTCCGCGTATTCTATTTCCTTGAGGATCCTCTCATTACTGGCATAATCCGCATCCGGGGCGAGCCCCAATGAAAGCAAGCGTTCTTTACGAATAGGATTCAATACCTCCGGTTTAACTGTCAGTCCTATCACCTTGCCCGGTGAAAGTTGAAACAACTCTTCCGGCGGAGCGACCTCCGGCACAAGAGGAATATTGGCGGCTCTTATTCTTTTATGAGCAAGATACATACAAAGCGGCGTCTTTGACGTGCGAGAAACCCCTATCAAAACAATATCCGCATTCACAATGCCTCTTGGGTCTTTCCCGTCATCATATTTAACGGCAAATTCAATAGCATCTACTTTTTTGAAATATTCTTCGTCCATTTTATGAATCAATCCGGGCTCATATCTGGGTGACGAATGTGAAAACTTTGAAATAGCATCCATCATCGGTCCGAGCAGATCCACCGTAACAACCCCTACTTCCGCAGCCTTTTTCACCAGACAATCACGCAGCTGTGGAACAACGAGAGTAAAAGCAACAATTGCCCGGTGTTGTGCCACCTCTTCCAAAACCTGCACAATATGTTCCACATCATTAACATACGGAACCCTGCGGATCTCCGCCTTGCCGGAATTGAATTGGCTGGCTGCGGCTTTTGCCACAAACTCCGCTGTTTCTCCCAATGAGTCTGATATGACATAAATAATCGGTATCGCTATGGTTTTCCCCTCCTTATTTGAATTCCTCGCCCTGTCCCAACTCCACAAAGACCCTGGCTATAGTTGTTTTAGTAATCCTGCCTATAACCTCCAGACCTTCTTGGCCTTTGTATGTAATAGGTCGGACCACGGGCAGAGAATCAATTTCATGGTCGATAAGTTTCTTGGCCGCCGACCAAAGGTTGTCCTCAGGTCCAACGGTGATCAAATTGGGCATACGCGTCATAACAACGGTGATTGGAACCTCATGTATGTTCACCTGTCCCATAGAAAACTTAAGCAAATCCTTCCTTGATACAACGCCTTCCAGCAATCCTCCTTCACTCACGATAAACAGGCTTCCTACATCCATCATAAACAGGGAAACAATGGCATCATAAACGGTGGTTTCAACGCTAACAACCGCTGGAACTGCTTTGATGTCTTTTATCATTATTTTGTTTATTTCTTCCGCTACCTGAGAGGCAACACCTTTTCCGGTAAAATAGTAGCCTACCCTGGGACGCGCTCCCAGTATACCGGCCTTCGTCAGAATAGACAAATCAGGTCGTAGCGTCGACCTCACGTAGCCCAGGATATCGGCAATCTCTTCTCCCTTTATCGGTCCCTTCTCCTTAACAATCTCTATAATCCGTTCCTGGCGCTCTGTTAACCGTATCGGTACCACCTCATTTAGTGATGACTCTTTTAATTAATATGATACACTATTTATGGTGGTTTTTGCAATAATGTTATAACATTTACTTCCGATATCGATATTACCACCGCATCAATCAATAATTAATTAATATTTTACTTAAATCCCCTACTTCCTGGGTAAGTTTTGTAATCCGTCTCAGCAAGCCCAGTCTATTATTGCGAACCTTATCGTCCTCGGCCATAACCATTACAGCATCAAAAAAGGTATTTATCGGCCCTGTCAAAGCAGACAGTTCATTAATGGCAGCTTCATATTCTTGCTGTACCTTCTTTTCTGCCACCCTTCCCTCACAGGTTATGATAGCGTGATAAAGCTCTTTTTCCGCGGGTTCCGTAAGAAACTCCGGCTTTACCTCCAAATCCTGAGCCTTTTTCGCAATGTTGTAGGCACGTGTAAAAGATGTTAGCATCTCACCAAAGCACTCATCATCCTTCATCCGGCTCAAAGCCTCAGCCCGCATCAGGGTTGTCGTCAGTAAACCGTATTCGACTCCCAAAACGGCCTCACTCACATCAAAACTATATCCTTTATCGGCCAAAATGTTCTTGACACGAGCCCGGAAAAATTCCATCAATTTAGCTAAGGTCTCTTCCCCAATTTTCTCTTCCGACAGGATATCTTTATATTTACTCAAAGCCATTTTCAACAAACCGTCCAGATCTATTTCCAAGCCGTGCCCTATCAGCGTTAAGCAAATCCCCATTGCCTGGCGTCTTAAGGCATAGGGATCCTGGGACCCGGTAGGTTCTATGCCGGCGGCAAAACAACCCGCCACCGTATCCGCCTTGTCGGCAATACCTACCAAGGCTCCTATTATCTCTGATGGTATCTCATCCCCGGCAAAGCGCGGCTGATAATGCTCCTTAATAGCCAGGGCAACCTCTTCTGTTTCACCTGATAATATGGCATAGTACCGTCCCATAATGCCTTGCAACTCAGGAAACTCATACACCATGTTTGTCATCAGATCAGCTTTCGCCAATCCGGCAGCCCTTACGGCAGCGCAGCGCACATTCTCCGGAAGTTCCAGCAAAAGGGCCAGTGATTCCACCAGAGCCTTCACCCTTTCTGTTTTTTGAGCTAAGGTACCCAATTCCTCTTGAAAGATAACTTTTCCCAGTTTGGGCAGATTATCGGCTAAATTCCTCTTCTTGTCCTCTTCCCAGAAAAAGCGGGCGTCGGCAAGTCTGGCCCGTAAAACTTTTTCATTCCCTGATTTTACTACCTCAAGATGCTCGTCATCACCATTGCGCACGGTAATAAAACGGTTCAAAAGTTCTCCCTTGACATTACGAACCGGGAAATAGCGCTGATGCTCCCGCATTGGCGTTATTATAACCTCTGCAGGCATTTCTAAATAGGCTTGATCAAATTCACCCATCACGGCTGTGGGCCATTCCAAAAGATATGTGACTTCATCCAGGAGTTCTTCATCATACTCAACTTCCCCACCCACTGTTTTTGCCGCTTCCTGTATCTGCCGCCAGCACTCGTCATGTCTTTTGCCTTGATCTGCCATCACAAAATTTTCTGCCATTTGGTCGATATATCTTGAGGGTTCACTAACGGTTATCTTTTCTTGTCCCAAAATCCGGTGTCCCCTAGTTGAATTACCTGCCCGCAAACCTTCAATCTCGAAAGGTATGACCTCTTTATCCAGCAGCGAGACAAGCCAGCGTATCGGTCTGGCAAAACGCATTTCTTTATTCGACCAACGCATAGGTTTTGGAAAAGACAAATCCCCGATGATTTGTACAACTATTTCCGGCAATACCTCTTTTGTCGGTTTTCCCTTGATTTCATGCATGGCGTAAACGTACTCGCCTTTACCGGTATCCTTGACTATCAGTTCCTGGTCCGCCACTCCCTGGGAACGAGCAAAGCCTTCTCCGGCCTTCGTTAGGCTCCCATCCGGAGCAAAAGCCGCCTTTTTGGCCGGACCCTTTACTTCTTCTTTGACATCCTCTTCTCTCGGGGCAATGTCATAAACCAACAAGGCCATGCGCCTGGGAGTACCTATGGTCTGTATGCTTCCAAAAGAGATGCGTCTTTCCTCAATCCTCTCTTTGGCAAATTTCTTAAGCTGTTCCAATGCCGTCGGCATAAACTTGGCGGGAATTTCCTCCGTCCCGATTTCAAGTAAATAGTCTGCCATTTTTAAACCTCTCCCTTCTCGCTCGTCAAACTCAACTGTTCGCGCCGGGCCTTGTCCTTCACAAGCGGATATCCCAAGGACTCCCGTTGTTGAACATAGGCTTGGGCACAGTGACGAGCCATATTCCTTACCCTGGCTATAAAACCGGTTCTTTCCGTAACACTGATTGCGCCCCTGGCATCCAGAAGGTTAAAGGTATGCGAGCACTTTAAAACATAATCATAGGCCGGTTGTACCAAACCTTTTTCAATTACTCTCAAGGCTTCTTTTTCATAATCGTCGAAATGTCTTAAGAGCATTTCCGTATCGGCGACTTCAAAGTTGTAATGAGAATAATCCACTTCATTCTGGTGATGCACATCGCCATAGGTAATATCATCGACCCAGGTGATATCATAAACGCTTTCCTTTTCCTGAATGAACATCGCAATACGTTCCAAACCATATGTTATCTCCCCGGCCACCGGCCTGCAATCCAGACCGCCGCACTGTTGAAAATAGGTGAACTGGGTTATTTCCATGCCGTCCAGCCATACCTCCCAGCCCAAGCCCCATGCTCCCAGGGTCGGCGATTCCCAATTATCCTCAACAAACCTTACATCGTGCCTTCTCAAATCAATGCCCAGGGTCTTCAGACTCTCCAAATACAATTCCTGGATATCATCCGGCGAAGGCTTAAGAATAACCTGATACTGGTAGTAATGCTGAAGACGGTTCGGATTCTCCCCGTATCGCCCGTCGGTCGGCCTCCTTGACGGCTCCACGTACGCTACATTCCACGGTTCCGGCCCCAAAGCCCTCAGAAAGGTGGCGGGGTTCATTGTTCCTGCTCCTTTTTCCAAATCATAGGGCTGTTGAATAATACAACCCTGCCTGCCCCAAAAATCGTTGAGAGCTAGGATAATCTCCTGAAAATTCATGGCTTATACAAACCTCCTCTTTCTTTTTAACATCTTTAATAGTTGCACATATAATTTCTGATAATACAAAAACCCCCCGTCCTTGCAGCATTCACGCTGCAGGGACGAGAGGTTTATCCCGCGGTTCCACCCTGCTTGGCTTTAATAAAAAGCCCGGCTTTTTTCCCCATGGTTCCGGGGCGCCCCGTTTTTCAGGCTACAGCCGGGCTTTCACCATCCCCGGTTCGCTTTTTTTCACACCGAAAAACCTTCCCCATCATCACCGTATATTTTCTTATATATGCTATTAATTAGCGAATAAATTAATCTTGATGCTCATTTTTATTATCATCGGAAAGAAACTTAAGATCATGTTTTTCGACACTACCGTCAGGACGGACAATTTCCAGACTGTAATTATTAACAAATGCCGCTACGGTCCCGGCCACTCCTAACACGGCGAGAACCGGGCTTAATAGCGCTCCTCCAATGCCCAACGCCCCAACAGTGGCAGGAAAATCAAGCACCACACGGTCTCCTTTTTTAATCTTTACCTTAGTAACATTTCCTTTTTTAACGATCTCTCGGATATAGTCCATTACCTGATGTGCCTTTTCGTCCAGCTTCTTATCCAGCTTTTCCTCTGATTTTTTATCAGACCTTCCCTTCGGCTTTTCCAAAATAATCAGGGCTTGCAATACATCACCATCCGCCCTGTCAAGGGCCTCTTTGGCTTCACCATAAGACACGCCAAGCCTTTGTCTGATAACATCAATTTTACTCAGTTCATCCATATTTTCACCTCCTGTTAACTAATATTACCATCAAACTATAATTGCATACTTTTTAACACCGGTTTGGACTTTAAAGAACGACCAACCTGTACCATTATGAAGGCCTCTAAAATCCCCTCCAACACAGTCAGGGCCTCCCCGGTCACCTTTAAACGTCCGATTTTGCTCAAATCCATCTTGATTAATTGCTGCCAGACTCTTATCCCTTCGTGGGAAAAACGTTTTACTTCATAACTCCCGGATACCCCTATACAGGAAGGACACACGACACCGCCTAAGTCTATGG
This sequence comes from Clostridia bacterium, assembly GCA_018433675.1. GTDB lineage: Bacteria > Bacillota > Peptococcia > DRI-13 > SM3-B62 > SM3-B62. The sequence goes on from JAHDQS010000014.1 coordinate 131,033, forward strand.
AAAAAGCAGGCTCGAAGCCTTGTGATAATGTCCTACCGCAAGACACGCACCTGTCAAGCACCGGAGAATAGCCCAGCTGTGACAACAGTTTTATTTCCAGCCCCCGTACAACCGTAGCATTGGCTGCAAGACACAAAAGGTGAAAACCGGCCAGAACTAATTGAAATAAAGATAAGTCCTGTTCCCCCTCAGGCACTAAGGCTTCAACCAACTCACTCCAATAGCCTGCGGCAGTCATGGCCACCATATCTTCATGGAGTTCGCCAAACGCTTCAATACACTCGCTCTGCGTAACTATATCAAGGCTCCGGCCTTGATATAGCAACATATCATTATGGGTAAAAACCTGTACACCGCCCCTTAGCCTGCTGTTTTGCTTACGGACTCCTTTAGCAATGGCCCCGATTCTACCCCTTCTTTTTGTCATAACAGTAAGGAGACTGTCTGCCTCCATATATTTCCTGCTTCGCAGCACCAAAGCCTCAGTCCTGTACAAACCCATGTCCTTACCCCAGCCTTTTCTTCTTCTTTAGTCCGCAAACATCGCTGGGTATCATGACACTCGTTTTGTTAATTTCTCGGAAAATAAGATAAGCACCGATATTGCCGGTTACAAAAAAATAATTCCAGAAAAACTTACCAGTTTGCATAGGCCTTATCCTTTCTGACAATAGTATCAATGCTTTTTTAGTCTTACTCAAGGTTTCATCCGCAATACTGGTGTGTTTTTACCATCATCAGCACACCTTCCTATTTAATTATAACTGTTTTAAGTAAAAAAACAAATGTTATCACAACCCAAATCCATCTACAATAAATAAATTATCAACAGTGTGGCCAACGTCGAATAAATCAAAAGACCTGTAATATCGATAGCCGTGGAAATAAAGGGTGCGGATGCCACTGCGGGATCAATGCCCACCCTGCGGAAAAACAAGGGTACCAGGGTTCCCATGGTTGCTGCTGTAAACATATTACCCATCATAGCCAAACCTACTACCAATCCCAACATGGGCTTGCTCTGCCACCAGGCCGCAATAAGACCCACAATGGTTCCCAACACTAATCCCATGAAAAGCCCGGTCAGTGACTCTCTTAAAATTACCTTAAGAACTCTGTCTTCCTTGATCTGTCCTGTCGCAATTCCCCGGACAGTAACCGTGGATGACTGGGTCCCAACATTTCCTCCCATCCCTGTCAAGAGAGGAACAAAGAAGGCTAAAGCGATAACCGCGCTTATTTGCTCGGAAAAACTGCTCAGAACCCTTCCTGAGATCAGACCACCCAACATAGTAACAAACAACCAGGGCAGCCTTGCCTGCAAAGAGCTTTTGATCCGCAACAGGAATTCATCCTCTTCTTCCTTTTCATCTTCACCGGGTGCACCGGCTAACAAGTATATATCCTCAGCAGCCTCTTCGTGAATAACATCAATAATATCATCGACAGTAATAATCCCCATTAGCGACCTGTCATGGTCAACTACAGGCACCGCCAAGAAATCGTATTTGGTTACCATATAGGCAACCTCTTCCTGGTCCATATCAACAGGTACACTTATCACATGCCGCCTCATGATATCCCTGATTAATGACTTGGGCTCGGCAATAATAAGTTCCCTTAAAGAAATAACTCCCACCAGCTGGTTCTTCAAATTTATCACATAAACATAATAGACCGTCTCTGCTTCGGGAGCAGTCTCCCGCAAAACCTCAATCGCTTTTTCCACGGTAATATCTTCTCTAATGGCTACATATTCCACCGTCATGATGCCACCGGCCGTATCTTCCCGGTAGTTCATAAGCTCGCGAACATCCTGCCTGTCTTCCGTTTCCATCATCCCGAGATAACGATCCTGATCCTGATCGGAGAACTCACCCAACAAATCGGCAACATCGTCAGGCGACATCTCATCAAAAATCCGGGAAGCCCTTTCCGGACCTAAAAGACCTAACAGTTCCCTGCTCACATCTGGTTCTAATTCATTAACCACATCGGCAGCCCTCTCATCATCTAAAAGAGCTATCACCCATTTTTGTACCTCGGCCTCCATATCTTCCAGGATTTCTGCAATATCCGCAGGCTGAAACATCGCAAGGAACTCCCTGCCTTTTACTTCATCCTGCTGTAAATAGTACGTTCTTAACATCTTCGGCGCTATTTTTTTATCTTTTATCAAGACGCTTCCCCCTCTTGGCGGGAAGCAAGCACAATCAGACAATCCGGTGATTCTGCTCCCCGCTGTTAAAATATTTCCTATCAAATTCCTTCATCCTACAACCGGGAGGGTACGAATCCACCAAAACCACCTCCAAACATGATTTAAAGCCAAATTCACTCTAACAATTATTGGCCGCCGTGTCAATAAACTATTAACGATAATCAAACGATAATCACCTTGACAAGTAGTTTTAAAAGTATTACGATGTTTCTGATGTTAGTCAATCCTAACATATTGTAGGTGCTATCAAATGAGAACAGAAAAGCCTCTGACCAGATCGTCTCAGGACTATCTGGAAGCGATCCTCAATTTGTCGGAACGTGAACAAAACGTTCGCATCACAGACTTGGCTAACCATTTACAGGTTACAAAGCCAAGCGCTACGGGCATGGTTAAAGCCATGTCCAGACAGGGTTTATTGCAACATGACAAATACGGTCCGATCCAATTGACCGAAGAGGGCGCAAAGCAAGCCCATCTGGTACGCCAAAGACACAGGGCATTAAAGGATTTTTTAGTGCACCTTCTGGGCGTACCCCATAAAACTGCTGAAAAAGAAGCCTGCCTTATGGAGCACTCAATTAGCATGGATACTTCAGAAAGATTATATCTTTTTTTGCAAGAAAATCTCACTAAATGACCCCTTACTATATTTCTAATGCTGAAAGGAAGTATTGTTATGCGTATGCGCAGGAGAGCCAGAAAGGGTTTTCATCCATGTGAAAGAACACTGAGCGATTTAGCACCCGGTAGAAGAGGAAGAGTCTGTGCCATTCGCAGCAACGGGCCTATCAGACGGAGACTGCTTGAAATGGGGGTAGTCCCGGGAGAGGATGTCACAATGGAACGCTGTGCCCCAATGGGTGACCCGATTGAGATCAGAATAAGGAATTGTTATCTGTCCTTGCGTCGCGAAGAAGCCGATACGGTAGAAATACAGCCACTAGAAAAGGAATAAAAAAATGAAAAGAAAACTTACCATTGCCCTGGCCGGTAACCCAAATGCCGGCAAAACGACTATTTTCAATAATTTAACCGGTTCTAACCAGCACGTGGGAAACTACCCGGGAGTCACCGTCGAAAAAGCTGAGGGCAAGCTGATATATAAAGATACAAAAATGCACGTCATAGACCTCCCAGGTACCTATAGCCTTTCTGCTTATTCCCCCGAGGAGGTTGTGGCAAGAAATTTCCTGATAGAGGAAGACATTGACGTTATCGTCAATATCGTTGACGCAACAAATCTTGAAAGGAATTTAAATCTGACCGTCCAATTAATAGAATTGGACCTTCCCATTGTTATTGCCCTCAATATGAGCGATATGGCTTATTCACAAGGCATCAAGATTAATCAAGAGCTTCTTTCTCAACTCCTGGGCTGTCCCATCGTTCCGGTTGTAGGAAGTAAAAACAAAGGTACTGCCGAGCTGCTGGACATGGTCCTTTCGACGGCTGACGGTCAGAATACCCTGCAAGATAAAACACCTCGCTACGCCAAATTTATCGAGGAACAAATCGTCTCTCTTGAAAGAGTTCTGCCCCTGACTATTATGAAGACCACCGATAACAATCGAAATATCCGCCGTTGGCTGGCAATCAAGCTCTTGGAAAATGATGAGGAAATAATCTCATATGTAAAAAAACAGCCCCAAGCAGAAATCATCATGGTTGCTGTTGAAAAAAGTCAAGAAGCTATGAGGCAACATTTTAAACAAGACCCGGAAATCACTATTGTTGAAGGACGTTACGCCTTCATTCGCGGGACCTGTCGTGAAACCATAAAATATGATATCCGGGAGCACGCATCACTAACCGATCGGATAGATTCCATCCTTCTCAACCGGGTGTTAGGTCTTCCGATATTTCTCGTCTTAATGTGGGCCTTGTTTCAGTTTACCTTTGCCCTTGGCACACCGCTGATGGAACTGCTTGATGCCGGCGTCGCCTGGTTTGCTTCTTTACTTGATATCATTCTGCCTGACGGTCTCTTTAAGTCCCTGCTTATTGACGGAATAATTGCCGGGGTAGGCGGTGTACTGATATTTTTGCCCAACATCCTTCTTCTTTTCTTAGGAATCTCATTTCTGGAGGGTACCGGCTATATGGCCAGAGCCGCCTTTGTTACCGACAGGATGATGCACGCAGTTGGCTTGCACGGAAAGTCTTTTATTCCCATGGTTTTAGGATTTGGTTGTTCGGTTCCCGCCATCATGTCAACACGAACCCTGGAAAACACCCGCGATCGTTTTGTAACCATCCTGATAATCCCTCTAATGAGTTGCGGAGCAAAGTTACCCGTCTATACGCTTTTTTCTGCCGCATTTTTCAGTCAGAAAGTCGCAGGAAACGTACTGTTTTCCATCTACCTTATCGGTATCCTGCTCGCTCTCGTCATGGCGAAAATTTTTCGCACCTGGGTTTTACCTGGGGACTCCGAACCATTCGTCATGGAACTGCCGGCGTACAGGCTTCCTACAGCAAAAAGCGTGCTTTTGCAAATAAAATTCCGTGCCCTGCTATACTTAAAAAAGGCTGGCACGGTTATTCTCGTAGCCTCTATGATTGTTTGGGCACTCTTTACTTTCCCTCTCGCCCCTGACGGACCGGCAGAAGCTTCTGTCCCGGCAGCTATGGAAAACAGTTATGCCGGAAAGGTCGGGCATTTCGTCGAACCGCTGATAAAACCCCTTGGTTTTGACTGGAAGGCAGGCATAGCTCTGCTTGCCGGTTTTTCCGGCAAGGAAATAGTAGTCAGCACACTGGGAACCCTCTACAGTATCGAGGAATCAGACAGAGCCTCCGCTTCCTCAACGACAGGCGATTCCACAGATGAATTCGGAAGTATAGCGGAACGCATCAAATCCCAATCGGGTTTTACCCCTCTAACCGCATACGTTTTCATGCTGTTTGTTTTGATATATGTTCCCTGTATCGCAACCGTCGCCATCATTTACAAGGAAACCAACAGTTGGGGATGGGCCGGCTTTTCTATCGCTTATACAACGCTTTTGGCGTGGGTAATAAGCTTTATTGCCTATAGAGTCGGGCTTTTACTGGGCTTTTATTGAGTGCCGTAACCAAATTCGGTTAAGCAGTTTTCTCTGTTTCTCCAATCATCTTTTACCTTAACCCACAATTCCAAAAAAACTTTATCTCCCAACAGGGTTTCAATGTCTCGGCGCGCCATGCTGCCGATTTTTTTTAGCATTTCACCCTTTTTACCAATCAGTATTCCCTTTTGGGAGTTCCTTTCGATATAAATGGTAGCCACAATATGCAGCATCCCGTTCTCACGCTTTTCAAACACATCAACACCGACGGCAACAGAATGCGGTATTTCCTCCCGTGTTAACCGGATTGCCTTTTCCCGGATAAATTCGGCTACAATAAAACTCTCAGGGCGATCGGTAACGGAATCGGAGGGGTAGTATTGTGGTCCTGAAGTAAGAAACTCGACTGTAGAATCAAGCAAAGAATCAGTATTGTCCCCTCTGACAGCCGATACCGGTATTATCTCCTGCCAGTTGCCTTTTTTCCGATAAAACTCAATCAACGGAAGCAATTCGACCTTATCAATCAGGTCTATTTTATTGAGCAGCAAAAAAACCGGCGTCTTTATTTCTGCCAGTCTTCTTATAATAAACTCATCTCCGCCGCCAAAAGGTACACTCACATCTATTAGGTAATAAATCACTTCCACTTCATTCAGAGTATTTAACGCCGCCTTTACCATCTTTTGCCCTAACCTGTCTTGGGGTTTATGTATCCCCGGCGTATCCAAAAAAATCATCTGCCAATCTATCTCCGTTAGGATCCCAATAATTTTGTTTCTCGTGGTTTGAGGCTTATCGGAGGTAATAACGATTTTTTTGCCAATCAGCTTATTCATCAATGTAGATTTTCCCGCATTGGGACGCCCTATGATAGATACAAATCCGGACTTAAAGTCATTCTCTATTTTCTCCGCCTCCTTCAAATGCTTTCGCAGAAAAATACTGCGGTAAAAGCTCTTTCACTGTAGTTTGATAATGCTTACCCTGAAGGTTCGCCACTATTACCGCCATCTCAGGCGCAAATTCGGCCATCACCTGTCTGCAAGCTCCGCAAGGTGAAACCGGCTCTTCACTATCCGTCACTAACGCCAAGGCCTTAAAGTCCTTTTCACCCTCGGAAATTGCTTTAAAAAGAGCGACCCTTTCCGCACAAACAGTGAGACTATATGATGCGTTTTCCACATTACAGCCTTGATATATTTTCCCTTCACACGTCAGCAAAGCCGCTCCTACCTTAAAGCCTGAATACGGAGCGTACGCCCTTTCTCTTGCACATACAGCAGCTTCTATCAATAATTCCTTCTCCAATAGCTTCACCTCAATAATCTACTCTCATGCCCTTTAATACCACCTGGATCCAAACCGGACCGTCTAATAACGGTATTTCTTTTCCTTGCCTGTCCACAAATTTTGTGAATCCCCCCGGTTCTTTCTGCCAAACCCCGCTGACTACCTTGCCTTCTCTAAATATCAGAGCATCCCCTTTTCCATGCATAATCAACTGTATACGCCCGTCACCATCGAGATAACGGTACGAAACATATTGGATAATAATATTAGGTGTTGTTAAATGCTTACCCTGCTCGTTCTCATGAGGTTTATCCGCCATATGCCTTATAAATATCTTCTCTTCCTTGTCGTACAAATACTGAACTACGCTTTTTCTGTTGGGATAATAAATCGTAATGTCTTCCGCGCTCTCACCGTTAACCTCCTCATCAGGCAAAAGCGTTGGACGCTGACGGGGCGGCTCAGTCAAGTTATACTTCAGTTCCCCACATACCTTGCGCAGACTATCGGTACTGGCATAAAGATTGTGGGGTTTTTGTCTGTCCGGCAAACGCCAAAAAGCCGCACTGACAAGATTTTTGCCAAATATCTCATCCAGATGTTCCACCTTGTTATCCTCTACCTGTTCAAGGGCTTCTTGTGAACCGCCCGCATGCACAATCACACCATTGTATTCCTTTGCCAAATCGACGATATAAGGCCTGATACTCCTTATCGGTCCAACCGTGATAATATCGTCGGTAGCTATGATGGCTAAAAGCCGTGTTAGACCACCCTCAACCGGCAATTCTAAAACAGTCTCCGCGTACTCCAATCCCGACTGCGGCCGCGCACTCTCCGTATTGTCCAGCACCACGGCAAGGGCGCGTATGCGTTCCCTCCCTTGCCAATCTGGATAAGGAACCTCCTCTTCCTCAACCTGTTCCTTCTCCTTTTGATTTGTCAACAAATCAAAATTGATTTTTTCAGGAGCATACACCCGCATATAGTAAAAGACCGCCGTTCCCGAAATAACGCTGGCTATAAGGGCGATAATTGTCCATTTCACAATTCTTCTTCTCATCAGCGTACCCCTTTGAAGCAAGTTCTTACTGTTTAATTAAACGCAACTTAGTAATACGACGTCCCACTACTTTTTCAATAACAATTTTCAGTCCGTCGATTTCTACGCTTTCACCCTCAACAGGAATCCTTCCGAGGCTATTGAAAACAAGTCCGCTTATCGTGTCGAATTCTTCATCGGGCAAATCAAAATCCAGCAAATCATTGATGTCATCTATCGGCATTCTCGCATCAACAAGATATGAACCGTCATCCTGAACTTCAATTGGTATTTCCTCATTGTCAAACTCATCTTGGATTTCGCCGACTATTTCCTCAATAAGATCCTCAATCGTCACAATCCCGGCTGTTCCCCCATATTCATCCAAGACAATTGCCATGTGAATCTTTTCCTTACGCATCTCCGCAAACAAATCCCTCACCTTTTTGCTTTCCGGTACGTAATACGCCGGCCGCATCAGTTCAGCTATTTCGCGTTCTTCCCCTCGCTCCAATAAGGGCTGCAGCAGATCCTTGACATAAATTACCCCGACTATATTATCAATAGTCTGTCCATAAACGGGAATCCGCGAATGCCCGACGGCAACAACTAAATTGATCACATACTCAATATCTTCTTTCTCATCGGCAGCAATTATATCGATTCGTGGCACCATCACTTCCCGTACCACCGTATCGTCAAACTCGAAAATACTCTCGATCATTTCCTTCTCATCCTCATCGAGCAGACCTTCCTCCTGCCCAACACCCACCAACATACGAATTTCTTCCTCCGTAACAATTGAGCGCTCCGGATATGATCCTCCCAGCAATTTTACTATGATACCGGTGATAAAGTTCAGGATAAGGACAACAGGATAAAACAGCTTGCCGAAAAGACCTATAACCCTACTCACTCTCAAGGCAACGAATTCTGCCCTTTTTGCGGCAAATGTTTTAGGGGTTATCTCCCCGAAGACAAGAACCAATAAAGTCATCACTCCTGTTGCTATTCCCGTCCCGGCATCACCGAATATACCGATGGCAATACTGGTTGCCAAGGCAGTAGCGGCAATGTTAACGATGTTATTACCAACCAGAATAGTTGAAATAAGACGACTGGGCTGTTCCAGCAAACTCCTAGTCAATATTGCCTTGCGTTCGCCTTCTTCTGCCATATGCCTGATCCTCATCTTATTGGCTGAAAATACAGCTGTCTCCGAGGCTGAAAAAAAAGCCGAGACCAATAGCAGAAGAAACAAAACCGCAAACTGAATAAGCAAATGCCCCGACAAAACTTAACCCTCCTATAGGAACAAAATTAAACCGATTTATCTCTAGTCAAGCCCACAAGCCTTAGGATTTTCTCTTCCATTTCCCTCATCCTGGTTCTTTCTTCTTCATCGTTATGGTCAAACCCCAATAAATGCAACATCCCATGAACGGTAAGAAAACCTACTTCCCTATCCACACCATGATTATATTCCTTAGCTTGCAGGATAGCTCTCTCCACAGATATAACGATATCCCCTAAAAGATCAAGACCCGTAACATCCTCAATACATAACTCTTCTGCCGGACACTCCCCTTCGTTAAAGGCAAAGGACAACACGTCCGTAGAACTATCAACTCCTCTATACTCTTTGTTCAGACTCCTCATTTCCTCGTCATTAACAAATGTCACGCTAACCTCAACATTATCCGACAATGAAAACTCCTTAGCCGCTTGTTTGATCACCTTCCGGCTGATTGCTCTTATCTTGCTTGTCTCCGGCATCAGCTTCTGCCTGTTGCTTATCGCTATTCTCATCCGGCAGAACCCCTTCCTTCATTTTTTCCAGTACACCCTCGGGGTACTCGATCCGTGTATGGAAAATACCGTTGAGTATCCTGGTGAAGGTTTCGGCGATCTTTTCCAAATCCTTAAACTTTAATTCCGACTCGTTTAACTGGCCGTCCTGCAGTTTCTCGTTTATTATCTTACGAACCAGAACCTCTATCTTTTCCGTTGTCACATTCGGCATCGATCTTACGGCCGCCTCAACATTATCAGCTAGCATCAATATTGCCGCTTCCTTGGTCTGCGGTTTTTGGGCATTGTAACGATATTCTTCCTCTTTGATACTATCAGCGTTCCCCATTTCTACTGCTTTATGATAAAAATAGGTTACCAGACTCGTTCCATGATGCTGCTCTATCATATCCGCAACAATAGGAGGTATGCCGTGCTCTTTGGCCAATTCCAGGCCATCCTTGATATGTGACGTAATTATCAGCGTGCTTAGCTGAGGTGTAAGCCTGTTATGAGGGTTCTCCTCGCCAAGCTGATTCTCAATAAAGAAGTACGGTCTTTTTAGCTTGCCGATATCGTGGTAATATGCGCCAACACGGACCAAAAGGGAGTCAGCACCGACTGCATCGGCGGCGGCCTCACCTAAATTTCCGACCAGAACACTGTGATGATAGGTTCCGGGTGCCTCCAAGAGTAATCTCTTTAATAAAGGTTGGTTGGGATTTGATAATTCCAACAATCTCACGCTTGTCGTCACCTTAAACCCTGATTCCAAAAACGGCAAACTGCCATAAGCCATAATAGCAGCAAAAAAACCGTTGATAGTACCCAGCAGCAAGCCATACATTGTTATATTCCAGGGACTGGAGTTTATCAAGGCAAAAGCAAGAATACACCCTATATTGGCGCAGGCAATAAACAGACCGGCCTTGGCCCAGTCCATTCTCTGACTGAACCTTGAAACACTGTAAACTCCGACTACTCCTCCTGCAAAAGCGTTAATGGCATAAGGCAACTGATTGTCGCAAAATATTCCCAAAAAGAAACTGAAGATTATCGTCATGAAGATAGCCAGCTTCGTGTCAAGCAAAATAGCGATCAGCATAGAACCGGTGGCCACCGGGACCAAATAGCCGATAAGCCCCGCTATGTCTGATTGAGAACTTATTTCAACGGAGGACACGAGCTTGATCATTAGAGTAACAATGAAAAGTAACAAACTAAAAAGAATAAGGTTGTTTCCTTTTTCAAAAAGCTCTCTTCTGTATTGCCTGACAAAAAGATACGTCAAAATAATAATCAGCACCAAGAAAATGATGATCCCTGCCATGGCGGTAAGAGGAGATACTTCCCTTTGCAAACCGAGCACGCGCAAAATCTCCAGCTGCTCTTCGGTTACAACCTCTCCCTCATCAATTATCTTCTGTCCCTTACGAATTGTAACCATGACCGGTGCCACGCTTTCTACGGCCTCTTCCATAGCCATTTGCGTAGCCCTTTTATCATAATTATAGTTTCCTCGCAGTTCAATCTCGTTGAAGACAGCCTTAATCAGCTCCCGATAGGGAGCGTTATAGTTTAAGAGCTCGATTTGATTAAATATTTTCTCTGTTTTCTCCTCAACCTCAACATCCCTGACACCGTTTCTCCAATTGGTTCTTAACAAATTCAAGGTCTCCGATTGCAAAGCCCCAATGGTGTCTGACTCCATATAAAGCAAGACATTCGCCGTCATGTCGCTTAAACCGTATTGACTCTTAAGAATGTTTAATTTATCTGTATTACTGCTTCTTCGCAGAATGCTCTTAAAATCAAGAAAGACATTTCCTATCTCTTCTTCCATCTCCAGCAGCGCCGCAGTATCAAGAACATACACCTCGCCAACACCCTCGGCGGCTTGCTGTTTCATTTCTTCCGTTTGTTTCTCATCTTCAAAGGTTATTGTTCGCGTAGCCTTAATAGTATTAGGAGAAACCGTATCAACCTGTAAGGAATACTCTTCCGACATAAAGTGTATCACGAACACCCCTACAAGCCCTATAAAAAATAGGAACAACCAGAGATTTAACCATAATTTCCTGTTTTTTCGCAGCCTTCCCTCTTTCTTAAAAGGGAAAAGGCATTTTTGTTTTTTTGTCGCGGATTCCCCTTTAGAGAGTTTTCCCATTTTCTTTATCCTCCTGGCGCTGATATTCTTCGTAAGCCAGAATAATCTTCTGTACCACTGGATGCCTCACCACATCTGCTTGGGTCAGATACTGAAAACTGATGCCTTTGATACCTTTTAATATCCTCTGTACCACTACTAATCCGGAATTCGAATTTTTTGGCAGATCAACCTGGGTAATATCTCCCGTTATCACAGCCTTTGAACCAAATCCTATCCTCGTAAGAAACATTTTCATCTGTTCAGGGGTGGTATTCTGAGCCTCATCGAGAATGATAAAGGAATCATCCAGTGTCCTGCCGCGCATATAGGCTAACGGGGCAATTTCAATGATTGACTTATCCACATAACGTTGAGTGGTATCAATCCCTAGTACATCGTATAAGCCATCGTAAAGGGGCCTTAAATACGGATTGACCTTTTCCTGCAAGTCGCCGGGCAAAAAACCCAGTTTTTCACCTGCTTCCACAGCAGGTCTTGTCAGGATAATCCGGTTAACTTCTTTGTTTTTCAAAGCAGATACAGCCATAACCACCGCAAGATAGGTTTTACCCGTACCCGCAGGCCCTATCCCAAACACCAAATCATTTCCTTTGATGGCTTGTACATATTGATATTGACCAATGGTCTTGGGTTTGATCTGCCTGCCTCGTGCCGTTACCTGCAGGACTTGTTTTAATGATTCCGCGAGCTGACCGCCTTTACCTGCGGCAACAGCCTGTATACAGTAATTAATATCAGGGATCGAAACAGCAGACCCTGCTCTAACCAATCCCAAAAGCTGAGTGAATACATCCTTTGCGGTTTCTACCTCACCGGGATTCCCTTCTATACGGACTTCGCCGCCGCGAGCAATCACTTTAGCACTCAGATTGCTTTCAATAAACTTCAGATTCTCGTCATTTTGACCGTATAAAATAGCGGCTTCCTGATTACTAAGATGTAGATGTGCCTCACGATTGGCATTCAATTCGGTTTTTTCCTCCTTTTGTCCGTTTGTACGGATCAACACTACTGATTCTTTCGTTCTCAAAGCTTAATTATATACTATTTATGCTGATAATACCATGACAGATCAGTAAACGCCAATATTCTCAATTGTTTCAAGTATATATCGCACCCTCACCACATCTTTTAATTCCTCATCCGCCGGCTCGTTCTTTTCCGCTACAACCCGACAATCCTTTGGCAACAAAACAAGCATCTCTTCTTTTGCCTTATTAAGAGCCTCTTGATAGGCCCCTTTTAATCCCCAGTAACGCACTTCGCGTAATTGTTCCAAATACTCTATAGTGATAATTTCGACAGCACCCTGTTTATTCCTCCCGCCGTACAGTGTTTTTACTTGCTCCACAGTGCGATATATCTCATAAGGAACCTCACCGGGCCCTTTAAGCACGATCTCCCTTCCTGCGAATCTTAGCAAAACTATCTTAAACATATTACCACTGTCACAAGTTCTCTCTTCTTTTATCGGGCACTCCATTTCGCAGCTTCTTTTCACATAAGCCCGTACCAGGCCCCGGGCCCTCACCTTTTCCGGCTGCCCCTTTCCTACCGGTTCCCCGTTTTGATCATAGACAATTTCGGGATAAGTAAAACCTGCAATTAAAACCTGCCCTTTTTGTACCACATCTCCCTCTTTTACAAGGGGTGTTCCCGTTAGAACCAATATTTCCTCTATCTTTCCGTCGCAGCCTGCTAAAAGGTGAGCCGGCGCAGTTTCTTCTTCAGAAGGCGACGGTATTTTTTCCGCAACCTTAATAATCGCTTTTGTTCCTTCCAATCTTACCCCCACCCAGGTCAGCTCAGGAAGGGCTGCCAGCAGTTTTTCCCCCAATTCATCCTGTTTAAGGTTATATTTTAACGCCCCTTTTTTTAAACCACAGTCCTCCGCAGCCAGCGTTATTTCCTCAACGGTGATTCTTTCGTTACCTTCTATTTCAATGGACCAAACAAAGCAACTCAATGTGTAAAGTGCAAGACAAAAAAACAATAATCCTGCAGTCAGTATTTTTCTTCGTCTCACACGAAGTGCAATAAACGGCAAACCTCGCTTGCCCGCCACCTTCACGCGGCAAGACGACCGTCTGCTCAAAACGCGCAAGGCCCTATACTCCCCTCTGCGCACCTTAAGGAGATAGCGCCCATCATCCCTTTGCTTTATATCCCATATTCTTATTCCCCTGCTTACAGCCATGTTGATGACCCTTTCTGGGTCATCCCCCCACAAATATACTATGAGGTAACCGGTGATTCCGGTATGCCAGTTCATATTGGCTCCTCCTAGCGATTATACCGAATCGATTGGATGTTCCCATCCAGATATATTTCATCCCTTGTGATGGCACGCACCGCCAATCCATTACCATTTATTTCTAATTCCCCGGTACTGACAGAAATTCGGACCTTTTCGGCACTCAATTCTATTAGCCCATGATGGTTTTCAATATACAGCTGCATATTACCAATCATGCTGATTTTCGGCAGATTAAGGATAATATCTTTGGGCAAATCCAACCAACCGGCCATTTTATTTTGTATTCCATTACTGCTTGTTTTCGTATTCACCCCATCTCCCCCACTCCCCATAATTCTATGCCCTTTAGCACCTAAACAGAACCAAGAACCCCTGCCGTTAAAAACGGCAGGGGTTCTTGGCAATCGGATAAGGCCGGCGTGACCTCCGATGAGCCGGTCTCTGTAAAATCTCGCTCCAGATGACCGCCTTCCTTAAATCTTCACCTCTGATTTCCAGGTCGTCTGCGGCAAGTGGTCTTGCCGCATTGCTCTCCGAAAACACTTTTACATCAAGATTCTGTTGTTGCTCGGCTTTTTTTTCTACCCACGCGTATTTACTCTCACCTTCAGCCAAAGGTTTTGCAGCCGCCTTGTCTTTTGTTTTTGCCTTGCCGGCTTGCTCGGCAGCCTTTTGAAAAACAGTGGCAGGCTGTTTGCGAATTGCTTCGTCACGCCTTGCGGTGTTGGTTTCGAAAACTTTCTTTTGTTGAACCGTTTGCCGTTCCACACCGCTACGGACGGGGGTTTTTCGTGCCGGTTCTTTTTTCATGCCTCTTTTCCTGTCCCTGCTGCTGCGAAAAACAATGAAAAGAATCAGCAGTATTATCCCAAAAATATTGTCCAAAGGGGTTCACCCCAATCATCTAAAAGTCTCTGTTGATTTTTTAACCTAGCGGTCCGGATTGGCCCTTATCCTGATTCGGCTTGGCGATTGATTCCCTCATGTCGGTATCAGCAATTACATTCTGCATATTGTAATAATCCATGACACCTAGCTTTCCTTCACGCAAGGCAGCAGCCATAGCCTTGGGAACTTCGGCTTCTGCTTCAACAACCTTAGCACGCATTTCCTGAACAGCAGCCTTCATTTCCTGTTCTCTTGCTACGGCAAGAGCACGCCGTTCCTCAGCTTTAGCCTGTGCGATCCGCTTATCGGCTTCAGCCTGGTCGGTTTGTAATTGAGCACCAATGTTCCGCCCGACATCGACATCAGCAATGTCGATAGAAAGTATTTCAAATGCTGTTCCGGCATCGAGCCCTTTATCAAGAACAGTGCGGGAAATTAAATCAGGATTTTCCAGCACTCCCTTGTGTGTTCCGGAACTACCCACTGTCGTAACAATTCCTTCACCTACGCGGGCAATGATGGTTTCTTCCCCGGCGCCGCCTACCAGGCGATCAATGTTGGCACGTACCGTCACTCTGGCCCGGGCCCTTACCTCAATCCCATCCTTAGCCATTGCGGCTATAACAGGTGTCTCAATGACCCGCGGATTAACACTCATTTGAACGGCTTCCAAAACATTACGCCCCGCCAAATCAATGGCGGCTGTTCTTTCAAAAGGCAACGGAATGTTAGCCCTTTCTGCCGCAATAAGGGAATTTACGACACGGTCAACATTCCCTCCTGCCAGATAGTGGGCTTCCAACTGATTGATGGTGACTTTGATACCTGCTTTACTGGACTTTATTAGGCTGTTGACAATCAGTGCGGGCGGCACACGCCTTAGCCGCATTCCTACCAACGTAAATATGCCGACACGCACTCCGGCAGCCATAGCTGAAATCCACAGTCCAACCGGAATAAAGCTGAATAAAATCACCACGGCTATTAAAATCATGACAACCATAATAACAAAAGAAATAAATGGCGACAAAACAAATTCCCCCTTTTATTTTTTATTGCAAAGCTCTCTTACTATGAGCTTTCTTTCCCTAAGTCTCGCTTATTCTTTCCACGATAACCCGCATTCCTTCAACATTCACAACCTTTACTTTCTCGTTTTTGTTGATGTACTCTCCATTTGTTACAACATCCAAACGGGTTCCGTCTTCTAAGAGCATACTCCCCGCGGGTCTTAATACCGTGAAAGCAACACCCTGAACACCGATATAAACACTGAGATCCTTGCTCCCGGGAACATATCCGCTCTGTTTGTCATATTTTAATCCAAGGACTAAATGCTGTAACAGATTGCGGCGTTTCAGTACCTTAAAACTGAACAAGAGCAAGACAATCGTACCGACAATGGCCAGTACCAGAGACACAAGTCCCGCCTCCCAACTGGGAGCAGCCAAAACAATACTGATAACCATGCAGGTTATTCCGGAAATGCCCGGCAGCCCAAAGCCGGGAGCAATTGCTTCCACTCCTAATAGAATTATACCCAATAAAAACAACAGTATAATTCCCCAGGAGGTAAAACCGGCCAAAAGATACCCACCAAAATATAAGCTTAAAAAGGCAATACCTAAAATTCCGGGAATACCAAAACCCATCGTAAAGACCTCGATTATTATCCCGGCAATCCCAAGGGTCAGCAGCAGCGGCGCAACGTACGGGTTAGTTATCAGCCTTACCAAGGTTTCGGAAAGGGTAGGTGTTACCTGAACTACCTCTGCCTCACCCAAATCCAACAAGGTTAGAAGCTCCTCCCTGTTGTTAACGATATAATCCGCATAACCGTACTCTTCTGCTTGTTTATAGCTCATGGTTAAAAGCTTGCCTTTTTCCGACAAACCCGGTACGACTCTGTCACTATCAACCATAGCAGCCGCAATCTCAGGATCCCGGCCATAAATCTCCGCGGTAGTTACCATTTCCTCAGCAAAATATGAGACGTATTTTTCATCTGCCTTTTCCGAACCTATGCGTGGTTCTGCCGCACCGATAGTGGTCCCGGGCTTCATAGCTATTGTTTTGCATGCCACGGTAATCAGAGTACCCGCGGATATAGCCCTCCCCTTAACATAGGCGGCCGAAGGCACCAGACTGTTGATAATCGTATCGCGAATATCCTTGGCAGCGTCAACGACTCCGCCGGGTGTGTCAATCTCTAATACAACAAGCGCTGCCCCATTTTTCTCTGCTTCCCGGTAGTTCCTCTCTACAAAACCTGCCAATCCCGCATCAATCGTATCTTCAATCGGAATCACATACACGAGTTTATCCGGAGAAGCCGCCAAGTTGCCGAAAGCAAAACACATAAAGATAATAACAAACAACAGACA
>JAHDQS010000007.1 GCA_018433675.1 Clostridia bacterium
CTCACTCTTAGAAAAGTAGTCATGCTGAAAAGCAGCTACAGGAGCAGTTAGAGGAACCCTGACCAACTTAAGTTGATTCTCTCAAAGGGTATGCCCTTTGGCAAGAAAGTATTTCCAATTAAATTATACGAGGAGCAGTGGCTATGAAGAATAAATACACATTTTTAATAATTTTTCTCCTTTTTGCTTGGACCGCTGTAATCATTTACTTATCTAACTGCCCGGGTCTTTTAGCCCTGCCCTTTCTGCAGAAGCTGAATCTTTTTCCGCAAATCGCCGACAAGAGCCTGGCCAATGAACTCGAATATATAGTCAGAAAGTCCGCCCACATCATCGAATACACTATCCTTTATCTGCTCGTTTATCTTAGCTCTTCACGGGTACTTTTTAAAAGGGGTGAAAACCGTCTCGCCAAGGCCCTCCTTTTCAGCCTTGTCTTCTGTTTCATTTTCGCCATAAGCGACGAATGGCACCAACTTCTTGTGCCTTCACGTGACGGGCGAATCAGCGATATTCTCATCGACACTTTCGGCATATTCCTCGGCCAAATACTGGTTCTCATTGGAGTTTTGCTAAAAACCTTTTCAAATAAAACCAGATACTAACCTCGCTGAACTGCTCACAATAACCCCCCCAACAGCAATCTTTGCTTGCCATATTGGGGGGGTTATTATTTTAAGGTATCGGTCTTAATATGCTCTAAAGCTTTGTACACACTAAGCACAAGTACATTTATTCAAATGTCTAATACGTTCCCCGAACATCTATTAATTCCGCTTCAATTAATAGGCTCCTGATGGCCGTCGCTGCTTCCGCATAAGTCAAGGTTCCTTTCGGGGCAATCACATCTATTGCCCTCCCGATAAACACTCCGGCACTTAGGGTTTTCTTCACTGCCTCGTAAGCCCATGATGCTACTTCATCTGCATCTTGATAGTTTAAAATTCTATCATTTTCTAATCCTGTCAGGTCAACCACAGCCATGGCTCTGGCGTACATCGCCATGGCTTCTTCTCTTGTGATGCTTGCCTCCGGCTTGAATGTGTTATCAGGATACCCGCTTATTATCCCCCATTCATTAGCTATAGTAATGCCTTTCCTGGCAGGATTCTTTTCATCAACATCAGTAAATCGGTACATTCCCAAATGACCTTCATACTCTTCCCTTTGCAGGCCAAGTGCATTAACAATGTAAATAGCAAAGTCTGCCCTGTTAATTGCTTTATCAGGCAAAAAAGCTTCCACATCCGTGATGATAAGTCTTGAGGCCATATCATTTACATATTTCTCCGACCAATGGCCCTTTACTGAAGCCACGCTGACAGGACTATAGACAACAGAATATATGGAGTTGGTTAGAGAGTTGATTTTGGCATACCATTTCCCGTCCTTTTCAAAGACTTCGGTCGGGACATGATTATATGATCCATCTGAATTAAAGACAACACCGGTAGTGATTTTTTCCGGGTCCACACCTTCCGGAATCTCAATAACCCTTTCAACATAATCATTGAACTTTGAAATATCCACATTCTCACTGCTGCCGTCTTGTTTGGTGGTTTTGGCAACAATTTTGAATTCTGTTGGAGGAAAGATCAATTCGTTATTCTTTTCTTTCACCATTTCTTCATATTTGCGAACAACCTCTTCGTCTACCTTGCTTATTTGAACATCGACTTCGATGTCTTTCAAACTTGAAGATTCCACTCCCAATTTTTCAGCCACCGAAGAAATCGTAAACTCTTTTGCAGGTATATTATACTGAACTGCATCTCTCGTGACGGATACATCAAAGTCATTTTCTTCTAGCTTTTTCACAATATCGCCCCTCAGGACAATTTTTGCGCTTTCTGATGTTGTGTCTGCTATAGGTACTTGAACTACATTTTTGACATTTTCTTCGTTGCTTTGGGAGGCTTTCTCGATCTTCTCCTCGATTCTGTTAGAATCTACGGTAACTGTTACAACCGTTTTACCATCTTCATATGATTTTTCCTCGGTTCCCGCATACTCTTCTTTACCGTTAACGATTACGACAACAGGAGTATTATCCGATTCGGCAGTCCATTTTGCATATATCGTTATATCCTCGGTTATTTCATTCACCTCAAAATCCCAAGGATTTCCCAAATCCTCTTCACTGTACCATCCGGCGAACAGATAACCGCTTTTGCTTGGATCAGTCGGTTCGGTCACTAATCCTCCGTGATTTACTGTTTCATCATCAACCAAGCTTCCACCGTTGCTTTCAAACATTACCGTATATTGATTTATTTCATACATTGCTATAACCGTCTGGGTCTCTGTCACCGCTTCATACTGTCCGTTCCAGCCGGTAAAGGTATATCCTTCTCTTGTCGGGTCAGCCGGTGGTGTGGCTGTCCCTTCGTACCGTACTGTC
>JAHDQS010000051.1 GCA_018433675.1 Clostridia bacterium
CATAACATTGAGATTTTGACACATCAATACTTAACACAGGACAATTCATAGAAAACCTCCTCTTATCACTGGGTTCCCAGGCCAAGCACCCTCCCCAGGTTCGCACGGTGATACGGGCTTAAAAGCCCAACCAGCTCAATCGAGGTATGAACACCGGCCATGGGCTTGAACACTTTAGACGACGGGATCAATGTCCCAACAACGCATACGTTCTAAACCCAGGTATTATATAAATTATCTCAGATAAAAAGAAAAAAGTTCATATCCAGATTGAAGCTGGTTATGAACTAAGTATACGAACAACGCATTCCCACAAGGGCGCGTGGGGCATGGGTTTGGGGTATGCGCGCCACATCCTTTGGCCCAAGACCGGCAGGACCCGGCTCGCTTTCGCCAAGTACAAGTACTAAGGCTCAAGCTTCACCTTAGGGCCGAAGGACGTCGGGAATGCAAGTCAGTTATCTGGAAATAGTCGCGCATGTGTAGGATTGCATGAAATCAGGGCTACCTGACATACTAGGGTAAATTCATTTATTAAAAGGAGGACAAAGTGCGGATACTTAATGAGATTTATAGTATTGCTGTTACATTACTTATCTTTATACCAATAGGAACAGTAATAATTAAATATTTATGGTCGTGGGTAATGCCTGATATATTCTCTAAAGCTGTAAAGGAAGGTTATGTACCTGAAGATATATCATGGTTAATTTCAATAAAAATAGCAATATTCATCATGCTAATAGGTTGGATAACTCCATAGAGAATAAAGGTATGGTTAAGGTATAAAAGTCTGTGCATCAAGTAACATTGCATTAGAAAAACAGCATGTTAGATAAAAATACGCTAGAATGAAAGTTATATCGGTGTATGATAAAGATTGGAAAAGGGAAATTCAAAAGAATATGCAAGATTAGCTGAAGCTAGGGTCGTTAATGAAAAGAAATAAACACAAGCTCTTATATTTATAAAGATATTTGCCTTGATATTTTTTGGTCTGGGCGCGACTACATCAGATAACAAAGTGCTCCCGCGAGGGCGCGTAATCCAGATGAAAGGCTTTATAATTCCTGTGCCCGGTGCCGCGCCACACCTCTTCACCGGGTGCAAGCACCGCCAAGAAGAAGGGCTTCGTGGGTCCGGCTCAGAGTCGTCGGGAATGCAGAGGCGTTATGGCGACAAACATGCTTGCAGGTCTGGTTAGCATGTAGGGTTTCGGTTTATATGGGAGGCTTTAAGCAGATTTAGAATGGCTGAAGTGACACAACGTGAAATCATTTAGATATATGAAAAATCCATTGAATTATTAAGGAGAGAGAATGGCACATAAAAAATTAAAGTATCATCATTTAGGAATACCAACGAATGAAAAGAAAAAAGGGGAAACTTATCTATCTCAGTTCAAAATGTATGTTTCAGGATATGAAGCTAGTGAATACGGAATAGAATGGATGAGATTTGAAGAAAATTGTCCTTTGCCAGAGCTTGTGAGAAAAGTTCCTCATGTAGCCTTTGAGGTAGATGATGTGTATGAAGAAATCAAAAATAAAAAAGTAATCATAGAACCCAATAGACCATCAAAAGGAATATTAGTGGCATTTATTGAGGAAAATGGAGTACCAATTGAATTAATCCAAAAAGATTAGTAGCATGCTGGTCTTTATAGAATTAAGATTAGCTAAAGTATACTGCATTTGATTGTCAGGCTTTTGAGACTCGCTATATATGGGTTAGGCTTTGACAAAATAAAGTATATAAAAAGATTATTTGGGTCGTTCGTCGTATAATTCAATGTTTCAACTGTGCCGCCGTGGGGAGGAAGTTTTTAGCATTGCGGTGGCTTGGGTGCGATAAGCGTTTAGGTGAAAAAAGTGATTGACATTTACAGGCTTCGGCAATCCTGGTACGATAAACGGACATCGCTCGCGGCGCGGGCACTGCCTGGAGATTGGCTCGCTCGCGCAAGCGCTCGCGACACCGCCTATCTCCAGGTTTACAAAATATTTTCGTCAAGAGTTGCAAGCAACTCTACGACTCAAGCACTTCGTAAACCCGCGCCGCGTTAGGTGACATTACCTTTTAGAGAGGAGAATCATCTTGATATCTGAATTATCTTGGGAAAATGTTATTACTGAAATTAATGACATGGAAGAACTTGGCAGTTATGAGAAGGAAAAGACAAGAAGAGCATTTTCCTGGTTGCGGCAAGAATTTGGAGAAGACTTCTTTTTTACAGCGTTTGTTGGGTATCCATCTAAAAATTATCATCCTTTATGCACTTATTTTATGAACAGAGCCCCATGGACAAGGAAATGGCTTACTAATTTTGCGGATTCGTTAATTGATATAAAAAATGAAAGTAACTAAGATGTCTTAATAAAAAGAATAAAAAGTAATAGAGATTTTTGGGAAGGCTTATCAGTATTGGAAACAGGGTATAATTTCTACCACTCTGGTTTTAACATTACATTTGATGAGCAAACAGAAGTGAATAAAAGGAATAAAAAGCCAGATATAAAACTGTTTAATACAAGAACAAAAGAGGAATTATACGTTGAAATATCAATACAAGAAGTTAGTGATTCTGAAAAGGAAGCGAATAAGACATGGTTTGGTATAACTGATTTATTGCTAAATTACATCCACGATATAGAATATCGAGGTAAAATTCATAAAAGTCTTTCTGATACACATTTAAATAAAATAAAGCAGATTTAATACGAATTATTAACAAGGTAAAAAATGAAGGTTGCTTTCAACAACTAGTTGAGGATGGAGTAATTGAGATAGCTATCGCGCCACGAAGCGATAAAGAAATTTTAAACCAATGGGCAACACATCGAGGAATAAAAGGTTTTAGTTTTGCTGGACCAGAGATATATAGCAACGAGATACCAAGAACAAAAAGCAAAATAAGGAGAAAACAGGAGCAATTACCTGAAGGATATCCTAATATTATAGTGATTAAGAATAGCCGAATGTTTCAATTCTCAAATAATCCAGAGAAAGCTATGCTCGAAATTGAGGAATGTGTATATGAGTTTCCAAAACTATTAGCTGTAGTTGTTTATGACGATTATAAAAAAAAACAAGACGGAAGAAATTGATACGCTGACAAGAGGTAATCATTTCTTTTTAACCACAAAAGCTGAGTATATGTTAAATGGCAACTTGACAATGAATTTGTTTACCAGCATTGACAGTGAAAAAGTTTACCACTATTTCTGTTTTGACAACGAAAAAGTGATACTACGTGCCACCGCGCAGCGGTTTAGTACAACAACGGATTGCCGCGAGGACGCGGGTCCGAAAGGAATGCTAAAAATTCCGGTGCCCGGCACCGTGTCACACCTCTTCGCCGGGTGCAAGCACCACCGGGAAGAAGGGCTTCGCGGGTTCGGCTCAGAGGCGTCGGGAGTACATGAACGTTAAATGACATAACCCTATCGGGGAGATATTTTCGGTCTGTTTTGATAAGGAGGGGTATAGTGGGTAGTGGTAATAGTACACAACAAACCAAATGGTGGCAAGTTGTTCTTGTAATATTTCTTTTTGCAGGAATGGCTGTTGGGACTTTTTATTTAGTAAAATGGTTAGTCCTAATATTTTCAGGTCTTCAAAAAGAGGTAGCGGCAGCGATAGTTGCTGCTGTTGGAACTGTTCTTGTATCAGTTATTTCTGTTATAGTTGGAAAGTATTTTGAACGAAAGCGCTCCATTGAACAGGAGCTTCGTGAAAAGAAAATACCTATGTATAATGGTTTCGTAGAATTCTTGTTTAAAGTTTTAATGGCAGATAAGATTGGTAAGAAAATGTCTGAAAAAGATATGACTATGTATTTTATTAAGTTTACTCAAGAGTTATTGGTCTGGGGATCAGATGAAGTGGTCAGCTTATGGTCTAATTATCGTAGATATTTTGTTGATAGAGATAAAATAGACACTTCGTTCAATAACATGTTTGAGTTAGAAAAATTACTTTTAGCAATCAGAAAAGATACTGGACATAAGAATAAGGGCTTAAATAAAGGAGATGTACTCGGACTCTTTATCAATGATATACATAAGTATATAAGCTAAGGGGTTACGTCATCTAACAGCAAGTCTTCCCACAAGGCGCGGGTAAGCGAGTCCAGCGGGGGTAGGATTTGAGAAAGGGCTGAAGCCGAGCACATCCTCGAACCTAACCTAGGCGGCTCGACCGGACCTAACATTAGAGCTATGTAAGGTCCGGTCTTTACCTGTAAGCTCAAGGGCGTCGGCAATACGGGTACGTTAGACGACATATTTTCCTCTAATGGGTCGGTTATGACAAAAGAAAAAAGACCCCAAAAAGATGAGGCCTTTTTCTACAAAGAAAAGATTGGTTTCCCAACCCAATGTCTAATGAATAAACATTAGACCAAATAACTTCTTTCAATTTGATTATATGTTAGTTCCAGCGAATATGTCAATCGAAACTCAATAGTTTCTTAATTTTGTTTTCAACCACTTTCATATAAACAGGCTTAACTTTTCCAATTTTTACTCCAAGTCGAGCCTTATCTATTACTCGGATATCCTCAAGTTTTAGTTTAGATGGATCTTTGTCCAAGCCATTTAAGACTTTGCTTTCCAGGTCATCGTTTGTGAGTTTAATATTAACATACTTATCAAATTTACCATCTTTGTAATCCGTAATAGGGATAAGAATTGTTGTATTTCGAAAAGTATTCCCTGTATCATTCTGCAATACTAGACCAAGGTGCAAAGAATTGAATTCAAAGCCAACATTAATACCAAATTCTACAACGAAAATTTCCCCTCTATAAGGGCGTATAGGATGGTGTTTGTTTGGGTGCTGCAATTTTTTCTTGAAGTGTTCTTGCGATAATTTATCTAATTCATTTTTCTTTGAAATCCATTCATCAAATGAAATATCCAAATTAGTATCCTCCAATCCATCTACAAAACATAAATTCTGACAAAATGGAGGAAAATCCTGCAAAATCGAAAAATATATAATTGAAAATATTTAGCATGTCATGGAAAATACGATCGTCTAACAAAATGTTCCCACAAGGGCGCGGTAAGCGGGTTCAACGCGGGCTAGATTTTGGGAAGGCTGGAGCGTGCGCGCCACATCCTTCGGCCCAAGACCGGCGGGACCCGGCTCGCTTTCGCCAAGTACAAGTACTAAGGCTCAAGCTTCGCCTTAGGGCCGAAGGACGTCGGGAACACGGGTACGTTCTACGAAATACCACGCTTAGTACGCGTGTCCTGCGCGAAATTGCTGGGGCAAGCCTTTGTAGTAATATGAAAGAGGTAAAAAAATGAAATGAAGAATACTGCACGATTGATTAAAGAAAATGAACTTAAAGAATTACTAGATCTTTATAAACACTTAAATGAAGATGACCCATACTTATTGCTTGATGATAACCTGAATAAATTATGGAAAGATATTATGAACGATCCAAACCTATTCTACATAGTAATTGAAGATGATGGACGGCTTGTTTCATCTTGTACTTTGGCTATAATTAAAAACCTCACACGTGGGGCAAAACCGTATTCAATTATTGAAAATGTAGTGACACATAAGGAATATAGGAATAAGGGTTTGGGCAAGAAAGTTCTTCAGAAAGCAATACAGATTTCCAAAGAGAGAGGTTGTTACAAAGTAATGCTTTTAACAGGAAGAAAAGATGAAAAAGTGCTACAGTATTACGAACGAGCAGGATTTGAACGAGGAGTGAAAACTGGATTTATTAAGAAATTATAGGGTTCTAAGAAAACCAGCTCAATTTTATTATAAACGGCAGCATTAGTTTAGGCCGCCGCATCCGTGCGGCTCTTGCTTCGCGGGGCGTGGTGCTTCGCAGAACACTTTGGATTGGTTGCGCAGTTGCCCAGAAAAGCCCGCATCCCAATAAAGAATGAAGGCGTGATAAAAGCAGGTAGAATAAACTGACACGAAGGCAATTGCGCAAATCCGGGTTGAACGAAGCCGCTTAAAATAGGCTGATGACTATGGGGATTGTATGTATTTCCCATTCACCGATTTAGCACAAGAACTGGAAATCAGCCACCTAAACCAGAAGGAATGAGGTATTGTCACCAGTAGAAAAGCATAGCCCCCCCCTCCCCCAGACGGGTCTTGTTCAAAAAAGTATGCAGTTACGTTCATATTACCCTGTTGCCGGAAAAAGAGATAGAACCTGACACCAGTTACCCCCACAATGGGGACAAATAGAAATATCGACCCCCGAAACCTTTAAAATAAGCTCCTTAAAAGACAGCTTCACCCTTGGCTTTACAGGA
>JAHDQS010000018.1 GCA_018433675.1 Clostridia bacterium
CATAACATTGAGATTTTGACACATCAATACTTAACACAGGACAATTCATAGAAAACCTCCTCTTATCACTGGGTTCCCAGGCCAAGCACCCTCCCCAGGTTCGCACGGTGATACGGGCTTAAAAGCCCAACCAGCTCAATCCCAACAACGCATACGTTCTAAACCCAGGTATTATATAAATTATCTCAGATAAAAAGAAAAAAGTTCATATCCAGATTGAAGCTGGTTATGAACTAAGTATACGAACAACGTATTCCCACAAGGTGCGGATTAGCAGGTTCAACGCGGGCCGAGATTTGTAGAAGGGCTGAAGTCAGCCGCACACATCCTTCGGCCCAAGACCGGCAGGACACGGCTCGCTTTCGCCAAGTACAAGTACTAAGGCTCAAGCTTCGTCTTAGGGCCGAAGGACGTCGGGAATGGAAATCCTTTATATGACATATGAGCCAAAAAGAAAGAAGGCTTTTTGGGCCTCCGTTAAACTAAGGTTGCTTACTTATACCAAGATGTTCTTTTAAAGCAGATTGAAGGACGTGAGAAAAATTAACTTTATTCTTTTCTGCAATGTCATTGAGCCATTTTGGTACAGTGAGAGTTTTCTTTATTGCCCTATTCTCAATTTCGTTGCGCACAATAGGCATCCACACCTCGACAAGAATGACAGCTTGGTTTGATTCAGTATTAATCTCGGCTATGGTTGAAGGAACGGGAATTCTATCATTATCTCTTTCCATACCATAAAGATGTAAACCTAAAGCATCTTTTGCCATTCCTATTGCTTCGTCTTCAGAATCACCACAAGTAAGGCAACCTGGAAGGTCTGGAAACTCAATAGAAATACCGTCATCATCGAAAGAAAAAACAGCAGGATAGATATATTTGTCCTTTTTCATAAAATCAACCCCTTTAAGATAAAACTTTGAAGTCCATTTCATTGAGGATTAATACAAGCTTGCTTAAAAATTCCCTTAACTATTCTTATCGGGAGATCTTTATTTGGATGAGGAACTGTTATTTTACCCTTTTTGTATGGGTGCTTGAATTGATGGTGATCTCCTGTGATTTCTACGAGATACCATCCATCTTTACTCAGTAATTTGATTACCTCTTTTGAAGAGTAACCTTTCATCACAGCTCCTCCAAATATGCGATTAAACTCCAATAATCAAATGTCTCGTGTAATATGGTATAGACAAATAATAACACGTATTTATTATACGTGTCAATTGGGAAAATATAAACATATTTATTAAACGGCTCATACGTCACATAACAACGGATTGCCGGTTCCGCTATGCTTCACCCAAACCTTTTCGCCAATTGCAGTCGCACTAGGGCTCAAAGGCTTCGGCAATGCGGGAACGTTATATGACATTTCCTGCAGGAACGCCCGCCATCCTTGGCGGGATTAGTTGAAAGGAGCCTAGAAGTCTTTTCAAAAAACGCACTTATAATCTTGCCCAGAGAGGAGAATATAATTTGTATGATGTAATCGTAATAGGTGCTGGGCCGACTGGATGTAGCGCCGCCAAAGAATTAGCCAGCAATGGATATAAAGTTTTGTTAGTTGAAAAAATGAGAATGCCAAGAGATAAATCTTGTTCAGGTGTTCTGATTAAAAAGTCAATGGATTTAGTACGAAAGTATTTTGGAGAAGAAGTACCACAATCTGTTCTATGCACGCCTACTGACAACAGAGGTATGGTTTTTACTAATGATAAAGGACAAGAATATAGATTTGAGCAAGAGGGATTGAATATATGGCGAAGTTCCTTCGACCATTGGCTTGCTACAAAAGCAGAAAAAGCCGGTGTAGAAGTACGGCAAGCAACAGCGGCTCTTTCTTGTGAAGAAAAAGAAAATTACGTAATTGTACAGCTAAAGGGGGACAAGATATATTGTGAAACTGCGAAAATCGTTATTGCTTGCGACGGAGCAGTCAGCACAATCAAACGGAAATTGTTAGGTGCACCGAGAAATTATATTACCACTTATCAAACATTTTGCAAAGGTACAATAGATTTAGATTATCACTATTTCTATGCTTACTTACAACCGCAGCTTTCTGAATACGATGCATGGTTTAATGTGAAAGACGGATATTTGATTTTTGGTGTTGCGGTAAAAGATACAAACACTATTAAGCATTACTATTCTGAATTTATATCCTATATGTCCTCACATAACAACGCAAGAATTGACGATCAAGTAAAAACAGAACTATGGATTATGCCACATATCATGCCTGGCTGCCCCATTGATTTTGGAAAAGACAGAGTTTTATTTGCAGGGGAAACAGCAGGTTTCCTTAACCCTATGGGCGAGGGTATTTCTTGTGGATTGGAAAGCGGCTATGCATCAGCACAGGCAATTCAGCAAGCATACATAAAGGGGCAGGAGGTTAATACACAGATGTTATATTCTGTCTATCAAGCTAATACAGTAGCGGTAAAAAATTATATGGAAAGGCAATGGCGGTTTGTTTCAAGTATTTCTTCTACTTTTGCACATATGAAATAATAGCTGAGGCAAATGAGCATAATCTATGGTTATGGGTGGTTCATATCTTTTATAATAATGTTAAGAAATTTGGGATGAGAATTGTCCAAGGGCGTGCCGTTCGTGGCACGCTCTCGCTCCGTGGGGCAGGAAACGTCGCATAACAACGGATTGCCAGTTTCGCTACGTTTCACCCAAACCTTTTCGCCAAGTGCAGTCGCACTAAAGCTCAAAGGCTTCGGCAATCCTGGTACGTTAGTACGCCAAGCAAAGCTTGGTACTTTTGACAGGGTGAAAGTCCCTGTTGGGCAAGGCCTAGCCAGCCACCCATATCGAGTATTGCGCCGAAGCTGGTAACAGCAAGGCGAAGTGTACACATAAGCAGAGAACCCAAATCTATGATTTGGAGTGAATCGCTTAGTATCTTTATCAGAGAACTATATAGGCCAAAGGGATGACCGTACATCCTGAAGCATATTCAGCCCCGTTAATCGCTATAATGCAGATGGCGACATGGTTAACGGCATGGAAGCCAAC
>JAHDQS010000003.1 GCA_018433675.1 Clostridia bacterium
GCATCCCTTTCTTGACTTGAGCTCGCTCTCAACTGTTCAGTTTTCAAGGTCCGTTTTTTCCTTCCCTCATCGGGCAGGAGTTTCATTCTACCACATTCCTCCGCTTTCAGTCAACAGGTTCTTTTTGGTATTTATTCCCTTTCCCTCTCGACCTGCTTCGGGCCTTGTGGCTCTTCTTTTCGCCGCCGCAGCGACTTTTATATAGTATCACATCACTTTTTATGTGTCAACGCTCAATATCCATAATTTTAATATTTCTTGCTTGAATCATTTGAAGCCATCTTGATTTATTCCCAGAAACGTGTCCGGCACCTCTCCGACAATAACAGTTTCAGCGATCGGTATTTGGGTATTGACTGTAACTCCTTGAGTCGCCAGTGGAATCACAATCTGCACCGTCGTCTTAATATCTAAATATAAAATGTGGCGCACCTGGTTAATGCCGGCCTGCTGAAATTCGTCTAAAAACCCAACATCAACGGTCCCCACGGGTACAACCTTTACCTTGATTTTCGGTCCGTAATTAGCAAGCAACTGACTTCCCAGTGTCTGTCCTAACGGTATTTCAATTACCTCATCATTAAGGCTTTTTAAAGACTCCTTAATTGCCAGGTTAGCCTGTGAAACAATACGACTTATTTTAATAGTATTGGCCTGCATCATTGTGATCCTTTGCTGTGAATCCTTATGTACGCTTACCAGCTCATCATAGTTTATGTTTGCCAGAACCTCCCCATATAACACATTATGTATCGTCTCCGTAGCAATTAAATGCGCACGGGATTCCGCAATTTGCATGATCGTTGGTTTTAAATTTCTTTCGACTATACTAAAAAGCAGTAAAAAGAGCAAAAATATTAGTGTTATGATCATGCCTGTTTTTGGAATCCACATTAAACGAGCCCGGCGTTTAAATCCGTATCTTGATCTATACCAACGCGCCACGAGCTTCACCCCGTAAAAGGAAGCTGTTATTCTAATATTATATGAAGGAATCGTTTAATATTGATAACTATTAATCTTAAATGCTCAACTATTGGCAGTATTGTAAGGTACATAGAAGCGTAAAAAGATAAAAAATACTTGACGATTATGCTATAATAATGCAAGCAGGGAAAGGAGGTCTTTTTTATGCCCCGTAAAAGATCAAAGGTTAAGGTACGATATTCGAGAATCGTAGTACTTGCTACCCTCCTGGCATTTTTCATCATCATGGGTGCAGGCGTTGGCTATGTTGTTGGCGTTATCCGCAATATGCCTGAATACGATATTAAAAATATTACCGGCGAATTGACCAGTTTTGTTTATGATAAGGACGACGTTGAAGTCGCCTCATTGCGAGCGGCAAAAAAACGCATCGTTTTATCACCCGAGGAAATTCCCGAGGTAATGAAACAAGCCATCATCGCCATAGAAGATCAGCGATTTTACAGGCACTTCGGAGTAGACCCCATCCGTTTAGGAGGAGCCGTTATTGCCAATTTTACCAAAGGCTACGGGTCCCAAGGCGCAAGCACTATCACCCAACAACTCGTTAAAAATGCCGTGCTTGAAAACTTTGAAAAGAAAATGCGCCGCAAGATCCAAGAGGCATTTATTGCCTTAGAAATCGAAAGAGTATATGAAAAAGAAGAAATTCTTGCCTTTTATTTAAATAACGTTAATTACGGTCACGGTGCCTGGAGCTTACAAACCGCCTCCGATATATATTTTGGCAAGGATGCCAAAGAACTGAACCTTGCAGAAGCCGCATTATTGGCAGGAGTCGTCAACGCACCCAGTAGATATTCTCCCTATATCAATCTGGAAAAGTCAAAAGCCCGGCAAGCTATTGTCTTAAACGAAATGGTCAAAATGAACTATATTACAGAGGAAGAGGCAGAAAAAGTCAAACAAGAACCCCTTGAATTGGCAGGTCTTACTCCCTTCACCTTCGCTTATCAATCCTTTATAGATCATATCATCGAAGAAGCGGGAAGTATTCTAAACCTTGAAGAAAATGACTTAGGGATACTTTACACCGCAGGATACAAGTTTTACACAACCATGGACACCGCAGCCCAAAAAAAAGCTGAAGAAGTATATGCCGATGATAAGAATTTCCCTAAAAATAAGGGCGACAAAATAGTGCAATCCGCGCTGGTGATCCTTGACCCTCATAACGGAGAGATTCGCTCTTTGATTGGAGGCAGACAACAGCAAGGTGAACGTCAGTTCAACAGGGCTGTAAGCGCAACAAGACAACCCGGCTCTGCTTTCAAGCCTATTGCCGTCTACGGACCGGCATTAGAACTTGGATACGGTCCGGCTACCGTCCTAGATGATTGTCTTCAGGAATACCAAACCTTTTCCGGTCCTAAAACATTTGTCAACTACGATAATAAGTATCGGGGCTTGGTTAGCATGCGAACCGGAGTGCAGTATTCCATTAATACCGTGGCTGTAAAAATGTTGGACAAAATAGGTATTAATGAAGGCTTTCAATTTGCGAAAAATCTTGGTATTACCACTTTGGTTGACACCGGCAGCCATAACGACCTCGGCCTTTCGCTGGCCCTTGGCGGTTTAACCAAAGGGGTTTCACCCTTAGAAATGGCAGCGGCCTACGGTTGTTTTGCCAATCAAGGCATCTATGTCAAATCCCACGCTATTAGAAAAATCGAAGATAGTAGCGGAAATGTCATTTATGAACATCAACCCTTTGAAGCAAAAGTTATGTCACCTCAAACTGCTTATCTCATGACAGACATGATGCAAACTGTTGTAAATCAAGGAACCGGCACAGCAGCTCGTATGGACAGACCTGTCGCCGGTAAAACAGGTACAACCTCCTTTGATGTTGATGCTTGGTTTATGGGCTATACGGCAGACTTGGTGGGAGCGGTATGGCTCGGTTTCGATCAAGAAGAATCAATGACGAATGTTTTCGGCGGCGGTTACGGTGCTCCAATTTGGAAGCAGGTTATGACTGTGGCGCACCGAGATCTTCCCGTTTCAAGCTTCAAAGTTCCCAGCGGTATAGCAACCATTCCTGTTGACTATAAATCAGGGTTGCTCCCTTCAAACCTCACACCTCCCGATTTTGTCGTAATGGAGAAATTCAATGAAGAATACCTGCCGACGGAAATATCGGATGTCTGGGTACAGATGCCGGTTTGTGCCGATACAGGCCAGCTTCTTACATCTTCTTGCCCGGTATCGGTTACCGGAACGTTTCTTAAGCGTCCCATACCTTGGACGGGTGATGTGCCGCCTCAAGATGTTGAACTAGAACCTCCCACTGAATTTTGCACCCTCCATAGGTCTAGTACGGTTTCCTTTAATCTGAGTGGAGTTCCACTCTTGGGAAGAGAAGATGAGCTAGCCGGGATACGCCTTAACTGGCACTATCCGGGAGCTACCGATAACACCCCATATATCATCTATCGTTCGACAGAACCTAATGTGCTACGTTCGGAAGAGTACCAAGTAGCAAAACTGACCGGGAATATTTCGACCTGGACCGACAGCAACGTTGAAAAAAATATTCGTTACTATTACGTTGTGGCCGTCCAGATTCAACCTGAAGGTACGGAAATCACTCAAACCCTGCCTTCCAATGAAATATCTGTTGCCACCGGTACTGCCAATTTTATCGATAATAACAACGCTATCAATGATAACGTTGACACCAATGAAAATACAGCTGTACCGTACCTCAGCGGCAGCGGACAGGTCAGAGGCAACAGGGCAAGCGCAAGTCTTTCCTGGACAAAGCCACAAATGGATACTCCTATTCAATATCATGTTTATCGCAGCACCGCATCGAACTTCCCTTTGACCGCAGAACACAGAATAACCTCTAATCCGGTCAACAATAATAAGTACACGGACACCAACCTTTCCAGAAACACCTCTTACTACTATCGTGTCATAGCCGTCAACAGCAGAACCGGTGCAACCAGCCCTCCCTCTAATCAACTTGAGATTTTTATACCATAGCAAAAAAAACGTGTCGGGAACTGCTTATCAAGCGAAATTTCCGACACGTTTTTTTGTATTTTCCCTTTTAATATTTAACAATCGGTACAAAGTCCTCTGTTTTCAAGCTGGCTCCGCCAACCAGAGCACCGTCAATATCCGGTTGTGACATTAACTCCTTGATATTTGAGGCCTTAACGCTGCCTCCGTAGAGAATACGTGTTTTCTCAGCGATATCACCATCCCATGTTTCCTTGATTATTTCTCTTATTTCCTTGATAACATCCTCTGCGTCATCAGCAGTTGCCGTTTTTCCCGTACCGATCGCCCAGGCAGGCTCATAGGCAACAACCACTCCTTTCATTTCTTCAACCGAAAGGCCGACCAGGGAATCCAACAGTTGTTCTTTGACAACCTGCATGGTTTTCCCTTCGTTCCTTTCCTCCAAAACCTCCCCAATACAGAGCACAACATGCAAGCCCTTTTTCAAGGCCGTTTTGACCTTTTTATTAATTTCTTCATTTGTCTCTCTAAAAATCATCCTTCTTTCGGAATGTCCAAGAATAACGTAACTACAGCCGCAATCCAGAAGCATGTCAGCCGATATCTCCCCGGTATAAGCGCCCTTTTCCTCCCAGTGCATATTCTGCGCCCCCAGTTTTATCGCTGAACCTTTCAAAAGCTCACCTGCCGGGGCGAGAGATGTAAAAGGAGGACAAACAAGAACATCGACCCCGTCAATATCCCACAGCTCCTTAACGAGCCCTTGAAGAAGCTTGAGCGTTTCGGATGGGGTTTTATTCATTTTCCAGTTTCCGGCAATTATTGGTTTTCGCATCTTTTTAATCTCCTCTTTTATTCTACTTCTTAAATTCTACTACCGTTACTCCATGTCCTCCCTCATTATACCCGCCCATCCGATGTGATTTGACATTGTGATGGGTTTTTACCAATTCTGTAATAGCGGCACGCAACGCACCTGTCCCTTTCCCATGTATGAGATAAGCTTGGAGAAGACCCGCTAAGCAAGCATCGTCTAAGTATTTCTCCGTCTCTGCAAGAGCCTCGTCGACAGTCAACCCTCGCAAATCAAGTTCACTTTTTATCTCCCGTGCCTTGCCGGCAACGATCCCGCCGACTCCTGAAATGACATGTTCCTCTTTTTCTTTGACCAT
Organism: Clostridia bacterium; assembly: GCA_018433675.1. Lineage (GTDB taxonomy): Bacteria > Bacillota > Peptococcia > DRI-13 > SM3-B62 > SM3-B62. The sequence continues at coordinate 5,136 of JAHDQS010000003.1, forward strand.
CGGTATCTTTCTTAAATCCCGAGCCTTCACCGTCAATTTCATGATACCGGCCTGTACCAAAACCTCTTCATCGTTTTTAGGTTTTTGCAAGACCTGCGCCTTTTGATTAAGCCTGTCGATAATAACCATATCCCCCGGTTCCAGGGTTCTTATGTCAATGGTTTCGCCCTTTTCCAAGGACTTGGTTTCTTCCCTCAATTCGTTTTCCTTGTGACGCAAACTGTCGCGAATCTTTTGCATTTCACCCAGCTCTTCTTGTAATGAAGGAGCATTTTTTAGAGAAGTTCGAAGTTCCTTTAAAGACGATTCGCTTTCCCGCCGGGCCTTGGCAACGATTTCCAAGGCCTCATCCTTGGCTTTTTGCAGCACCTGCCGTGATTTTGCAGCTAATTCCTTTTCTTTCTTTTCCAGCTCTAATAATTTGCCCTTTGCCATTCTTTTAAGGTCTTCCGCTTCCCGGCGGTCCTTTTCCGATAAAAGCTGATTGGTTTCCAAATTCTCAATGAGGTCGGCTACTCTGACCTCCTCCCGGGAAAGGAAGCCCCGGGCCCTTTCCACGATATCAGCGGACAAGCCAAGGCGCCGCGATATCTCAAAAGCGTTGCTCTTACCCGGAACACCTGTTAAGAGTCGATAAGTAGGCTGTAAGGTCTGAACATCAAACTCTACACTGGCGTTTTCCACCCGCTCATGATTATACGCAAAACTCTTTAACTCGCTGTAATGTGTTGTGGCAATAACCTTTACACCGTCTTGAATCATTTGCTCAAGAATAGCCATGGCTAATGCCGCACCCTCGGTAGGATCGGTTCCAGCCCCTAATTCGTCCAACAGCACCAAAGATTGTTCGTCCATGCCTTGAAGGATGCTGACAATATTCGTCATGTGAGAAGAAAAGGTGCTTAATGACTGCTCAATACTCTGCTCATCACCGATATCCGCATACACCTTCCTAAACACCGCCACTTCCGTGCCGGTTTGTGCCGGAACGTGCAGCCCTGCTTGGGCCATCAAAGTAAACAAACCTACTGTTTTTAACGTTACGGTTTTGCCACCCGTATTAGGGCCTGTTATCACCAGCGCATCGAAATCAAATCCTAGATTTATCGTAATGGGAACAACCTCACCTCTAATCAAAGGATGCCTGCCTTGGATGATTTTTATCCGTCCCCGGTCATTGAGCAAAGGTTGTCCGCAATCCAGTTCCGCACTGAGCTTACCGCGGGCCATGATAAAATCAAGCAGCGCTAACGCCTCCAGCATGTCTAACAGTTCCTGACGATGGCTTTCAACCAAAGCTGTAAGCTCCCGCAAGATCCGGATTACTTCTGTTCTTTCCATTGCTTCATACCGCTGGACCTCGTTGTTGACCTCAACTACGGCCATGGGCTCAATAAAAAGTGTGGCACCGCTGGCCGATTGGTCATGAACCAAACCCGGCACATACTGCCTGTATTCCTGCTTAACCGGCAAAACGTATCTGTCGTTTCTGATGGTTATCAGCATTTCCTGTAAATACTTCTGTACTTCGGCAGACCGCACCATTCCCTCCAGCTTTTCTCTAGCCCTACCCTGCAAGCTCCGCAGCTGTTTTCTGATGCGAGTCAACTCTTTCGAAGCATTATCATCGATTTCCCCTTCCTGGGTTATCGTTTTTTTAATCCTGTTTTCCAAGCCCGGCAGGTTACAAAGCAATTGAGCATATATCGCTAGCTTAGAATATTTTTTTCCCTCATCAGAGAAAAACTTCTTTATCCTTCCGGCGGCAATCAGGGTATCATAGAGCCGTAAAAACTCCCCAGGATCGATTATTCCCCCCGACTCAGCTTTGCGCAAAGCCGGATGAAGATCACTGACCCCACCCATAGTAAACCCGGGATGCAGCCTGACAATTTCCCTGGCTTCGGTAGTTTCGTCCTGTCTTTCCTCGATATATTCCAAGTCCCCTGAGGGACTTAAAGCACGTGCCAAGGCTTTTCCCAACGAAGATGAACAACGTTCTGTCAGCATTTCAATTATCTTATCGTATTCCAGCTTATGCAGGATCTTTTTATCCACGTTAAACCCCGCCTTTCTTTAACCTGCTTGATCAAACAACGCCGCGAAAATAGTGGCCCCCGGTGCAGCCCTCCGGCGCCAGTTCATTCAATATTTTCTTGCTTTCCTCTAAGATAACGTATTCCGGACCCATTTTCATTTCCCTCTTTATTTCCCCGGAATAGGTCGCCACTACACTTTTTACCCAATAGGGGTTCTCTCTTTTGGCCTCGATCCGCAAGACATCGACACCTGTCTTAAGGATTTGGGGCAAACGTTCCGCCACATTAAGTGTCTTGGCATTATATACCCTCATCCTACAGGATTCGTCCATTTCTAAAGGAAAGACCATTTTCATTCTATCCCGCAAGCCATATCGCCTCTTTTCACAAGGCATCCGGCACTCGTGCTCGTCGCTCTTTCTCCCCAGGGCATTACCTACAGCACAATGCTCGGTTATCATCAACGGTAGTCTGCCATGTATGAGGCATTCCGTACCCACGTGACCAATATACATAATTTTTTTAATCTGTTCCAGCGTCAATTCCGGGGACAGTGTCACCCGAGCTACGGAAAAACTGTCTCGCAACAATTTAATAACATAATCGTTGAAGATATTCAAGGTATAATCGGCTATTAGTCCCTTGATGCCCATTTCCTTGGCAATCTGCAGTACTCCCGGGTTCCCGGCCAAAAACCCATCGGCACCTGCTTCAAGGCCCCGTTCACAAACAGCTTGTATTTCCTTTTCATTTTTTTCATGAAACAGGTACGGCAACTGCAGAACAGCACGAGCTCCCCGCTCATGACATGATTTAACGGCCTTGTGATACTCGTTAAGACTTATTCCCTCTCTGCCCCGTAGTCTCTCACCGCCAAAGTATATGACATCTGCTCCGCCTTCCGCTGCGGCACACAATGAAGACATATCCCCTACCGTTACCGCAAGCTCTGTTGTTTTACGCCTTATCGGTTTGTTGGGAATGTTTTTTTTCAAAATTTCCAAGCGTTTACGATAAAGATTTTCGCTTACCTCAGACTTCTTATACATCGCCAATCTTTGCTCATCAAGAATTTCCACAGCCCTGCGCCGCAAATCGTTGAGTTCACTGACAGGAACCATCAATCCCTCCCCGCCTACGACCGTTAGATCGCGCAAATAGTAGATGCTGGTCCCCAGCCTTGCCAGCTGCTTTGTAATAACCTCTCGGGTGATTGGCTGTTTTTTGGCTTTTTCCACAATATATCTACCTTGAACCGTTGCCTGAAACCCGTTGTTGTCTCTTGCCGACATCAGCAAAGGCTCTCCGTTTGTAATCTCCAAGTTGATGTCAAGAGAATATTTTTTAATCCCTCCTCTGCCCGCAAAAGTCTTGCCGGCCTTTTCAACCAGAGCAATATCCATGGTTTTGAAAATCCGATCTCCGGTGTATGGTGTACCGTCATTTATCCGGAAGGAAACCCTGCCGCCTTCGGCCATTTCTATGTTTTCTTTGTCTTTTCTTAAGGCTTTAATCTCACCTGCAATGCGTCCTCCCTTTGTTACCCAAATTTCGTACCCGTCTCCTACCCGTAAGGGGTTTTCTAAATCTACCGTGACCTCGTTGTTTCCCCTATCATACGAAATAACTCTCCCAATGAATAAACCTCTGTTGTTGGGACGCTGATAACTCATCAGGTGAATTCCCGGTCGTTTTAAGTAATACCCTGTTGTAAAGCCGCGGTTAAAGACCTGCCCCAATTCTTTTTCCGCTCCGGACAGCAAGTAGTTTTCTTCGTCGGCAATTGCATCCAGGGCTTGGCGATAATTCCTGATTACGGTCGCCACATATTCGGGTCTTTTCATCCTTCCTTCCACCTTCACAGAGTCAATACCTGCCTCTTTAAGCTCAGACAAGTATTTGAGCATATTCAGATCTTTAGGTGACAGGAGATATCCGCTTGTTATTTCCTTACCTTCGTCTTCGACCAAGGTATAGGGCAAACGACATGGTTGGGCACAACCACCACGATTTCCGCTCCTCCCACCTACCATGCTGCTCATCAGACACTGCCCGGAATAGGAAACACACAAGGCCCCATGAACAAAAGCCTCCAAGGGTAAAACCGCTTTTTCTTTGATTAGCCTGATATTGGCCAGGGAAACCTCCCTGGCCAATATCGCCCGGGAAAAACCTTCGCCTTGTAAAAAGCGGACTCCGGCCGCATTATGAATCGTCATCTGTGTGCTGGCATGTATCTCCATCTCGGGAAACAAATGCTTGGCGACAAGGGCAACACCTAAATCCTGCAGGATCACGGCATCAATATCTATTGAATACAATTGGAAAAGATAAGCAAAAAGCTCTTCGTACTCACTATTATCTATCAACGTATTCACCGCCGCATATACCTTCACGTTATGAAGATGGGCATATCTGACTGCTTCCGCCAGTTCGCTGTCATTAAAGTTTTCCGCATACCGACGAGCACTGAATACCTTTCCCCCTAAATAAACGGCATCAGCCCCGTTTTGCACGGCTGCCCTCAATGACTCCAGAGTACCTGCCGGCGCTAAAAGCTCAGGGCCAAAACGAGCGGACATTGAAATACCCCCTATTCTTGTTTCAGTCCAAAAGACGCGGGTTGCCCCGCGCCTCTTGATTTCTACTGGTTTGGTCCCTCTACTTAGTTCCTGCTGACCCGAGTCAGGCCGGAACAGGGAATAAATTTCACTCCCTTTTGCTCCAAATAATCAAGCACAAGGTTCATTCCCAAAGAATCACTTGCCATATGCCCGGCGATAATGACATTGACGTGGTTTTTCTCAGCAGCCTTCCTATTTTTCTCGCTGATATGCATACCTACAACTGTACCAACACCGGCAACCGAAAGCTTAAGAAAGGCGTCATCCGGTCCCCCGGTCCCTCCGGTCATATCAACGAAAATTTTTCCGGCCCGCCTTTTCTCAGAACCTACCACGATCTTCGGACCCGAACCGGTTTCCATTGCCCTTTGGTATTCAGGGATTTTCCTTAATATCTCTACAACATCACCCAGAGTTTCGGGCGCTTTTTCTTCAAATACATGTGTCAGGAAAGTATTGACCATATTATCGGCGGGCGTATGAACGCACATCAAGGGAAATCCCAACAACCGAGCGGCATCGACAGCACGGTTATGATTAAGCGGCATCAGGTTTCGTTCAACCTCGCTGATTCGCGAAGTAAGAATACCTTCCGCTACGTTTATCGGAATACCCATCCCTGCCAGAATGTCCTCCTGCATATGCATAACCCGGTGCAAAGCAGCCAGAGCTTTACCCTCAGGATGGTGAGACAACACCAAGTCTATCTTTTCCCCCTTTTCTCGCAAACGATCGGCCAGGACAATTTCAGGGGCTTCCATGTCAATCCCTACCAGTACGCTTGATACCTCTTGCTCGGGATCTCCATTTAGAATACGCGTATCATTATATGGATTGGTCAGCCTTTCAAGATCAAAAAATTTCTTTTCCTCATTCTTCAGTTCTTCATATTGTTCTTTCGTCAACTCAAGGGTCCGCGTCACTTCTTCGAAGGGGCGAGGATCATTCTTTCTGCCCAGTTCTACTACCGTACGGTAAAGATCTATTAGCTTCATCGATTGACCTCCAAAATATTTAATTATTTTTATCCTCATCCAACAGCTTGATTAAGGCTTCATAATCCTCCCGTAAGCGAAACAATTCGTCAGTGATATTAACGGCCGATAAAACAGCGACTTTACTAAGCGGAAGGTGTGGATTTCTCATTTCCATTTGCCTCATTTTCTCATCAACAAAGGCAGCAACCCTTTCGATATGACGGGGAGCAGCATTCCCTTTAATAGTGTACTCGTCATGGTGGATCTTTACCTTGACCCGGTTAACTTTCTCCTTCGCGCTCATACCAAACCCTCCTCCGAAAGTTTCATGCTTTCCTGATCGAAGCTCCAAAAGCCTTGCTCAGAGCTAAAAGAATGTTTTCATGCAACACATTTACTTCTTCGTCCGTTAAGGTCTTATCTTCGGCCTGCCAGGTCAAGGAAAACGCCAAACTCTTATACCCCTCTTTTACCTGTTTTCCTTGGTAAAGGTCAAATAACCCGATGCTGTGCAAAAGCTTGCCCCCAGCCTCCGTGATAATCCTGGCAACCTCCGCCGCCTCCGCCGTTTCGGGCACAAGCAAAGCAAGATCGCGAACTACAGCCGGGTATTTAGCTATGGGCTGATACCTCATGCTTTTCGCAGCTTCCTCAACCAAAAGACCGATTTCTATTTCCATAACAATCGTCCTTTGCTCCAGGGAATAATTGTCCATAACCTCGGGGTGAACCTCTCCTATATATCCTACTTCCCGCCCGTTAAGCATTACCAGCGCCCCCCGATTAGGATGGAGCCAAGAAAGCTCTTTAACAGGACGATAAACCTGGCAGGTGATGCCTAACCCTGCGAGAAGGTTTTCCAGTATCCCTTTAAGATAATAGAAGTCATATCCCTTTTCACTTTCCAGCCAAGTTTTTTCTCTTTTACCGGTGACTGCCGCGCCCAAGACCCATTTTTCCTCAGGAAGGGAGTCAGTGCCGGGCAGATAAACCTTGCCGATTTCACTGAACCGGAGGTTTTTGTTCTGTTTATGCAGATTCTTTCTTATCGTGTCCAAAAGCCCCGGCAGCAATGTTGTCCGCATAGCTTTTTGTTCCTCAGACAAGGGGTTCTTTAACAACACCGCCTTGCGAAGATGATGCCCTTCAGACAGCCTCATCATATCAAAGTTACGCGGATTAATAAAGCTGTAATTAATAATATCGTACATGCCTGCGGCCAGCATTATCCTGCTGATATCACGACGCACGAGCTGCTCTTTTGATTTCGAACCCTGTGTAGTTTCGCCGCAAGGCAGAGTCGTCGGTATTTTATCATAACCATAAAGCCTTGCAACTTCCTCAATCAAATCGACCTCCGCTACCAAATCGCAGCGATAGGAAGGCGGTATAACCTGCCACTTGCCATCTTCCTTGTTTAGTGTTGTGATCCTCAACGCAGAAAGTATCCCGTCAACTTTCTCTTCCGCTATCTTTGTACCCAATAACCCGTTTATCCTCGCCAGCCTCAACTCGATAGGCCTTCTCTCCTGTTTAACAGGATAACAGTCAACATTGCCTTCAACAGCCTCTCCGGCACCCAACTCAACCAACAGCTCTACTGCCCGGTCGGCAACAGAACTGAGCTGCTCTACCTCAATACCTTTTTCAAAGCGCAACGACGCTTCCGAACGCAAACCCAGGGCATGAGATGTTCTCCTGATATTAGAACCCTTAAAGGCTGCCGCCTCCAGCAAAATGTTCACAGTTTTATCCGTAATTTCCGTTTCCAGCCCGCCCATCACACCTGCCAAAGCAACAGCCCTTTCGGCATCGGCAATGACGAGCATCTCCGCTGTCATAACCCGTTTCTGACCGTCCAGGGTCACTAATTCTTCGCCCTCAACAGCCCGGCGGACAATGATGCGGTTTTCCTTCAAAGTATCGTAATCGAAAGCATGCAGCGGCTGCCCCGTTTCCATCATGACATAATTTGTTACATCCACAATGTTATTAATCGGCCTAATCCCCGATGCTGTCAAACGTTGTTGCAACCACAAGGGTGAAGGCGCCGACTTGATGTTTTTTACTACTCTGGCCACATACCTTGAACAGAGTTCAGTATCCAGTATATCCACCGCAGCCAGCTTCCCACATTCACCGCCCTCTTTACTCTCCGCAACAGTGGCCATTTTTAAAGCCCCTCCTGTCAACGCCGCTACCTCTCGGGCCACATTATTCATACCCAGACAATCGGCGCGATTAGGGGTCAGTTCAAGTTCCAACACGATATCATCCCATCCCAGGGCAGCAGCAATATCGCATCCTACCTCCACTTCTTGCGGCAGAATGTATATACCGTCCTCCTGCTCAGGCAGCATTTCATTATCCTCAATTCCCATTTCTCCGGGCGAACACAGCATCCCCTCGGAAACAATGCCCCTCAGTTTTGTTTCCTCTATTCTTTTCCCTCCTGCCAACAGAGCTCCACAGACCGCGACAGGAACCTTCTGACCCGGCTCTACATTTGTAGCCCCGGTCACTATTTCAAGCATATCTTCTCCGATATCGACACGACAAATACACAGCTTGTCGGCCTGAGGATGAGGAATGATTTCTTTGATTAGTCCTACAAGGACTCCTTTAATATCTTTCTTTAAATACTCTATATTCCCGACCTCCACGCCGGACATTGTTATTTTATCCGCCAGTTCCTCAGGACTCATCTTGATTTCTACTAATTCATTTAACCATTTCCAGGATACACGCATCTAATTACCTCCTAAAACTGACTTAACAGCCTAACATCATTTTCAAACAACAGTCTCAAATCATCTAAGCCATACTTCAGCATGGCAATCCTTTCTACACCCATACCGAAAGCAAACCCACTGACTTCTTCCGGGTCGTATCCACTCATCCTTAAGACATTGGGATGGACCATACCGGAGCCTAATATTTCTAACCAACCGGTATATGAACACGTCCGGCAACCTTTCCCACCGCAAATGATACAAGAGATATCTACCTCCGCACTGGGCTCGGTAAAGGGAAAGAAGCTGGGCCGCAAACGAATGAGACGGTCTTTCCCAAACATTTCCCGGGCAAAACTCAGCAGTGTTCCCTTTAAATCGCTAAATCTGATATTCTTATCTACCACCAGTCCCTCCACTTGATGAAACATCGGTGAATGTGTGGCATCGTCATCACGACGGTAGACCTTACCGGGAGCAATGATTTTAATAGGCACCTGAGGCCTCATTTTTTCCATCGTCCTGGCCTGAACCGGGGAAGTCTGACTTCTCAAAAGCACCTCGGAGGTAATATAGAAGGAGTCTTGCATATCTCTGGCCGGATGATCTTTAGGAATATTCAGCGCCTCAAAATTATAATAATCGAGTTCTATCTCCGGACCTTCCTCAACCCTATAACCCATCCCCTGAAAAATCTCTTCTATCCTATCAAATACAAGATTAAGAGGATGCCTTCTTCCCGTTTCATGTACACTACCGGGCAGAGTAACATCAATCTTCTCCTTTTCCATGCGGAATATAAGCTCTCGGGCCTTCAATTCCTCGGAAAATCGGTTGAATCCTTCTTCCAGGCTATCCCTTATTTCATTGGCCAGCTTGCCGATTGCGGGTCTTTCCTCTGCGGAAAGCTGTCCCATACCCCGCAGTATTTTCGTCAGTTCGCCCTTTTTACCCATGTACTTGATTCTCAAATCTTGCAGTTCACCGACAAAAGAGCACTGTCGCAGTTCATTTTCCGCTTTTTCTTTTAACATCTTTAGTTCTTCTCGCATCATTGTCCTCCTTTTCAACAAAAAAAAGCCTTCGTCACCCCACAGGGACGAAAGCATATTCCGCGGTACCACCCTAATTAATCCACATTCTGGATTCTCTCACAGCCTGTAACGAAGGCCAACCGGCAAGTCCTACTCTTTTTATCTCATTTCAGTCTTGCAACTCCCGGATGAAGTATCTTTTCGTCGTCTTAATGAGGCTTTCAGTCCCGACCTCATTCCCTGTTTAAGACGGCTAAAGGATTTCCGTTCATCGTCATTACCCACACTATTGCTTCTCTTTTAGGGGAATTATACCATATCACCTACACTGCTAGCAAGAGCCGCCCTGCCTTAAAATTTCATAGATAACAATACTCCCTGCTACAGCAGCATTTAGCGATTCCGCACCCTGTAAAAGCGGTATTCTTACCCTCTTGTCAACCGTTTCAGGCATCACGGTTTTTAAGCCTTCTCCTTCACTCCCCACAATAACCGCAACCTTCTCCTCATACGTGCAAGAATAATACTCCTGTTCACCTGCCAGGTCACAGGCTACAAGCTGGTAAGCTTGATCCCTGCACCATTCCCGGACCTCCGGCCAGTTTACACCGGTAATCAGCGGCACATGAAAAATACCGCCCATCGTCGAACGCACACACTTCCCGTTCCAGGGATCCACTGTTGCGGGCAGGCAAATAACAGCTGCAACACCGGCCGCCCAGGAGGTGCGTATCAACGTCCCAAGGTTCCCGGGGTCACTGATTCCATCGACTATTAATAGGAACCTTCTCTTTGTTGTCTGTTCGAACACGGATAGGCTGGCACCTTTCTTATCAACAACAGCAACCACACCCTGAGGTGTCTTTGTTTCAGCAAGTTCCCTCATCACGGGACTTTCAACCTTACAACAGCATTCCTGTCCTTTCACCGTTTCATAGAGCTCAAGCTGTCGCAGTAACTGCCTACCACGCTCCGATAGTTCCAACGATTCATCGTAGAATACCTCTTTGATTTTTTCGGCCTTCAAAGCCTCCTCAGTAAGCCTGATCCCCTCAACAAGATATTCCTGGGCAGAATAACGGTACTTTTTCATTCTCAGTTTTTTAGCTTCCTTAATTGCCCGGTTATGAGCCGAACTGATGCTTTTCAAAGATCTCACCCTTTTTCATTTATGAATGCTTGGCCCATAAGTATCAAAAAGATGACCTCTTGACAGTCATCTTTTCAATACCTCAGTTGGTTCTTATTGATTTTCTTTTGCCACTGCTACTAACTGACTGAAAGCCTGCATATCATTCACGGCCAAATCTGCCAATATTTTGCGATTAACCGCCACATCGGCTTTTTTCAAGCCGTTGATGAAGCGGGAGTAAGACATTCCGTTCATCCGGGTTGCAGCATTAATCCTGGTTATCCACAGTTTGCGGAAATCCCCTTTGCGTTTTTTCCGGTGGGCATATGCATACGCAAGCGACTTCATAACCTGTTCATGAGCCGGCCTGTATAATTTGGATTTAGCCCCGCGGTAACCCTTGGCTAGTTTCAGTACTTTTTTATGTTTACGGTGAGCGGCAAACCCACCTTTTACCCTTGCCATAGTAATAACCTCCTCACGAGTCTCTTCAAACTCTACTTGTACGGTATTAGTTTTTTAACACGCTGAGCATCGGCAGCAGACATGATGGCTGCCTTCCTCAGGTTGCGCTTTCTTTTTGCCGACTTCTTTTCTAATATATGGCTCTTAAAGGCATGGTTTCTCTTAATTTTGCCACTCCCTGTAAGATTAAAGCGTTTTGCGGCACCACGATGGGTTTTCATTTTTGGCATGTGGTATACCCCCCTCCCTATTGTTCTACTTCGGTGATAGAATCATGGTCATATTTTTACCTTCTAATTTGGGATTTTTCTCTACTGTAGCCATATCTTTGACAACGGCAGCTACACGCGTCAACAACTCCCGACCGAGTTCCGGATGAGATAACTCTCTGCCTCTGAACATGATCGTGACCTTCACCTTATCACCGGCCTCAAGAAAGCGAATGGCATTTCTAGTTTTGACATTAAAATCATGATCTTCAATATTAGGCCGTAGCTTAACTTCCTTGACACTGATAATGTGCTGCTTTTTGCGAGCTTCTCTTTCCCGTTTGCTCTGTTCATACTTGTATTTGCCAACATCCATGATTTTACACACGGGCGGCCGGGCATGAGGAGCAACCTCTACCATGTCCAGACCCCTTTCGGCCGCAATCTTAAGGGCCTCTTTGGGTGGAAGTACTCCCAGCTGTTCCCCTTTGTCATCGATCAAGCGTACCTCTTTGGCTCTTATCTCCTCATTAACCCTAAAATCATCCTTACTAATAAACCTTCACCTCCACACAATTTGAACTAAACCAATAAATAGAAAAAGCGGATGACACCATCCGCTTATAAATTCAATACTCCTTGATAAATCCGGGCAAACCCAGCCCATCAAAGTTTTTATTGAACCTAACAACTCAAGCGCCGTAAGGTGAGAAGCGGACGGCTTCTACTTAATATCTGTATTCCTGAAACAGTATACCAGTTATGGCCTTACCCTGTCAACAAAAACCCGCGTTCTTGCGTTCTTTTTTTAAGCACGTGCTGCTATCTCCTGCAGCAGTTCTTGCTTAAACCCCGCAAAATCGACCATGCCTTTATCTCCTTCTCCCCTTTTACGCAGGGCAACATTCCTGTTTTCTTCTTCCTTATCACCGATAACGAGCATATATGGTATTTTCTCCAATTGTGCCTCTCTGATCTTATAGCCTATTTTTTCGTTACGCTTATCTATCTCCACTCTGACCCCATCTTTTGTTAATTCCCGAGTCAATTCAGCGGCGTAATCAAGTTGTCTCTGGGTTATGGGTAATATTTTCACCTGTACGGGTGCCAACCAGCAAGGAAATGCCCCGGCATAATGCTCCGTTAAAATGGCAATAAACCTTTCAATACTGCCGAAGGCTACCCGATGTACCATGACCGGACGATGCTTTTGCCCATCTTCTCCGACAAAGGTCAGGTCAAACTTTTCCGGCATTTGGAAGTCCAATTGGATAGTCCCGCATTGCCACGTCCTGCCGATAGAATCTCTGAGGTGAAAGTCGATCTTAGGACCATAAAAAGCACCGTCCCCCGGATTAATTTTGTAAACCATTCCCTTTTCCTGCAGGGCCTGCTCCAAGGCCGCTGTGGCCGCTTCCCAATCCTCATCGGAACCCATGGCCTTTTCCGGTTTAGTGGATAATTCCACATGGTATTCAAATCCAAACAGTCTATACACCGAATCCACCAGGTCAATTACACCCTTTATTTCCTCTGTCATCTGCTCCCTAAGCATATAAATATGGGCATCGTCTTGAGTAAAGCTACGGACACGCATCAGACCGTGCAAAGCTCCGGACAACTCATGCCTATGCACAAGTCCCAATTCAGCCGTACGAATCGGGAAATCTCGATAGCTGTGCAGCTCAGCGTTATATACCAGCATGCTTCCCGGACAGTTCATGGGCTTAATGGCATAATCCTCTTCATCAATAATCGTCGTGTACATATTCTCGCGGTAATGGTGCCAGTGCCCCGAACGCTCCCACAGTTGGCGGTTCAAGATAATAGGTGTTTTTATTTCCTGGTACCCCCATTGTTGGTGAATCAAGCGCCAATAGCTTTCCAATTCGTTACGGATAACCATGCCCTTCGGAAAGAAAAAGGGAAATCCGGGACCTTCCTCCAACAACGTGAACAGCTTCAATTCTTGCCCCAACTTACGATGATCACGTTTTTTTGCTTCTTCAATACGGAAAATATACTCATCCAGCTCGGATTTCTTAGTAAAGGAGGTCCCGTATACCCGCTGCAGCATTTTATTCTTTTCACTGCCACGCCAATACGCCCCCGCCAGGCTCAAAAGCTTAACTGCCTTGACCTTCCCTGTGCTGGGAAGGTGCGGACCGGCACACAAGTCGATAAACTCACCTTGCTTGTACAAAGAAATTTCCGCGTCCTCAGGCAAATCATTAATCAGTTCCACCTTGTAGTCTTCTTTCTTGTCAGAAAAGAATTCTATGGCCTGTTCCCTCGCCATGGTCTGCCTTTCCAATGGCAAATCTTCTTTGATGATTTTCCTCATCTCTTCTTCGATCTTCTCTAAATCAGCAGGTGTAAATTTATGTTCCGAATCAAAATCATAATAAAAGCCGTTCTCGATGGCCGGCCCTATCCCTAATTTTGTTCCGGGATACAGTCGCAGCACCGCCTGGGCCAGAATATGTGAGCTTGTATGTCGAAAGACCTGCTGTCCCTCTTCGTCGGTAAAAGTAAATATTTCCAGCGCCCCATCCTCTTCAACAGGCACCGACAAGTCAACCATGTTTCCATTAAACTTAGCCGCCAACGCGTTTTTCGCCAATCCTTTACTTATTCCCGCAGTGATTTCAATAATTTGGGTCCCCACCGGGTACTCCACCGTTGAGCCGTCTTTCAAAGTTATTTTCACCAAAACCAGATGCCTCCTGTCCTCTTAATAATTATCAGGCAAACCCACCATAACACACAAAACCCCGTCCCTTAGGGACGAGGCTAATAACCCGCGGTTCCACCCTTCTTGAAAGAAATATTCAAACCAATTTCCTTCCTTCTCAAACCCGTTAACGCCGGTCTACGCCTTTTTTTACTCGTTTGCAAACAAACAATATGTTTCCTTTCAAAAAAGAAGCTCCCGGGTGGTTTTACCGCACTCTTTCCCAGTCGTACTCTCAGCCAAAGGTACGCCTCTCTGTGAGAAAACCTTATCAGCGCGGTGAATTGTCCCGTTCATAGCCGATATATATACCGATTTAAAAAAATTATATGCTACGAAAGGACTGATGTCAACCTTACAACCAGGGTATTTTATCGGTATCATCGCCCCTTAATACCGAGATCAGCTTTTTCTGCAGAGGCTGGGGCACCTCCTTCAGCTTCAGTTCGTCAACTCTTTGGATACGCGACGTATCAATCCGCAATCTCTCCGCTAACTCCTTGGCCGTATAGCCCCGATCCTTGCGCAGATCCTTGACCTTTTTATTTTTGAAACCAAACCTGCCAAACAACATGCATCCCCTCCCTATATTTCTACCTTGAGAATGCAAATACAGTGATTATCCCCTGTACTATTCCGATAACGAAACCCAACACGGCACCCAACAGCTCAATATGCTTTAACTCTGTCCGTGCCAGCTGATAGGTCAGTTCTTCCAATCTTGCCATGTCAAATGATAAGACCTTTTCCTCAACAATTTCATATATCTCCGTCTTTATTTCCAAAAAATCACTTTCCTGCAATACCTTGCCAGGATTGTCCAAAAAGTTTATAACCTCTTGGTATAATACCTTACCGGCATAATCCGCAATATTCTGCTGTATAGCCAACGGTATGACAAAAGGAATGCGGTTTGTTATGTGCTCACAAACATAATCTCGGATTTTTTGCGCTATTTTTTCTTTAATGTTATCTTTCCTTAGGCTTGAGGCCACATCATCCCCGGTAATCAACTCAGTACTGACAATACCGGCCAGAGCAGCCGCTATATCGTTCTTTCTCTTTGGTATTAAACCCTGGAAGCCCCACCCTAAAACAGGTATGCGAAGCTTCGCATACGGCCTAAAAAGCAGTTTGATTGCTATGACATTTGTTATCCAACCGATACAAGAACCAACCAGACCCATAAAGATAACTAAAACAGCAATGTTGAACTCCATCATTTTCACCTGACCCTCACCCTGTCAAAATACCAGAGAAAACAAAAAGAAGCAAGCTAATTTTTAGCCGCTTCCCACCTATACCGCTTCTCATCTGCACTTATCGCACCCCTCACAAATAAAGACTCTTTTGCCGAATACATTTTGAATCGTCCTAATTGTCTCCTTGACCTCAACTTCTTTTTCCAAGTGCAGCTCGATCTTTTTGGGTGCAAGAGTAATCAGGGCACTGATCAATAAGTCATCATAATTGATATCATCTTCAAGGTAATCTGCCACCAAACCCTCCATGCATTCGTGTTTAAAGGGTTGGTTATCCTCGCCAAGTAAAAAGAACTTTCCTGGTTTCGTAAAAATTATTTTTATCATATCAACCCTGGGCTCTTGTATATCTACAAAGTACTTCAGTAATCTGATGAATTCCAGATATTCCTTTTCCAGGATGTGCTCGTCCACAGCAATATTAACAACATCCTCTAATTCAGCCATGTAGTCCTTTAAACGAAAATTGACAAAACCCTCTAATACAATCTCATGATGCGAATCCAAATACTCAAGTACTTTTTTCTTGACCTTTTCTTTTCTTTGCCATTTTAAGTGAGAATTGCCATTGGACGGATTAAGAATCGTCTTTGCCCTCTCAAGAATTGCCCGCTTATCCCGTTCGTTATAGTAAAAATATTGTTCTTTAACAATTTTTTTAATCAACCTTATTTCCCATTCATCTACCACGATCTCTGCCAGAGAGCTTGCAATATAATATTTAATAGCTTTTACGGCGTCCTCTCGCTTGAAACGTGAATATTTCTGAGGACAGCACTCCAAGAAAGTAAATTCCCCAATTCTGCCCACATCAATATCCCAGATAAAACCCTCCTCCTGCATATACTGCATTTTCTTATTAAGCTTACTATATAAAAGACCCGGTGCACTGTTGGTACCAACGGATATCGTCTTTTTCATAAAAAATATTCACCTCATTCTTTCTGCAAAACTATTATCTGTAAAATTATTATATGAGGCCATTATTTATATATACAGGCTTGTTTATGGTAATTTAAACGGAAAAAAATGAAGGAAGGAGGTATTCTCCCTCCTTCCTAAAACAACTTCTTAAAACAAACCCTACTGCATTATGTTTTGCTGCACATTGGGTAACTGCGACTGAGCATAACCCTGAAACTGTTGGCGTGCTTGCTGGATTTTTTGGGCATCAACTGCCTCTAGCTTGTAATGCCCTTGTTCGAACATCAAATTAAACGCTTCTCGTGCAGACTTATGTGTTTCGTTTAATATACTGATGACATCATTATACAATTCCTTATGACTGGCTTCTCTGGCCATAACATTGTAGTTATCGGTCAACATTTTGCAAGTATTCAAGCCCTCGTTTAAGATATCTCTGTCATTAATTTCCGGGCTTTGCGACTGTTGCTGGTTAGTCATCACTGGATTTTGAATCATGTTCTGGTTTTGTTTTTGCTGTTGCATACATTAACCTCCTTTTCTTTCACTGCAACTTATTGGCAGAATTCGCCGGTTCAAGATGCTTTAACAGCATATTGTAGTGTCTTTGGTGCATTTCTACCCCTTTTTTTATGAAGTTTTTCGTTTGCGCATCCTGAGCTTTATTGGCGAAATGATACAGCTTCTTGACAGCACCTAACTCCCACGACAATGCATCGGTAAGATAATTATAATCTTTGGTCGTAATCACTTGGGGCGGCTCCTTCATCCTATTTTGCATAGCTTGGGCAGTCTGCTGATTCTGCGCTTGTTGTCCGATATTTTGAGTCTGCATTCTTAAACCTCCCTTTCTTGTAATATCAAATATCACGGTATTAGCATTTAACAATTTCTCAGGAATATGTATATATAAAAGAATTTTTCTTTAACATACATCCGGCGCTCTGATTATAACAAAAAAAATTAGCCTTCAGTCGGATTTAAAACCTTCTGAAGGCTAATACAGCCCCTACTTGATAATATTAATGCCTCCAATAATCGGCAGGGCTTTCATTTCTCCTTTAGAAGCATTAACGATACCCAACACCGCCAGGATAATGAGTGCTAAATATCCAAAGGGAATAATCAAGAACTTCCCTATAAAAGGGATAAATGAACTGAAAACGTTAAGGATTACAGCTGCAAGGAACAGAATCAATCCTTGATTGGCATGATACATCGCATATTTCGATTCCCTTGCCAGAAGAAGAGGAATTAGGAAGATAATATATGCAAGAATAGCAAAAGATTTATTTTTTTCCACATCCTCTTGATCAATCTCTTGATTAACCTCTGTGTTGTTAATCTGTGCATCCATAAAAAAATCACCTCCGTTTTTTCTGTATTATATTCTATTGTTTTTATTTTCGCAATATACTTTATTATATTTTTTTATTCTGTACATATTCGCGCATACCTTTATCGCGTACTATTTGACAATCCTTTTACACATAAGTATAATATGACTTGCAAATGTGGTGAATAAAACGGGGTCTTAGCTCAGTTGGTTAGAGTGCTTGCTTGACATGCAAGAGGTCGTAGGTTCGATTCCTATAGACCCCACCATGATTATTATAAGATAGTGTAAAAAACGCTATCTTTTTTTATGGGCTAGCCGGGCCAAAGCCATGACTGTACTTCACTCCCTACATACCAGACCAGAAACAACCAATTGAAATACATGAAAAAGCCTGCTATAATAGGGACAAGTACGTTGTAGGGGAGATTGTGGTGTAGTGGTTGCACTCAGGTACGTGGCACCTGATTACGTGGGTTCGAATCCCACCTGTCTCTCTTGGACGCATCCTGACGGGTGCGTTATATTTTTTTATCAGGAAATTAGGTTATTAGAAACAAAAAAAAACGGGCCGACGGCCCGAACAAACTATCGGCATCCGGGGATACCTCGCAAGTCCTTTCTTGTGGCGGTCGACCCGGTATTATTTTTGCCCGCGTCCTCATGTTGTATGTCATCTTAAAAACTGTATATTTTACCTATAATACCAATTTGTCGCTATCATATTTCTATGTATTCCCGCGGTGCACGGTAGAATAAGTATCCGTTTTCTGTTGCAATATCTCGGACCATTTTACCGGCTTCCTTGCTGTCCCTGTCAAGCAACAGTAAAACCCGCAAGTCTATTTCCTTTTTTAAATAGTCTATCCTCCTCCAGGCTTGCCTAACCCAATTTTCATCCGCACCAATATAATCCGGAGGAATTTCCCAACAAATACCATCAAGGTACATAGCAGTGCATTTATAAAGTCGCTCCAGACCGTTATTTTGAATAAGCAAATGCTCAGGAAAAGCTTCCCTCAATTGCTTTAAAATACTGGCGGCCCCCATTAATTGAGAACTATGAAAAGCTATTGGAACAAGCGATGTATCAATATCCCCAATTGTATCCAAAAAAAACCCATCGTATCCCGAATTTATAAGCTGTCCCGCCCGATGGAGGAGCAAACGCTGCCACCTTGCAGAAGATAAGTCGAGAAGATAAGTTGAATAAGCCTCATTTGTTAACTTTTCCCCATCTTCCCCCAAGCCATGAAGGAAATCTTCCTCTTTCAATAGCGCATATTCCAAGGCAAATGATTGAATTTCCATCACGCTTAAATACGCCAGCACCAGTGTACCTTTATCCTGCAGTTTCCTGACACTGTCGCGTGTCTGTCCTTGAGATTCTACAACAACCAAGTCAAATACTGAAAGCTCGTCCTCTTTCCCATATCCATAGTAGACCACAAAGTTCTGTGCCATTGCAAGAAGCTGTTTCCTTAACAACCCATTTCCCCCTCCGGATGTCTGATAACTATGTTATTCTATTTTTCATCCTGCCCGGCTTTGTTCTATATAGATACTCGGTGTATACATAGCATGTCTCGCATCTGCTGCCGTGTTCCTCACATAGGGTGTTCTCACATTCCCAGCAGTTTATAGCGGTTCTTTTGTATGCCGGGCATCTCTGACATATACTGAGGGGCGCACAGTTCATCTCCCAACAAGCCCCCAGGGAACGCCCCTTGTAGAGAGGTTCGGCCTGTTTTTTCTCAAACCATTCCAGCAGAATACAAACGACATCTGGATCCAACTGCGTACCTGCCACTGTCTTTAAAGTATCAACAGCTTTCTCAAAGGAAAGTGGTTCTCTGTATTCTCTCCCCTTTATTTTAGCAAGAAAGGTTTGCACCACAGCAATGATCCTCGAACCCCGGGGGATCTCCTCTCCTCTCAATCCTTCCGGATAACCATGTCCGTCATACCTTTCATGATGATATCTAACATAGCGGGACACCTCGTGATTGGCAATTGTGGCATCGATGATCAAAGCCCCTACCTCAGAATGGAGCTTCATCCTCTCGTATTCGGCGGTTGTGTATTTACCGGGCTTAAACAGCAAGTCACTTGAAAGCCCCAATAAGCCTATATTGCTGAAATATGCCGCCAGCGCAATGTCTTTTACTTCTGTCTGGCTCAAATTCATTTCCCTGGCAATAATCGCTGCGTAGCGTGCCATCAGTTCCGAGTAACCGACCGTATAAGGTGTAAGCTCATCAATGCTTTTAACCAGCGTTCTCAACATATCCACGTACGATCCAGAAAGCTTCCTAAGGTCTTCCTGTAATCCAAGCAGATCACCTAACCGCCTGGCCATCATCTGCAGGGCGGTAAAACGATGAGGCTCTACTTTAGGTATGTCAATATACCAAAAAACTACTATGCCCCAACGATCGGCAGTCTTGACCCTCACCAATACAACCTGCTCCACCCCGGCGGCAACCAGATACGAAGGCAGTTCATAAAACTCCTTCTCTTTCCTGTCCAATACACAAAAATCATTTGCACCCAATGCCTTATCCAACAACTCATGAGTTTGAGTATCCTTGGCAAATATTCGCAAAGTATCTTTCTCTAAACCACTCAAGAAGTCCGCTGAATACTTATCGTCCTCACGGGTCAAAAAGCCGCCTCCGGCAGCCTGTACCATATTTATCGACAACTCCATAACAGTAGCAATACCGCCCTCTGCCTCCAGGGTATTGCTGGTGAAATTATGCAAAGCTTGAGTGGAAACATTTTTTCTTTCACTTTCTTTTCTCAAAACCTCGGTTTCATCCACCGCCGCCAACAAAGGTGCCAGTAGTTCCCCTAAGCAGTCCAGTTTCCGCAGGACCCCTTTTTCGACCCTCTTAACAGGCCCCACACGAAACAGCATGGTTTCACCCTTCACGGGAATTTCCAGCATGGGCACCTCCCCATCCTTCACGATGGATGTCCTCTTCCCGGAATCCGGCCTTCTGGGCAATGAAAGCGGAGGCAAATAGCTTTCCTTTGCATAAGGCATTAACCCGCTGTAGGCAGGACCTATCTTCCCATCATCCAAATCTTTGTGCCGCACCGTCATTAGTAAATATTGCTCTTTTTTTTCATCAAGATGATAAAAATAGTAGCCTTCGGCCTCCACCAGCGAGCGGACAACATCTAATAAATGTAGAGTGATTTTTTCCAATCCTTCCGATGGCTGAAGGCCTGTCATCACCTTATCGACAAACCCGGCCTGACCCTTCAATTTTCCGCACCTTTTTGTCTGCACAACGAACAGCACCAGTAACGCCATCACTGCCAGCAATAAACCCCAGATATAATAGCGTTGGTCGACACCTGAAAGGACCCTGTAAATGTACAAGGCCTCATTCTTGAAAACAGACATGATGCTTTCAGACAACCGGTCAAACGACACCTCTAGTTCTCCCCCTTGTCATTACTACTATTTTTAGTGTGTATATTGACCCGTGTACGGTCTACGGCGATCTGCTGGGTCAACTCCCTTAAATGCTCCTGCAACACTGAAATCTGAAGGGATTGATACAGTACAATTAATAACATTATAAGTGTTGAGAATAAAAACAGCAAGGAAGGGGGGTAGTCAACGTCAAACACTTCTGCCAACACCTGCAGCGTATTAGGCGCTATTGAAAGTACCAGAATGATAAAAGCTCCCACAAGCCATAGCAGAGAATTACGCTCGTTTATTTTCCTCTTCACCAGTAAAACAAAAACCATTAAAACAAAACCAATTCCGCAAAATAGCACCAACAGTCTTAGTATATCACTCATTATTTACCCCCCCTCCGCTTTTCTTCCGCAGCAACACCACGCAAATGCTCACCAGCATTTTCAAACCATAATACAACGGTTTTATCCCATTATGCATGCTCTTCCCGGAATCCCTGTCCCTGATATTCGCCGGAAACTCACAAATGCTATAACCGGATAGCAGCATCTGTATCAGAACATCGGCATCAGGATAATCGGACGGATACCTTCCCAAGCCGGCATAATATGTGAATGTTCTATAAGACAGCCCCTGCAATCCTGAAGAGGGGTCAGTAATACGGACCCCGGTGGTCAGTTTTATCAATAACCTAAATGTCCTGATGGCGAACATTTTTACAAACCCAACCCTATAACTGCTCTTCCCTAAAAAGCGCGAGCCCAAAACAATATCCCATTTCTTTTCCTCCAATAACTCCAGGATAGTCCCAATATCACACGGGTCGTGCTGTCCATCCGCATCAAACTGGATAACACAACAATACCCGGCATTCACAGCATATTTATAACCGGTCTGCAGGGCTCCGCCATATCCCAGGTTATATGGCAGAGAGATTAAAAGCACCTGCTCTCTTTCAACAACAGCCGCGGTACTGTCCACAGAACCGTCGTCAACCACCAGTATATCCATCCGAGGATATTGCTTCTTCAATTCCGATAGGACCCTTCCAATGTTTTTTTCCTCATTATGAGCGGGAATAATGATAAGACAATCCGACAATGTTTGCACCTCCCAGACGGTTAATAATCATCAAATATAGCTCGATCAATTATGTATTAATTTAAAAAGCCGCAAGCCAAACCAATAAGAAATGCCAACTGCCATGACAACCAAAGCAACATAACCTGACTGTCCCAAAAGCCCTGCCGATTCAAACCAGAATAGCCATAATTTCTTGCACAATATAAGAACAATAACAAGGGGAACATTGGCCAGTAACAGTCTAACAACCTTCCCACCATGTTTTTTCAAGGATAACTCCAAAACCTTATCCAAAAAATATAGCATGAGCACAGCATTTATGAGCGCTCCAATCGCAGCGCCATAGCCTAAGCCGGCTGAACCAAGTTTAGCCGCCAGATAAAAATCCAGCGCAATATTCATCAGAGACGAGATTGTTAAGCAGATGAGAGGCTGTTTCATCTTCTCCACGGATAAAAACACCCTAATACCTATCTGTACAATACCTTGCCCGACAATAGCCAGAGCATACCCGGCCAAAATACCGGCAGTCACCTGCAGTGAAACAGCATCAAACGCTCCCCTCTTAAGCAGAATCGTGACTACAGGGATCCGGAGAAGAAAAAAAACACAGGCTAAAGGAACCGTTATAATCAGCACGGCCCACAAAGACTTCAGCAATGTACCCTTAAACTCCGACTCCTGTCCTAACCCCCTTGATTTTGACAACGAGGGTAACGCCACGGTTCCAATGGCCAGAACAAAAACCCAAATGGGAAACTGCGCTACGCGGTACGCATAATTCAAGGCCGCAACGCTCCCCGTCCCCAGTTGTGAAGCCAAATACCTTTCAACATACAAAACACTTTGCATAGTCAAAAGAACCAACAGGTACGGAAAAAACATTTTGAATACCTTCTGTAAATCCCTCCCCGTATTAGTCTCATCCGACAGCAATTCCGGGCCGATATCCTTCCTTCGTCCGGGAAAAATCCCTAGAATATAAATCGCCGCCCAAACCAACACTGCCATAACAAGAACCGCCGTCAAGATGGAAAAAGCAATAAATCGGGCCCCCTCAGTCAAAGAAAAGTGCCAAGCATAGCTGAAAATTATCCCGCCGAGAAAGACAAGATTAAACAACACAGGCCCGACCGCAGGAACAAAAAAGCGGTTAAAAACCTGCATTACCGCAGACCCGATCGTAAAAATCGGATACAAAACAACGGCCGGTATCATGATATAAAACAAGCGCAGGCAAAGAAGACTCGTTTCGCCCGTAAAGCCTTTGCCCAGACTTCCCGTTATCTCCCCGGCAAAAATGGCGAAAAGAATAACAAGAAATAAAGAAAGCAGGCCAAAAGCCTTCAAAGTGCCTTTAACCCCGGCATACAGCCTGGAAAAATCCTTATCTATGTACAGCTTGGAGAAGACCGGCACAGCGGCAACACCAACGGCAACAGCCAATAAATTGTTTCCCACCGTATCAGGGATAAAAAACGCAACCAATAAAGCGTCCGCCTGTGACGAAGTCCCTAAATATAAGGCAAAAAAGACCTCACGCAATAAGGCGACAACGGCCAATAATGAATTTACAACCATTACAACACCGACGGCATTGCCGGAACGTTTTTTAACAAACTCAATCCCGGTAAAAAAATATGATTTCAAGCCCAGTTTCCCCGCCTTCTCCTAGTATTTGCCGCATATCGGCAACAACTTCACACCACATGCTCCGGGCATTCAACAGAGCTAATGATTTCCCCCAACGGAGCAAATTCAAATTCTTGCAAGAGCATTTCCAACTTCTCGAGGGTTGTCGATAAGTTGGAATAATGAGCAAAAGCGATATGCGGAGGCACCCGCAGCCTAGGCTGCTTTGTATCGGCTTCCCAAGGATGAATATATACCATGCCCGGTCTTTCCTTGTTTACCCTCCGTAAAGCCCGCTTAATCAATCCACCTGGCAAAGACCTCAGATAGAGCCCTCCGGCAAAGGGCAGATTTAGTCTGCCTACCCGCAGCACAGTCGAAGGGAATTCCACAAGCCTAAGAGTCCTGGAATTGATGACAGGGTGAAAAGGGAAATAAGGAGCGCCATTCATACCTGAAAGGGGCGTCCTAAAGGGTTGTACACTTGAATCACAAAGAAACCCTTCCTCCTCCAACACCTCAAGCATCCACAGAATTTTCCTCGATATGGACCAGGAGGCCGCCCTGTAATAGACCACCTTTTTTCCGGCAATTTGTTCAATAATCTCTCGCGATTCGCGCAAATCCCGGATGAATTCTTCCCTGGATAATCTGTTTACCATTTTGTGCCACATGCCATGAGAGCCTATTTCATGTCCCTTCTCCACACACTCCCTGACCAGTTTCGGGTGCTGTTTAGCTACAGATCCTAGCACAAAAAACGTGGCCTTTGTCTCGTACTTGTCCAACATCTCCAGTATTTTTCTTGTGTTGTCTTCCACCCGACTCTCAAAGTTATCCCAACATTCGGGAGAAAAATTAAAATCATTGCTCTGATACCAGTCTTCTACATCTATTGTCATCACGTTTTTCAAATCCTTAACCCTCCCCTACCTTGCAAAAAACCGCCTCCACATCGATCTGTCAAACAAATAACGCAGACAGGCCAACGCAAACCCCCATACGGGCAGCAAATCTTCATAAGAAACAATGTCGTTGTAAAGTCCTTGCTTCTTTCCGCTAAAAAACGGCGGGTCCAGAGCAAACCTTTCTTTATTCGTCAGAAAATGCAGGATATCCCCCGGCAAAAGCCAACGACACCTAACCCCGGTCTCATACCTTAGTACTTCTTCACAATCGCCCTCCACAGCCAAAAGATACAACAGCCAGGGAAAATCAACACCTGATAGGATTGAAAGCTGCAGCGAGTTCCAGAACCTAGGGTTTATTTCCATGAATTTATATTTACCCTCTTTCTTATCGTACATAAACTCAACCTCGGCAATTCCCCACCAATCCAAGCGGGTCATCAAGTCCTGGGCCTGCTTCAGCAATTCGGGGAAAAATACACTTTCCTGCACAGTGCTGGGCCCCATCTTGGTAGGAAAATGTCGCAGTTCCTTTTGTACAAACCCGGCTTTTAACTTACTATCCTTCCCCAACAAAAGGCAGACATCATAGCGTTCACCGGGCTCCATGTATTCCTGCACCAGCGGAAGGGGGTAAGTCTTGTGAACCGCTAAATAAGTCTCCCTGAAATCCCCTTTACACTCCACAACCCTAATACCCCGCGAACCTGAACTTTTTCTCGGCTTAATAACCACCGGAAATTCCAACTCCTGGCACACCGTCTCCAGTTCCTCTAGGCTGGTTATCATCCGGGTTTTTGGGCAATCCAGCCCCGCTTCCCTTGCCGCTGACACAGCCAGTCCCTTATCTGCCGCAAGTCTATAACTTTCAGTGGAGGGTAAAGGAATAATGGTGTATTGCTCCAATTCAGCACGGTTTTCTGCAACAATATCCAGCGTGGCATCATCCATAGGCAACAACAAATCAAACTTTTCCTCACGCAGAGTTTGAAGCAGCCAATCGTAAAATTCCGCAGGCTTATCAATAGGAGAAGGATACACCAGCGAATCTTTACAGTATTTTGAAAAGAAGGTGGGATTGAACCTTGTCTCCTCCGCCGCAGTTACCCTTATCCCCTTCTTCCCCAAAGAACGGGTTGCCGCCAATGCTTTTCTTTGCTGGGCATCGGTTATTAGTACTCTTTTCATATTGCTTCCCTTTCCTGTTCTGCAGAACGGGCTTCTTCATTGAAAATATAGTAAATTCTCAAAGAATCATCCTCATAGTATATTTCGGTATCCGGAAATGATTTTCTATATTCCTCCATTATTTTTACGGCTTTTGCTTCAAGAATAAACCTTTGCTCCGGGGTCTTGTAGTACTGGGAGTAAGGATCATCTCCTTCGGGTTCTAACTCTAATTCTGAAACCGATAAGGAGACCTCTTTTTCTGAATAAAACGGCCTCTTTTCTGTAAAAACAAAAATATGCTGTGTGGAGTAATCTTCTCTAAAATCAATGATCTCATCCTCTTGGTTATCATACTCCTGAACAAACCTGATTAAATCTGAATGATAGCCCATCCCCAGGGCTTGCGACAGCTGTTCCTGAGGCCCTACGATCGTCCAGTCAAGAGCAGGAAAATCATCCTTTATTTTTAAATAATTTTCTGCACAAGCGTCGTACTCTTCCGCCCCAAAATACAACTCACGGGGAGGATAATAATAAATACTCATCAAACACAATGTTAATATGATTCCTCCCGTCAGTAATCCTTTAAATCCCTTTTCTATAAAGCTTATTGCGCGTTTAAAAATGGTTTCCAGCAAGTGAAAGCATAAGACATAGTACGTCGCCAGCATCATAGTAAAAAATGCACCCGTTCTATCTGCTCCACTAATAATACTTAAGCCTAAAGAAGCCGCAACATAAAGAATAAGCATCATATTTGTCGAGAACAAAATGGCAAAGAAAGCTATTTTACTGCTATTATCCTGTATCCTCTTCCTTCCAACCAATAAATACAAAGACCCTATCACAAACAATGGTATTACAACCCTCATAAAGGGATTTTCTAAAGCAAATACAGCATTTAAGACTTCACCTAAATCAGCAATAAAACCAAAACCACCCATACCTTCTCTTGCAAAATCAGCGGAAGACTGGTGGAATTTACCGACCAGCAAGTAGCCGAGACATAAAGGAAGCGAAGAAAAAAGACCGGCCAATAACCCATATTTAAATAGATTAACCATCACCTCTACTTTTATCTTTCTATACAATATTGCTCCCAGAAGCATTACTGCTGCCCAAAGAAGCAAATACACAGCTGCGTAAGAATGAATAAAAAGGCAGCACGCCAAAGCCTCTATAAATAGAAAAAGATGCACTTTTTCCCGACCGCTGATATACATCCAAAAAAAGTATAGACCCGGAAGGACAAAAATAGCTGCAAATTCTTGAGGTAAAGCGGACGTATGCCTTAAAACCAAGGATGGAAGCTCAGTAGCAATTAGTCCATAAACAACAAGGCCCAACAGCGCAGCTCGCCTGTTTTTTGTCATTTTAAAGGAAAAATAGTACACCGACAAAACAAGCAGTGACCCAGCAATCCCTCCCATATATCTCAGTATCCAATAAGGATCTATGAAGGAGAGCTTTGTGAATGTCGACAAAACTGCATGGTAACCATAAGGGTATACACCGTCATAGTATATCTGGTTCAATCCTAAATATTTAGTCCAAATCAAATGCAAATAAACATCACTGTAAAAGTAAGCAGCATGAAAAATCGCCGGTTTTAACCTGAGGTAAGCCGCCGCTGTGGCTGCGGCAAAAGGAAACAATCCGAAAAAGGGCGCAAGAAAGAATCCCTTTATCCCTGCCTTGAGCCGGTCATTCAATTTCCCCAGCATCACCTTTGCACGATAATAAAAACCGCGTAAAAACCCGGATTCTTTTTCAGAAGCATCCAGAATACTGACAACTAACCCCATGCCAAAGGCATCCAGCACAGCCAGCCAGGATTTACCCCTATACCTGATATATAGGACGTATACCGCAAAATATGCCAATAAAAGAGAAAATATATCGTATAGCCTTAAAAACACTAAAATATGAACGATAACTATGGTCAGCAAGACACTGTGAATGAGGCTGATAAAAACCTTATCTAGAAGGGTATTGTTGTCATTCTCAAAACGAATAGCCCGCATAGGCAGCAGAATAAAAAACAAAACGAAAACAAACGCCACCTTAAAAAGCATCCACAGATCAAAAACAATATCCATTAACAGCACCCCCGATAATTCCGCACCATTTGGGGGCTCAGAAATAATCCCCCCCAGAGCTGCTCGCGTCGCTCTTCTTTAGATTGCGGCTGGTGGATATGCCATATTTTCAAATTATCGTCCTCATAATAAACGCTGATGTTGTCGTGCTTTTGACAGTAAAGAAAGAGCCATTCCTCCAGCACTTCCATTTCCTTTATGCGCCTTTCATATATTTCACGCATACTCTCAAATTCGGTATCAAACACTTTCTTTTCCTGATAGATAAAAATGTCAGGTGTTTCTAAAACCACATTTTCTCCATTCTCTATGCTGTATAGTTCTTCCGTTTCCGGATCATACCAACTGAGCCAATCCTGCATCATTAAATGATACCCTGTCCCTAAGACCATGGCATACCCTTCCTCCTGGGAGACTATCATCCACTCGGTAGGACGAAAACCATTCCTGATACGCAAATATTGCTCTACCGCAGAATCATAATCCATCTTGTAGGGTATGATGGGTACCGGTCGCAGAAACACAACCAATGAAGCCAAAAGACCAAAAGATACCAATACCTCCGGCACCCTGTCTTTATAAAATGAAAGCACGCTACTTACAACATGGTATCCCATCCCGATTAGAACCGGAATCATCAACGCCCATAGTGTTCCGGAGCGGCTGGCAATCACCGTACTATTTGTTATCACTCCCCCATAACGGTAAAGACAAAAGGTTGCAACACCCAATAAGGCAAGATAAATGTAGGCTTGTTTTTCCCGCATGGAACGTCTGTTAAACATGAAATACAGCATCATCAGGACAATCGCCGCCAATGCAAAGTAATCCGTTACAATGAGCGCTGGGATACTGAATGTGCTTTGGCTTATCAAATAATCGGCAGAAGAACCGTGGAAATCCTTACCCATCAACATGCCAATCGCGAGGGGCAGCAGGGCTAACATTACAGTGCCCATTCCCATCAAACAAAGGTTTAATACTTTTTTGAAAATACCCTTACTTCGCAAAAGAGGCACCGTTAGTATTGCGATAAAAACACACAGTCCGGCAAAGGCAAAAGCAACAGTATGCACGAGCCCCATCACGCCCAACGCCGCGGAGGCTATCCAAAAATCCTCTTTCTCCCCTTGCCTCAGGTAACTCAGTAAATAATAAATAAACGGGAAGATAAAAATAAAGGCAAACTCCTGTGAATTAGTTGAAGCCTGCCGTACCCAATCCAGATGCAGGTACATACCCAAGATGCCGAAGACACCCCCGGATAAAATTCCGGGCATCCTACGTTTGGTCAAACCGGACACCAAACAATAAATCGCCAGAGTGGTAATAACCCCATTCAAAGGCCCTGTATACCTTAAAACATATAAGGCATCAATGCTGGTAAACTTATGGATAACGGCAAGTATAATATGGAACCCCTGGGGGTAAATACCGTCATGAAACAAAATCCTTCTGTTAATGTATTTCATCCAGGCTAAGGTCACATAAGCGTCGGACATGGCAGGCGCAGCATGGATAAAGGCATCGAGAAAACGCAAATACGCCGAATAAATAAGCATTACCGCAAACAAAAGCGTGGTTCCTGCCGCGGTAAAACCACCAAAGCAGCATCGTATCAGGCGATGGCAGCTTAACTTGAAATGATTAAGCCATCCCTTCAGAGCGTTTTTCAGGCCGCGTCTTCCTTCGGCATATTCAAAGATCCTGAGCTGCACATGAGACAACAGGTCATCCCATCCCTCCAGAGAGTTCCTTTTTATAAAGCTGTAAAGAAACATGACTATAAAAATAGCCAGCAGCGCCAAGAGTTCAAATAATTTAAGGAGTACAAGGAGATAACCTAAGATAATCAACAACACAGTTATTTTGATATAATTCCTTGCCGCCCTATCGGTATATCCACCGTCCTGCCTGGTAAAAATAAGTCTGGGAATCACCAGAAAAACCAGTAAATATGCAATGGCATAACTCAAAATGTGAATTGCTTGATTATCAAAAGCAGCATACATCAGCGGTATTCCTCCTTAAGAAGCAGCATACAGGTAATAATCAAGCTTACCCAACACCTTCCGGACATACTTTGTGGAAAACGCCAAAAAAATGATTGCACCCGCTAAAAGCCCGAAAACAGCAAAATAGTAGTCAAACCAACGACTCAAGGCAAATCCCACGATGAAATTACCGAGCAAGGCCGGGCCAATACTACGCAGAGCCATTTCCGGTTGAGACACGACAAACAAAATGAGGGCATTCATCAACGCCACGCTCAATACAGCATAAGCCAATAACGCAACAATAAAAACCATTCTTATTTTACCGACGTTTATCAACTTGAATTTTTCTGCGAAAATAAGGAAATTCCCCAGATACCCTACTCCCCAGTAAATCAACAAGGCACTAGCTATGGAAATAAGAACTACTAATACCATTCTTTTGTAATAGAGTTTAAGGTACAGTCGGGACAAAAGATGTGTATCCCGGCTCATAAATTCCCTTTGGTATGCCTCCAGATTAATCGTCAACTCACTTACAACCACCTCGACAAACCCCATCGGCAAGATTAGCGCAAACAAAGCCAAATCAAGCCCCAACTCATAAGTGCCCCTGAACCAGATTATATAGGGCATATACATGTTGTTGGTAGACCAAGCAACGATCCTATCCAAAAACAGAAAGGTAAAATACAAAATGCCATATGAGAAATACGGCAATGTGGTGTAAATGGTAATGGAAGTTCTGGGCAAGGCGGGAACAATCCCTCTTTCCATTTTCTTTTCAGCTGCGGAAAAAAAGTAAACTGACAATATTATCGACATTAAAGATACTACGCTTAAAGCAATGGCTTGGGCAAAAATGATATTCATCTCCAGCAGGCCAAAAAACACAAAAACGAATCCAATCCCGGCAACCAGCAATAATGAAAAAACCAATTCCTTTTTCAAGACATACATAACTGTCACCGAAAGCCAGATAGCACTCAAAAAGAAAAAATACAAAAGAACGATGTTGCTTACTCGACTGGGGAACACGCCGAAAAAGAGATTAAATACCATAAATACCGCTGAAATAGCAAGACAAATCACAAAACCTGCCTTGATAAACTTAAAAGTAATCTTACGTGCCATATTATAATAACTTTGGCCTATATAGAAAAAGCCCCTCCTGGCAATGGCTTGCATGAAGCCACCCGCCACCATGAAGCTCATGACTGTACCAATCGCAATTCCCGTGGCTAATTCCAGTGATAAATACTCGTAAGACCACAGTGAATATTCAAGTATCAGCATTGAAAAGATAGAAATCGCCATGGGGAAAGCAAACACCGTACCCCTTAGAAAGCTTCGTCCAACCATTAGCAAGTACAATAGCGGGCTTAACCTTTCCCCTTTTTGAAATGAACCTGCCACAACTCCCTTATGAGCAAGTTCCCAGAGCTCCGAAGCCAAAGAAAACACATTTTCGGCACCGTACTCCTCTGCCGCCCTATTGTCGTTCCAGCCCTTCGCCTCCAGAATAGCTGTTATTTCATAACGATCAAGGGGTTGTCCGCGATTTTGCAGTGTTTCATTTAATAAATCCTCGATTTTTTTACCGCGTTCTCTTTGTTCTCCATCGCCAGTAAACCTCTTGCTCACTCTTTCATCCCCGGAAGAAGCATATTTACGATCAGTTCGGGCAGTTTGCCATCCGTTTCTGCTTTTTCTATCACTTCCACGGTTATCACGTCACCCTCGGTTACAATAGTCTGTCCGTTTTTATCGAGCA
Source organism: Clostridia bacterium (assembly GCA_018433675.1). Taxonomy (GTDB): domain Bacteria; phylum Bacillota; class Peptococcia; order DRI-13; family SM3-B62; genus SM3-B62. The sequence goes on from JAHDQS010000003.1 coordinate 36,703, forward strand.
ATTCCTTTCCGGCAATTTTACCCACTATGTACTTATGTCTGATACCCTCTATTTGGGCCTCCACTGCCGGACTTTTAACTGCTGCTGTTTTTTCCGGCTGCCGTATTTCTTCTCTTTCACTTTTCTCAAAAACCGCTTCCTTTTTCATCGCAGGCTTAATTTCTTCCTCTATTTCCCTACGACTATCCCCCTCATACTCGCGAAAAGAGCTTTCTTTTGACAAAATACCGTCAATATTATCCCAAAAACCCGGGAACCCACTATCATCATAGGTATAGCATCCGTCATAAATCCCACGCCGTATAAAAGATCCGTCTGCCGTCATTTCATTCCGATTTACAGAACTTTTTCTGACGTTAACGGCCTTTTCACTGACTGCTTCCCGTAAGGGCATTTTTTTCTCCGCAGCCGGAATGATTTTTCCAACGATTCTTCCTGCTTTCTGCCTTTCTTTCTCTTTTTTTCTTTGTTCTTTTTCTCTTTTTAAGATGGTTATATCCTCTGATAACGCTTCAAGCTGCCTTTTTATTCCCAAGATGGTATTCTCAATTTCCGGAATACCTTCCAGACTGATTCCTTTGGCTTTTTGGGCACGCAAAACAATGCTTTCCGCCTCTTTTTCCGCATCATGCAGCAACAAAGCAACGGCGCTTTTCGTCCTCTCCAAAGCCATCCGGGAAAACTCGCCTATTCTTGCTTGTTTTTCCTTCCTTGTCGCAAGCTGCTCGAGTTCTCTGGTCAGACCGTCCCGTTTGCGATAACATCCCTCTATTTCCTGCCTTTGTTCAGCAAGGGCGGCCATATGACATTTATTCAGATTTTCAAGATACTTGTCAACCTGTTTAACGTTTAATCCCAAAATCCTTTTTGGGATTTTGCCGTCCCTAATCATCTTTTAACTCCTCCACATCCTTACTGCATTTCTGTATGGTATCAAGTATTTCTTGCGTCAATTCATCCAGTACCTTTTTGAACTCCGCGTTTTTTTCCGTATCCTTTTCTATACCTTCAGCCTGCTTAACCGCTTGATAAACCTTCTCGGTCGCTTTAAAATGCGCCTTCCCTATTAATCCTGTTATTTCAGCATTAAACTGTTCGTACCTTTGCAATTCTTCCTCTGCCCTTTTGGTCTCCTCCTGCAGCCTGACAATTTCTCCATTCACCTGCAATAACTCGACCTGCAACAAATCTTTGCTTCTTTCATAATGCTGGTCCATACGATCAATTCTGTCGGAAACAGCAACCGGCTTGTATCCAATCAACGAGCGGGAAAATTTCTTCACTGCTGTTCCTCCTCACGCTATTCTCCTGGCTTCCAAGAGCCTCCCTATAGCTTCTGCCTTCTCTAATTCCAAAAAGGACTTGTCGTACTCGCCTAAATTGTTATAGGCCATGGCAATCTCCGTCAAAATTACCGGTACGGCCGGGGTATCTGGAAGTTCAGCGGCAGCCATCCTAAACTGTCTGACAGCTTCCCGCCAGTAACCAATAGCTGCAAATGCATATCCTTTCTCTGCCAACAGTTTTTGCTTTTTAACCTTCATAACGAGAGCTTCCAGTTCACCCGGGGCGCTTTGAGCCAGTCTTTGATAGCTCCTCAGGTATAGGTCAAGCACTCTCTCTATTGTAAAATAGTTCAAAGCCCTCTCCCGGGCTTCAGCCCCAAGTTTCAAACGCATCTCATCATTTGCCAGAAGGACCGTGATCGCTTCCGCGAGCTGGCGCGGTTCACCGGGATTTGTCAGAAAACCCGTATCCCCCAGTGCTTCCTTAATTCCTCCCACATCTGTTGCTACAATGGCCTTTCCTACCATCATTGCTTCAACCACCGAATAGGGAAACGCCTCTGAAATACTGGATAAAGCAATTACGTCTCCGCTCCGATAGGCTGTGGGAACATCATCCGTGTGCCCGGCAAAAATGAAGGTTTCCTCCAATTGCAGTTCCTTTACCAGCTTTCTGCACTCTTCGTAATATACGGGGACAGAAACAGAGCCGTATAAAACAAATCTGACCTCCGGTATCTTCTCCTTGACAAAAACCGCTGATCTGATCATGGTCATAATATCCTTCACCGGGTCGATTCTGGCAACCGCCACAACAGTCGGATATCTGTTCTTGTGAAAAGTCCTTTGCGGCGAAAACAATTCCTTGTCCACGCCGTTATATATAACCTTAATGTTTTCTTGAGGTACTCCAAATTCTTTTTCCCATCTCGTGTTATATTCGCAAACGGGTGATACCTGATCGGCAAAGGTATAATTGAGCATAACCACAGAATGAATCATCCTCATTAAAAAGGTGTTTAAAAATGTGGGGTATCCCCTTTTCCCTAAGGAAAGATACTGTTCCCTCAGATAGACACCGTGTTCCGTCAACAAAAACGGGGTTTTGTTCTGCTCCTTCGCCAGCACACACGGAACACCGCAAAAAGCCGCTGCTGCGGAGTGCGAAACATCAACCTTCGGTACGGGAGTATTTAAAATATTAAAGAACCGATAAATCCATCCCAGGCTCTGAATAACCGAAAACACACTGGGATCTTCAAAATCCCTGTGCCCTTCTCCGGCACGTGCCATCACAATTTTCCTAAAAACATCCCAGGTCAGCTCCGACTTGAAGCTCATCCTATAATCGTATTGCTGGAAATATCTATTCAACTCACTTAAAACAATAGCCAGCCTTTGCGGGTTTTTTTCTTCATTGAGAAACTCGTCGACCAACTCGACAAAAAGCGGAAGAAAATCGCCACGGATAACCTGATCGACCGTCATCTTTTTCCCGACATAAACCTGGGAAAAAGGCGTCGTCAAATGCTCACTGGGCTCTTCTGTTCCCCAAAGGGGTACCTTAATCAAGCCGGCTCCCGCAGGAAGTCTAAACTTCTGCGTAACAAAAGGATTCATGATTATACTATATATAGTGTAATCAACGGTCGGCAACCTGTGTGTCAAAATATCACACCAGGTACTTACCCCACCCTGATGATATGGATATGTACCTTCTGTGGCCAACATAACTTTCAGTTTATTATTCATCATATATCACCAAATTAATTTCTTTTGTGACAAACATTCATACAATTCAAGCTCTTGTTTCTATATTAATATACACTTTACTACTTTTCACAATCAGATTATATCAGATGTTTACATTGCAGGCAAATTATTTGTCTTTATTTACTTGATCTATATATTTTTTCGCATCACCTATGTTTTTACCTGATTTTTTTCAGGAAATACGTTAAAATTAATGTGCTTGCTTTATTCAAATTAATCTTCATCATGAAATGAGGTATAAACATGAAAACAATACTAGTAACAGGCGGTGCCGGTTATATTGGCAGTCATGTTGTTAAAATGCTTGGAGAAGCCGGATACGAAGTGATCGTCTATGATGACCTTTCAACCGGCCATGAATGGGCTGTACTATCCGGCAGGATGGTTCGCGGCAATATCAATGATACTGTCAAATTACAGGAACTTTTACAGCAATATAATATTGATGCAGTTATACATTTTGCGGCGCATATCATCGTCCCCGAATCTGTCGGCAACCCGCTCAAGTATTACCTCAACAACGTCATGGGCACTTTAAATCTTCTGAACGTCTTAAAACAATGTAAAATTGATAAATTTATTTTTTCTTCTACAGCCGCCGTTTACGGCATTCCCAGCATAATCCCTGTTGCTGAAGAAACCCCTTTATCCCCAATCAATCCATACGGCAGAGGGAAAGCAATGATTGAACAGGTTTTGTCAGACCTTTCTTTCTCCAATGAGATAGATTACGTCACTTTGCGTTACTTCAACGTAGCCGGGGCAGATCCCGCAGGAAGAATTGGGGAAGGAAAGCCTGATGCTACCCACCTGATAACTATGGCCTTGCGCACTGCCGCCGGTCTGTGTCCCCATCTGGACGTTTTCGGCACTGACTATCCGACCTTTGATGGAACCTGCATCAGAGACTACATACATGTGGTAGATTTAGCAAGCGCCCATCTTAAAGCACTGGAATACTTATTTAACGGAGGAAAAAGCGATGTTTTCAACTGCGGTTACGGTAAAGGGTATTCCGTCCTAGAGGTTATTACAGCGGCAAAAGAAATAACCGGCAATAATTTCCAGGTCAATTACACCGGACGGCGCCCCGGAGATCCTCCCGTTCTGATTGCCGACTGCGAGAAAATAGGGAATATCCTGAGCTGGCAACCGTCACACAATGATTTGCATCATATCATCGAAACAGCCTGGAACTGGGAAAAAACACGAATCGCGCGATACAACGGCTAAACTCACGACATAACAAGTTTCATAGCATACCACTCATGGCACACCAATCCTTGATATAATTAGCTGTTCCTGTTAGAATATTTTATAAAGAAGAAGCCGCCTTACACATGGTCTCATTATAAGTATGAACAGGTTACATGCGGCTTTTGAGGAGGGATTTAAAAATGAAACCTGTCATTATTACCGATACATCCACTGATCTGCCGCGGGAATACATTGATGAAAACGCTATTCCCTATCTTGGCTTGACGGTTCACTTTCAAGGCCAAGAAACAGAAGAAGATTTCGGCAAGACATTAGAATACGAAGAATTCTACCAAGCTGTCCGGGACGGAGAAATGCCGACTACCTCTCAAATAAACGTAACTGCCTACTACAACCTTTTTAAGGAGTACCTCCTGCAAGGGCGACCGATAATATATATCGGGTTCTCCTCCGCTCTCAGCGGTAGTGTTGGCAGCGCCTTCGTTGCAAAAAAAATGCTCAACGATGAGATACCAGATGGCGACTTAACAGTGATCGACAGCAAATGTGCCTCTCTTGGTCAAGGTTTGCTCGTACATCTGGCATATGAAATGTTAAAGGATGGAAAAAGCAAAGAAGAAATTGTGACACGGGTTAATGAAACAATATTAAGAATCAACCACTTCTTCACCGTCGATTCTCTCGATCACCTTAAACGTGGGGGTCGTATCAGCTCAACAGCCGCTATGGTCGGCTCAATCTTGAACATCAAGCCTATCCTTTATGTCAATGACGAAGGAAGACTCGTTCCTCATTCAAAGGTACAGGGCCGCAAGAAATCCCTCAGAGCCCTGGCCGATTTGCTGGAAGAAAGGATAGAAAACCCGGAAAATCAAGTCATAGCCATCAGCCATGGTGACTGTCTGGATGATGCCCTTTACCTCAAGGATATCTTATGTAAGAAATTTACTTTTAAGGATGTCATCATTAATTATGTCGGACCCGTTATCGGTGCCCACTCAGGTCCTGGCACCGTTGCCCTTTTCTTTACGGGCAAGAGCAGATAAACGAGAGATTATGCCCATGCCGTGCGCACAATCTAAAAGCTGTACCGAAAAATTTTCGGTACAGCTTTTTCTTATGCACCTAAAAGAGCCGATAACATCTCCTTTTTAAGTTTCACAAAATCATTTGAGGTTATTTCACCGCGGGAACGCGGTCGGGGAATACTAACAGTTATCTCTGCCTTGACAACAGCAGGTCGTTTGCTGAAAACATAAACCCGATCCGAGAGAAATATGGCTTCTTCAACGTCATGAGTAATGAAAAGTACAGTCTCCCGATATTTTGACCAGATCCCGGAAAGCCAATCCTGCATTTCTGATTTCGTATATGCATCCAGTGCTCCAAAGGGTTCATCCAACAAAAGCAACTCCTTCTTAGCCAGCACCGTCCGTAAAAATGCCACTCTCTGTCTCATACCGCCTGAAAGCTGAGCCGGGTAGCTCGAGGCAAAATCCGACAGGTTAAACTCCTGAAGCAAAGGCATTGCCAGCCGATAAGCTTCCTTCTTGGAAACACCGTGCAATTCCGGTCCCAAAATGCAATTATCCAGCACTGTGCGCCAGGGAAGAAGAAGATCCTTTTGCAGCATGTACGATATGTGACCTTTTTCCCCGGTTATGTCCTTCCCGTCAAGGAGGACAGAACCTTTATCAGGCCTTTCTAAACCGCTGATAATATTGAACAAGGTGCTTTTACCGCAGCCACTCGGCCCAATAACGCTTACGAACTCGCCCTTTTTCACCGCAAGGCTGACTCCGTTAAGTGTTTCCAACTTCTCCTTTCCTTTTTCCGCCGGCGGGTACGTTTTGAAAATATCATCGACAACCAAATAATCCTCTGCCATTTTATCTCTCCGGCAGAAATTCGTTGGTAAAGGCTTTTTCGGGTTCGATTTTCTCTGAAAGCAGTTCCCGTTCAAACATCCACTCCGCATAAAGCTTCCACACCTCATTATCCTGCCAACCCCACTGCGGGGCATCTGCTTGATACTGTTCGCTTAACCAGTCCTGGCTCTTTTTCACCAAATCCCCATCCAGTTCCGGTACATGCTTTAAAAGAATCCCTGCGGCCTCCTCGCTATTCGCCATCGCGTATTCATAACCCTTGGTGGTTGCCGCCATGAATTTTTTGGTGACATCAGGACGTGATTTTATAGTATCTTCGCTGGCAACGATAACCGGAGTGTAGTAATCCAGCGCCGGGTCATAATCCTTCAGCATGATAATGTTCAACGGGACACCCTTCAGTTCCGACCGTATACCGTCCCAACCGTAGAATATCCAGGTAAAGTCAACATCTTTACCGATAACCGAAAAGAAATCAGTCGAGCCAATGTCAATAAACTCAACCTTGTCCGACTCACCGCCGTCTTTTCTCATGATCGCCTCAATAACCGCATATTCGGCAGGTGAACCCCAGCCTCCGTATCTTTTCCCTTCCAATTCCTGCGGTCTTTGAATCTTGTCCTCCTTTAAGGAAGCAAAACCGGAGGTGTTGTGCTGAATCACCGCCGCCAACGAAACAATGGGTATACCGGCAGCTCTGGCATAAGTCACCGCCTCTTGGTAACTGACTCCGAAATCAATTTTCCCGGCAGCTATCAATTGCTCCGGTCCTGTCTCCCCGGCCTGAAAAATCTCGACCTCAAGACCTTCCTCTCGGTAGAAACCCTTCTCCAAAGCAACATACAAGCCGGTATGGTTTGTGTTTGGCGTCCAATCCAGCATACAGCTTATCTTTGTCATTTCTCCCTCTTCATTCGGTTTCTCGGCTCCACAGCCGGTCATGACCATCAACATAAACAATAACACCGCTATAACAGCAAATTTTCTTTTCATTTCATCCTCCTTGTTATCCCAGACGGTTATTTTTGATAATACCAAGGCATTACCAATCTCCCCGTGATTTCTACCACCGCAAAAAACAACAAACTTAAAATCGATACCACCGCAATAGCGGCAAATAACTGATCTGTCAAGAATGACTTCATAGACCGGGTCATATAGATTCCTAATCCTTTTGAGGCCCCCAGCCACTCCCCGATAATCGCCCCCATGACGCTATAGGTGGCGGATATTTTTAAGCCGGCAAAAAATGAGGGCATGGCTCCCGGAAATTTCACCTTGCGGAAAACCTGCCACGGCGAAGCCCCCATAGCCGTCAAAAGCCTGACCATATCCTCGTCAACAGTGGAAAGACCTTCCACCAGGCTGAGGGTAATCGGGAAAAAACAAATCAGTACAACCGTTACCACCTTGGGCATCATTACATAGCCAAACCAGATTATGAACAGCGGCGCTATCGCCACAATAGGTATGGTCTGGGAAACTACCATTAACGGATATATTGTTCTTTTTACTCCCGGGGAAAGTCCCATCGCCACGGATAAAACTAAACCCGCCCCTATGGCCAGCAAAAAGCCAAGAAACGCTTCATAAATGGTTTGCAGACCATGATCCCACAACAATACTTTCTTATTAATAAGAGAACTTCCCACCGCAGAGGGTGATGGTAAAATATATTCTTTAATCTCAAAATACTTTACAACCCATTCCCAAATGATTAACAGCAGAACAAAAAACATTATGGAAGGAAGATACTTTTTCATTCCGGTTTTCTCCCATCCCTGTACTTATCTATTTTTTCTTCCATTGTCACCCCTTCGGCCTTATAGTCGATTTTGACTACCGATACCACACGAGGGGCTCCTACCCGAACACAAGCCTCCTGCGCCTTTTTCACAATCTCCAAGAGTTCCTCCAGTTCTCCCTCCATCGTGGTTTCCATCGGTCCGACCAGATATTTCACACCTGACTTTTGGATTACCTTAATCGCCTCATCGACAACCTCATAAATCCGTTCTTCCTCCACCACCGGAAGAACCTGTAAGCTAAGATTTACCACCGCCATCTTTTTCATCTCCCCTCTCATTGTTCTCTTCACAACAATAAACCGCTTCCGGCCCGGAAACGGTTGCAATTTAATTCTTGGGCTATTTCCTCCGCTGGCATTATCCAGATCAGGTTTAAAGGGTCGGCATTTCCCGAGCAATAAATCTCTCCTGAACCTCTCGCGAATGCCCTCTCAGCCGGACTGTCCCAGCTCCCCGAATATTTAATTGATCTAATCATAACGCAATGCTTTCAGTCCGTCAATCATATTTGCAGCGGATTGCAATTTGTTTTTGTATACAATTCCCCTCTTGATCTTACACTGTTTTCTTGTGTCCTTCTCTTTCAAGCTTTATCTGCTTTTTGAAATATTTTTTGTCTGTTAGCAGGAATTGTAGTTCTCATGAAGAATAAGGATTGTATACAATAATATTTTGTATGCACTTCTTGATTGTATACAATAAGGTCATAGGCCTGTTCTAGCAAAGGAGAAAAAATATGTTTATAGCTAAGCAAGGGAAAATATATCTGCTCAGAAGAAAATTTGACAAGAACCAAAAACCTAAAAAGGAATCGATTGCCGTTTCAATAGCCAATTATTTACGCAATGCCATGATTAATGGACATTTCAAACCAGGGGACAAATTGAAAGAAAAAGAAATATGTGACGAATTAGGCGTAAGCAGAACACCTTTGCGTGAAGCCTTTAGAATTCTGCAGTCCGAAGGTCTATTGAGCTACAACTCTCACCAAGGTGTCATCGTCACTCCTGTCACGCTAAAGGACATCGAAAACATTTGGGAGGTCAGGTATTCGTTGGAAGTAATGGGTGCCGAAAGAGCCATTGAAAAAATGACCGATGAAGATTTGCAAAAACTTCAGGCCATCGAAACCCGTTTAGAATCATTACAACCTAATGACAAGAAGAACATTATGAAGACTAATGCCGACTTTCATATGAATATTATGAGAATCGCCGATAACGATAAATTGGAAAAGATAATCAGGGAAATCTGGGTACAAATAAGTGTAATACAGTCCATATCTTTGTTTAAGGAAGGACGTTTGCATACATCATGCATTGAACACAAAAAAATCCTAGAGGCTTTTGAAAGCAAGGACAAGAAACTGGTAAAAAAATGCATGAAAGAACATCTTGCCAAAGGCAAAGAGAACTTAATCCTTGGGATGCAGCTTAAAAAATAGGGGGTGGTAGGAAATTTAATACATTAATTACAAACGGAGGTGATGTAAAGATATCTATTATGGAAAAAAACTACGCTTTCGTATTGAGAAATTACGAAAGCCACCCTTTTAACGGTTAGTGCATCGGGGAACGCAACTAACAAGGATGACTCTCTATTCTATTCTAGCACATTTTCAGCTCGCTAGAATTATTAAGAAAATTTCCAGAAATACTTATATATTGAATTGGAGGTTAAGTATCTGTCATGAAAAAATATACCTTGCTTTTTTTTATCTTGTTTCTGTCTATTACTTTACTCGCGGTAGGTTGCGGGGCAGACAAACAAGCGGAGGCAGAACAGCCGGAACAGAGTGAAGAACCTATCGTAATGAAAATGGGGCATAAATCCTCAGAATCCCACTCCTGGCATAAGGGTTGCCTATTGTTCAAAGAAATAGTCGAAGAAAAGACCGCTAACAAAGTTAAAGTTGAAATTTATCCCAATTCTCAGCTAGGCAACCAGAAAGACATGACCGAAGCTTGCCAAATGGGAGTAGTTGACATCGTTTTGAATTCGCCGGCAATACTGGCAAATTTCGTGCCTGAAATGGGCGTTTACGACTTACCTTTTGTTTTTAAAGATTATGACCATGCCTATAAGACTTTAGATACCATCGGTATGGAAAGCGATGAAGCTCTGCAGGCGGTAGGGATGAAGCTTTTGGCCAATTGGGAAACCGGTTTCAAACGTCTTAGCGGTAACACAAGGAAAATCGAGACCTTAGCCGACCTCAAGGGCCTAAAAATCAGGGTCCCCGGCAGCCCTGTCTTGACAGCAACAATCAAAGCCATCGGGGGCAACCCAATTTCCGTTGCCTGGAACGAGTGTTATATAGCCTTACAACAGGGAACAGCAGACGGACAGTTTAATCCCCCTTCAACAATGGTTGAAAACAAGATTCATGAGGTCCAGAAGTATTATGCAGACAACTTAAATATCCAGTATGGGGCCGAGCCTGTTGTTATAAGTCTGAAAACATGGGAAAAGCTCTCACCTGAGTTCCAGCAAATTGTTCAGGATGCGGCTATAGAGGCCCGCGATTACCAAAGACAAATATGCCAGGAAGATGACAAAAGAGAACTGCAAACTATGATTGACGCCGGGGTAGAGGTTTATGATGTTCCGGAAGAAGTCATCAGCGAATTAATGGAAATGACCAACTCTGTTCGAGCCGAATATGCCGATGCAGAATTATTGGCAAGAATCATGGAATTAGCCAAATAGATATACTGCTTGGGAGTAAGAGGTTTCCCAACCGGTCTCCTCTTACCCCTCCTCCTGGAATACTAAAACCAATAAGCTTAGTCAAAAGCTTAATTTCAGAAAGGAACGACTGGCTATGATCGAACGAATCAACAACACGATATTCAAATGGTTGGGGATGTTTCTGATACTTATAACATCTTTCCTGGTGGGAATAATCTTTTTGCAAGTGGTCTTGCGTTTCGTGTTTAATTTTTCCATAGCTGAAATTGATGAATTGAGCCGTTATCTCTTCGTCTGGGTGATTTTCCTCGGCATCAGTTACGGGTTCAGAGAAAAAGCCCACTTGGGAGTGGTTTTCTTTGTTGGCTTATTACCGCCAAAAATCAAAAAAGCGTTCTTAGTAGGTATTGAACTACTGGTGACAATCTTCTTTGTGGTCGTCGTTGTTACAGGCTATAAGATGGTACTGTTTACCATGGCGCAAAGATCCGCGACCCTGCTTATACCTATGGGATATGTCTATTTGGCAATTCCGGCAGGAGCGATCTTTTGCATATTGGCCATGCTGGAACGTTTAAATTTGAGTGCCAACTCATAACAACAAAAATATCTTCTTAAATTTGAATTCAGAGAGGATGTAAGAATAAATGGCCTTAGTTATTTTTGTAGCGTTATTAGCTACCTCCATGCCTATTGCGGTATGCCTGGGCCTGGCTTCAATAATTACCTTGTATTTTGATGGAATTCCTATCTCCATGGCCATACAAAGAATGTTGGCCAGCACAAATTCTTTCCCTATCATGGCTATCCTCTTTTTTATGCTTTCCGGCGAGATCATGTCAAAAGGAAATATGACAAAAAAGCTAATCAGCGTTGCTGAATCATGTGTTGGTTTTGTCAAGGGTGGCTTAGCAATAACTGCCAGTTTGGCTTCCATTTTCTTTTCAGCGATTTCCGGTTCTTCGGCAGCCACCTGTGCTTCCATCGGAACGATTATGATTGATGAAATGGAGAAAAAAGGCTATCCTAAAGACTTCGCCGCAGCTGTCATTGCTGCATCAGGGATTACCGGGATCGTTATCCCGCCAAGCATAACCTTGGTTGTGTACGGCGTGGTAACAGGAACGTCGGTAGGGAAATTGTTCATGGGCGGTTTGATCCCAGGAATGATTATGGGCTTGTCGCTGGCAGCCCTAAGTATCTTCTTTTCGTACAAGTATGATTACGGTGAAGTACGGAAATTCAGTCTTAAAGAGTTTTGGAGCAAAATTAAAGAGAGTATTTTTGTATTAATGATGCCCGTTATCATCTTGGGAGGAATATACGGAGGGGTGTTCACACCTACCGAAGCAGCTGTCGTGTCAGTGGTTTATGCGCTGGTAATAAGCCTCTTTGTGGAACGCAGTCTAGAATTTAAGGATCTTAGCAGTATTATTATCAAATCGATCATCAACGCTGCCGTAGTACTGGTTATTATTCAAAACGCCTCAGTCTTTAGTTGGCTTTTAACAAATGAGAGGGTTCCGCATACAATTGGCGCACTCTGTGCCTCCATTAGTCAAAGCAAAATAGTGTTTTTGATGTTACTGAACGTGGTGTTCCTAATTGCCGGAACTTTAGTTACCGGCTCGGCAATTGTTGCTATACTCGCACCAATTTTCCTGCCAGTTGCTTTGCAATACGGGATCGATCCTGTCTTTTTGGGCGTTTTGATGGTTGTCAACCTAGCTATTGGCTATATAACGCCGCCGGTAGGTGTTGACTTGTACGTTGCCGGAACAATTGCCAGGTTGCCTATTGAAAAAGTTATATCAAGGGTAATGCCCTACTTGATAATGCTCTTAGTAGATCTCATCGTTATCACCTATGTTCCCGGTATAATAATGTTTCTCCCTAATTTAATGTAAAAGTATTTGTTGCTTAGAAAAAGAAAAACGCAAACGAGGTGTCTTTAAGTGAAAATATTATCGTTAAGCGGTATTTTAGGATACGGCTACTCGATTGAAGGGCTTGAAAAGGCCCTTGAAAATGAATTAGATATCATTGGCGTCGATGGTGGTTCTACCGACCCCGGACCCTATTTTCTCGGGTCTGGAGAATCATTCACAAACAGGACGGCAACTAAAAGAGATACAGAATTGGTCTTGCCTGAAGCAATCAAAAGAAACATTCCCTTTATTGTCGGGACAGCCGGAGGAAGCGGCGGAGAGCCACATTTGCATTGGGCTAAAGATATCATTAAGGAAGTAGCAAAGGAAAATAACCTAAATTTCAAAATGGCCGTAATACATTCCGAGATAAGCAAAGAGTATCTGAAGAAAAAATTAAGAGAAGGAAAAGTAAAAACATTGGGCAGCAAAGACTTCCCTTTGACCGAAGAAGCAATCGACGAAAGCATCAGACTTGTCGGTCAGATCGGTATAGCCCCGTTTATCAAAGCTCTTGATGCGGGAGCAGATGTCATCCTAGCGGGAAGAGCATGTGATACGGCAATTTTTGCTGCACCGGCCATTCGTGCCGGCTTTGACCCGGGATTGGCTTTTCATCTGGCAAAAATCATGGAATGCGGCGCAATGTGCGCCAAACCGATGAGCGCTTCTGACGTGATACTCGGCGAAATCCAAAAAGACCACTTTACCATACAACCTCCCAATACGCTGCGAAAATGCCTGGTAGAAGGTGTAGCGGCTCATACCCTCTATGAACAAGCTAATCCGTATTACATCTATGAACCGGACGGTATGATCGATCTGAGGGAATCTGAGTTTGAGCAGTTTAATGAACGTACTGTAAAGGTATCAGGCAGCAAATTTGTTCCAACCGAAAAACCAACGATTAAAATCGAAGGTGTCAAGTTGGCCGGTTATCGTACCATCAGCATCGGCGGGATTAGGGAAGAATTGATGATTAAAAAAATGGAAGAAGTTGTTGAGCAAATAAAGGGACAGGTTAAGGAATCATTAAGAGATCGGATCAGTCCCGATGACTACACATTAAATTTCCGCAACTACGGCATAAATGCTGTTGAAAACAATCCTCATGACGGAACAGCTTTGCCTTCCGAAGTAGGGATGGTTATTGATGTTGTCGGTAAGACTCAGGATATCGCAAATGATGTGTGTGCTAATGCCAGAGCAAAGACACTGCACTGCGACTATCCGGGAAGGAAGACCACAGCAGGTAATATAGCCTTTCCTTATTCTCCCTCCGATATTCCTATTGGTCCCGTTTACAATTTCAGCGTCTACCACTTGGTGGAAGTCGAAGACCTGATGGAAACAGCAAAAATTCAATACATTGAGGTAGGTGTGGATAATGAGTGACAGGCTGATTGATTTGGCCGGTGTTTTAAGAAGCAAAAATGCCGGACCTCTTGATATAACTTTTGATGTAATGTTTACCGAAAAGGATATCTACGAGAGGGTAAAGGATTCGGGCGTGATCAACAAAGAGTTGATAGCTAAAAAATATCATGTCTCCCCCTCTCAGGTTTTAATAACCGAGTACGATATCGTCAATTCCATCAAGATCACGATTCCCAGGAAGTATATCAGCGGAGATATCCAGGATACCGATATTTACGGATGTCAACAGCACAGTCTGCTGGCAAATGTTTTAATACCATAAACGCGGGGGTAGATACGATGTTTAAACAAGTACACCATTTAGGATTTGCTGTTCATGACCTAAAAAAGGTCATTAAACTGATGAAGGATGTTTATAACATTGAACCCGATAGAAGAATCACCATCAGTGATAGGCAAATGGATGCGGTCATGTTTAAATCCGGAGAGACTTTTTTGGAATATTTAGCACCTCTCTCGGAGGAATCGCCTTTATTTAAGCATCTCATGACAAAAGGGGAAGGATTTCATCACATTGCCTACCTTGTCGATGATATTGAAGAAGCAAAAAAAACACTTCCGCCCGACGCTATAACTAAAGAAAGAACGAGCAATGTCGGAGACTGGAAAATCGCCGATTTAGACCCCAAATATGCCCTTGGCCTTACCTCCCAGCTCATCCAGAAATAGCTTGGGAATACTAATCGTTCGGCCTAAGTCAAAAGGAGGATTAGATTGATGATAAAAAAAGAGGTATTGAAAAACGTCGTCTTCGATACCATTAAAAAAGGCTCTTGTTGTATACCAAAGGATGTTAGGGAGGCATTCAACAGCGCCATAGCTAATGAAAAAACACAAAAAGCAAAAGAAGGGTTCGGCAACACATTAAAAAGCTTAGATCTTTCCATTGAACGTATGAATCCGGCATGTCCCGATACCGGCTGGCCCCTCTTCTTTTTAAAGGTAGGCAATGAGGCCAAGATCGAGGGTGGCTTCATGGCATTGGAAGAAATCGCAAGAAATATGGTGGCAAAAGCTACAAAAGAGGGCTATTTAAGAGCTACTATGAAACACCCTCTGACCGGATATGATCCTGGCACTAATGTCGGCATGAATATCCCCCACTTCACTTACAAATTTGTCCCGGGGAATGATATTGAAATTAGCTACGCGGCAAAGGGTGGCGGCTCCGAGTGTTTCGGAGGAACAAGGTACAAAATGATCGCTTTTGCCGATGGCTTGGCGGGGATAAAGAAATTCGTTATCGACGCTTATGCTGCAGCGGCAAGGGCAGGTGCTATCTGTCCTCCGGCCGTACTTGGAGTTGGGATAGGCGGGACGGGCAATATTGCATCAGCCCTAGCCAAAGAAGCAGCCTGCCTGCGTCTTGTTGGTTCCCACCATCCCGAAGAAATGATGTCGCAAATCGAAAAAGATCTCTATGACTCTATCAACAGCCTTGGTATCGGTCCAATGGGTTCCGGCGGCGATACGTCCGTTTTCTCAGTCAATGTGGAATACGCTTATACCCACATTGCCGGAATAGCAGTCGCCTTAAGCAGTAATTGCTGGATCGCCAGACGGGCAACAACAAGGGTCTATTCCGACGGCAGAACAGAAGAACTAGATAATCCAAACTGGTTTGATGGGAGGTAATAAAATGGCAACATATTATTTGAATGTCCCCCTTATGGATGAAGATGTCGTGCAACTAAAAATAGGTGACCTGGTTTATCTTTCCGGACCGGCTTTTACTTGCCGTTCCAGATTACAGCGTTATATTTTTGATGAAAAAAACAAATTGCCGTTTTCCACTGAGCAAAGAAACCTCTTGATACATGTTGGACCAATCATTGTAAGAGAAAATAATGATTGGAGGCTTGTCTCCTTCACCCCTACCTCCAGTATCAGATTTGAAAAATGGGGGGCTAAATCCGTAAAAGAGTGGGGCTTGAAAGCAATCGTAGGCAAAACGACCATGGGCGAGGAAACTGCACAAGCCATGAAAGAACATAAATGCGTACATCTCTCCCCCCAAAGTGTCAGCCCGAACCTCTGGTTGGACAGCATCAAAATCGAAGATGTCTACCTGTTCGATGAGTTGGGCACCATTGAAGCAGCCTGGCACCTCCAACTGGATAAATTCGGCCCCTTCGTCGTAGATATCGATTGCGAAGGAAACAACTATTTCGAAGGAATAGATACAATAGTTGAAGCAAACAAGAAACAGGCCTATAAAGACCTGAACATTCCTGCTGACTTCAAATACACAAAACTTTACTAAACAGAAATACCAAAGGTGGGTAAGGAAACAGCGAAAATACTGCTTCCTTACCCACCTTTTTGGTGCAAATTCTGTTCAGATCTATGATCAATTTTCTGCGCGTTCAGAGATTATCGCCGCAACAAGCTTTGCGGTGTTTACCAAATCCTCCACTTTTATTTCTTCCTCAGTGGTATGCACCTTGTTCATCCCGGTTCCTAAGTTAACTGCCTTGATGCCTTTAACATTGAAATAATTCGTATCGCTTCCGCCACCCGAAGAAACTACCCTTGTGACTAATCCGGCCGCTTCAGCAGCCTTTTTAGCCACCCTGATCAACATATCGCTCTCAGGAATATGATAAGACGAATACTCTCTCCCCAAATCTATCTCTAAATCAGCCCCCATGTCCTCACAAGCCTTCCTCAGACAATCGTACATATGCTGTGTTTGCAGGGCTAACTTTTCGTCAGACAAGCTTCTGGCCTCACCCTTCAGTTCTACCCTGTCACAAACAATGTTCGTGGCAGCACCTCCGTTGATAACCCCGATGTTTGCCGTTGTTTCCTCATCGATACGCAAAAGCTTCATGTTGTTAATCGCCCTGGCCGCAACCTGTATGGCACTGACACCCTCCTCGGGGTTCATCCCCGCGTGGGCCGCTTTGCCATAAATCACAGCACTTATCTTGTCCTGGGCCGGAGCACGATTGATTATTGTCCCCGGGGCCCCATTACAGTCAAGGACATAGCCTGTCTTTGCATCAAGCAGAGTATAATCCAGATACCGCGCCCCAAGAAGCCCAATTTCCTCCCCTACCGTAAAGAGGACCTCAATATCGCCGTGGGGTATCCCTTCCTCCTTGATGTGTTGCAGTGCCTCTAAGATTGCGGCAATACCCGACTTATCATCTCCTCCCAGCACGGTATCACCGCTGCTGTAAATGACTCCGTCACGAATAACCGGACGAATATCCTCACCCGGCACAACGGTATCCATGTGGGCCGCAAACAAGATAGGAGGAATACCGTTGACGTTTCCTCGCCACCGTCCTATTACATTTCCGGTATCCGACTCCGTCAATTTCCGTGACTTTTCGTCGATAATTACCTCTAGTCCCATTCCTGCAAGTCTTTTAGACAGATATGAGGCAAACTCCCCTTCTTTTTTGCTTAGGCTTGTAATCTTAACCATCCCCAGGAATTCTTTCACTATCCGCTCCCTGTCAATCACTTGGCACTACCTCTCTCTCAATCGAAAAAACTATAACTAATTACTATCTTATCACTACGGTACCATATTTCAATCAACAACTTTCTCGGAGTATCTTGACCTGGCGGTATAGCTTGTATGTAAATGCTTCTACCAGATAAATACAATCGTTTTGAATTATAGATAAGCCTTTGTTCAATTGGTAACTTTTAAAATTTTCTCACTGTATGCAGAAGGAATATTTGGTATTTTATAGAATATAGTACTAAAGACATAAAATGGAGGTATTATAGTGAATATAAATCCTGTTTTTCCGGTACAAAGCCTCACTATGCATTCACAAGAAAACATTGCCGATAAAAAGAGTAAGGGCTTCAACCAAGTAGTAGAATTAAAATCTGAAACACCTATTAATTTAGGGACGATCGGTGGCAAGCCCTTCGTTATGCAAATATTTCAAGATGGCGGCTATGAATGGTCAGGCAGTCTACGTATAAAACAACCAAAAGCCGGAGCTAGAGTGACACCTGAAGAGGCAGCGGCTGCTTACGCCAGTCAATCATACAATATGGAAGAACATATTGAGTGCGGTGCTGTATCAGCCGTAATTAATTCTTTATACATAATGACAAATAAAGGGGTAGAACCCGACACATTTAACGATAAAATGAAAGCTTTCAATATATCACAGAATGAAGTCGAGGAAGCTTTATGCCGTTTAGGTATTAATACAAACGAAGCTTTCACTTTGAATGGTCACACTTTTGTTTTAGATAAGGGGTATCTTGACCTGGCGGTATAGCTTGTATGCAAAAGCTTATGGGATATCTCACTTAAGGGATGCCCTAAGAACTCCCGGTAAATCTTTTTGATTTCCGGGTTTTCGTGTGACTTTCGATAGGGTAGTTCCTGCTCTGCCTTGTAGAGAGAATCGGCACGGTCCATCCGGTAATCCATTGAGCCTTCCCAACCCCTGCGGAAGGAAAGGATTGGCTGCCCGCCGCCGCCTACACATCCCCCCGGACACCCCATTATCTCCACAAAATGATATTTCTCCCCCGCTTTTATTTTCTCAAGGATTTGCTTCGCATTCCCTGTGCCGTGGGCAATTCCCACCCTTATCAAACCCTGGGGCATTTCTACTTCTGCCTCTTTCAGACCGTCCATGCCTCGCAGGGACTGTTCATACTGAGGCAAAGGAAATTCTTTTCCGGTCTCAAGCTCATAAATCGTCCGCAAAGCAGCCTCCAAAACACCTCCCGTGGCTCCGAAAATCAGCCCGGCTCCACTGGCGATCCCTAACGGCTCATCGAATTCCTCTTCAGGCAGGTTGATAAAATCCAGCCCCGCCTCCCTGATCATCCTGGCTAACTCCCGTGTCGTAATAACTACATCTACGTCCTTAAAACCGCTGTCTGTCATCTCTGGGCGGTTTATTTCATACTTTTTAGCCGTACAGGGCATGACAGAAACAACCACCATCCTGGCCGGATCTACGCCTATTTTCTCGGCATGATAGGTTTTGGCCAACGCCCCAAACATGGAATGGGGCGATTTTACTGTTGACACATGTTCCAGCATTTCCGGATAAAAATGCTCACAGTATTTGACCCACCCCGGACTGCAGGAGCTTAAATGAGGAAAGGGTCCTCCGCTTTTCAGCTTTTCAAGGAATTCATGCCCTTCCTCCATTATTGTCAAATCGGCGGTAAAGTCCGTATCGAATACCTTGTCAAAACCCAGCCTCCGCAAAGCCGCAACCAGTTGTCCTGTAACAACCGAACCTATCTGCAGACCAAACTCTTCGCCCAACGTTACCCTAATCGAAGGGGCTACCTGGACAACAACCCATTTTTCAGGATCGTGCAAAGCTTCCCAGACCTCTTTTGTATTATCCGGTTCGTGGATCGCTGCCGTTGGGCAGACATTGGCACACTGCCCACAGGTGATGCAGGCAACATCATCCAGGCTCAAACCAAAGGCAGGTGAAACCATGGAGTCAAAACCCCTGTGGACTGCCGAATAAACAAAGGCCTGCTGCACCTTTGAGCACACAGCGATACAACGGCGGCAGCGAATACATTTAGCCGGTTCCCGCATCACCGCTACAGATTTTTCATCATTCGGCGGTTCTCTTTTCTCCCCACGAAAGGGTATCTCCAGAATATTAAAACGGTGAGCCAAGGCTTGCAACTCACAATTCATATTGCGATAACAGCTCAAACAATCCTGAGGGTGTTCCGATAAAAGCAGCTGCAAAGCGGTACGGCGGGCCTTTAAAACCCTGGGGGTATTTGTCCGCACAACAAGCCCTTCCGCAACCGGATATACGCAGGAGGCTTGCAAAGTTTTAGAACCCTCAATTTCCACTACGCAAACCCGGCACGTCCCTACTTCATTAAGGCCTTTCAAATAACATAAGGAGGGAATGTCTATTCCTATTTTCCAGGCAGCCTCAAGAACACTCGTCCCTTCCGGTACAGTTACTTTTTGCTCGTCTATCGTTAATGTCACCATTTTTTTATCACTCCTAAACCTTGGCAATAGCTCCAAAGGGGCATTTGGCTTGGCAAGCTCCGCATTTGATGCAGATATCTTGATGAATAACAAACGGAGGTTTGCGGGGTGTACCGCTGATAGCCTCTACAGGACAAACCCGGGCACAAACCGTACAGGCCGTACACTTTTCAGGAATTATTTCAAAGCGAAGTAAACTGCTGCATACTCCCGCCGGGCAACGTTTATCCCTGATATGAGCAATGTATTCATCTTCAAAAAAGCGCAGCGTACTCAGAACGGGATTAGGTGCCGTCTGTCCCAAGCCACACAATGAACTGCCCTTGATGTCTTCAGCCAGACTCTTTAATAATTCGATATCACCTTCTTCACCCTCGCCCTGAGTTATGCGCTGTAGTATCTCCAACATTCGCTTGGTCCCCACCCGGCAGGGAGTACACTTCCCGCAAGACTCATCTTGGGTGAATTCCAAAAAGAAGCGGGCAATATCCACCATACAGTCACTTTCGTCCATTACAATCAACCCACCTGAACCCATCATGGCCCCAAGCTCAATCAGGCTTTCATAATCCAAAGAAGTATCAAGATATTCTTTCGGCAGGCACCCTCCCGACGGGCCGCCGATTTGAGCTGCTTTAAACTCTCTGCCCTTGGGAATACCGCCTCCAATATCGTAAATTATTGTCCTGAGACTGGTCCCCATCGGCACCTCGATCAAGCCGGTGTTATTGATTTTCCCGGCCAGGGCAAAAACCTTAGTACCTTTGCTTTTTTCTGTTCCTATCCCAGCAAACCACGGGGCACCTTTCAAGATGATCCGCGGCACATTTGCCAGCGTCTCAACATTATTAATCAGGGTCGGTCGATGGAACAAACCATCGACTGCCGGAAAAGGGGGACGAGGTCTCGGTTCTCCCCTCCTGCCCGCAAGAGAGTGCAGCAATGCGGTTTCTTCCCCGCACACAAAGGCTCCTGCCCCTAACCGCAATTCAATATCGAAATCAAAACCGCTGCCAAAAATGTCCTTTCCCAATAAACCCGTCTTGCGGGCCTCTCCTATTGCATGTTCAAGTCTTTGTACAGCTATAGGGTATTCGGCCCTTACATAAATATAGCCCTGGGCGGAGCCGATAGCATAACCGGCAATGGCCAGCCCTTCAAGAATCGCATGAGGGTCTCCTTCCATAATGCTTCTGTCCATAAAGGCGCCGGGATCCCCTTCGTCCCCGTTGCAGATGACATACTTGATTTCGCCTGTGGCATGACCGGCATAAGACCATTTTCTCCCTGTCGGGAAACCCCCTCCCCCCCGACCTCTCAAACCGGACTTTGTAATTATATCAATGACCTCTCGGGGGGTTTTCTTTGTTAACACCTCAGCCAAAGCGAAATAACCGTCACGAGCTATGTATTCCCCGATATCCTCCGGGTTTATCTGCCCACAATTATGGAGCACTTCCCGCCGCTGATGACGAAAGAATTCAATATTACTGAGTTCCGCAACCCTGTCCTTCCCGTCCGGCTCCTTGTACAGCAAGCGCTCAACTATTCTCCCTTTCAGCAAATGCTCACAAACGATCTCCCCGATATCCTCCGGCTTGACCCTGCAGTACATAACTCCTTCCGGATAAACGAGCATAACCGGTCCCATAGCACAAAAGCCAAAGCAGCCCGTCGGTACAAGTCTGACCTCTTTTTCTAAACCATGTTTTTCAAGCTCCTCTTTTATAGCCTCGTCTATTTTCTCACTTCCTGCCGACACACAGGCAGTACCATGGCACAACAGCAAATGCACCCGTTGGTATTTCACGCTTCAGCCTCCTTTCGGTAACGCTCAAGTAATTCCGGTATATCGTCTGCCGTCATTCGGCCATGCACATCACCGTTTATCGTCACAACCGGTGCTAAGCCGCAGGCTCCGACACACCGTGCGCTCTCTAAAGTAAAAAGTCCATCCTTTGTTGTTCCACCCTCGTCTACTTTGAGATTTTCCTTAAGGGCCTCCATGATACTTCCTGCCCCTTTGACGTAACAGGCTGTTCCCAAACAGACCGATATTCTGTATCTCCCACTGGGTTCAGTATTAAACAGCGAATAAAAAGTAACTACCCCATAGACCTCGCTAATCGGCACCCCCAGTGCATCCGCTACGCAGATTTGAACCTTTTTAGGCAAATACCCAAAAATCAACTGGGCTTGGTGTAAAACATTTATTAGCTCCCCGGCCTTGCCATGATACTTTTCCAGCACCACAGCAAGCCTGCGGTATTTTTCCTTTTCCTCCTGCATTTGACCACCTGCCACTTCTTTTCACTGTTACTATTCTTCACTCAAAGCTAAGACAAAATGCACAAAACACGATAAACACACACGATGCAAAAAGTACTGTGCAAAAAGTACTTGACACCCCTCTCTTTTTTTGCATATAATACTAACCACAATAACATTGCAGCAAAAAGTGATGCGGAAGAAAAGTAGGTTGGAATAGGCCTTCCAGGGAGTGAATGCCGAGACTGCAAGCGTTCACAGGTTTCTTTCGATTGAAGTTCCCTTCCAAGACTGCGCAAGTGAGGGCAAAATGTCGGTAGCCTGCGCCGGAATCTTCTACCGTTAAAAAGAAGGGGTATCGGATTAATAATCCCGTACCTTGACAAAGAGGGCAATGCCTGTTCTGCAGTCAATATTGCAGTCAGCCTTGTCAACTAGGGTGGTACCGCGGAATCCACAGTTTTCGTCCCTGTAGAGGGAGATACTGTGGTTTTTTATTTACTTATAATACTTAAATAAAGGAGGAAGAAAAATGATCGTTGTTTTACAAAAAGGCGCCAAAGAAGAAGATTTGACCAATGTCCTGAAACACTTAAAGATGCACGGATTCGCAACACACATTGTCCGCGGTACGGAAAAAACAATAGTGGGAGCCGTTGGTGACAAGTCAAGGTTGGTCAATATCCCCTTGGAAGCAATGAGCGGCGTAGAAAGTGTTATACCTATTCTGGCCCCCTACAAGCTAGCCAGCAGGGAATTCAAACCGGAGGATACCGTTATAAACGTGGGCGGTATAGCAATAGGTGGAAAAGATGTTGTCATCATGGCCGGACCCTGTTCTGTCGAAAGTAAAGAGCAAATCATGGAGACGGCCATCCTGGTCAAAGAGGCCGGAGCAAATATTCTAAGAGGGGGTGCCTTCAAGCCTCGTTCCTCGCCTTACTCCTTCCAAGGCCTTAAGGAAAAGGGATTGGAATACTTAGCTTTAGCCCGGGAAAAAACAGGTCTGCCCATTATCACGGAAGTCATGGAATCTGAGAATGTTGGAATAGTAGCTGATTATGCGGATATTTTACAAATCGGCGCGCGCAATATGCAAAATTTTACGCTACTACGCAAAGCCGCCGCAACCGGAAAACCCATCCTTCTCAAGCGCGGTCCCTCTGCGACTATAGAAGAATGGATTCTGGCAGCAGAATACATCTTGGTAGAAGGCAACCAACAAGTTATCATGTGTGAACGCGGCATCCGCACCTTTGAGACCTATACCCGAAACACCTTGGATCTATCGTCTATACCGGTCATAAAACACTTAACACATCTTCCGATCATAGTAGACCCCAGCCACGGCACAGGAAAGTGGCGCTGCGTCACACCTATGTCCAAAGCAGCCGTTGCCTGCGGAGCCGACGGAGTAATCATCGAAGTACATCCCCGTCCCAGCGAAGCCCTTTCTGACGGCTCGCAATCCCTTACTCCCGAAAAATTCAACAAGCTGGTCAATGAGCTGGAGGCTGTGGCTCAAGCAACAGGTAAAGCTTTATCTACCCCTGTCACAGACAATTCGAAAGTTGGCGTTTGACAATGAAAACCACTATTGCCTACCTTGGTCCGGAAGGAACCTTCTCTCATCAGGCAGCCCAGAAATGCCTCGAAAGCAATCCCGGCAATATCAACCTACAACCTTATCCCGGGATTGCCCAAGTATTGTACGCTGTGGAAAACGATGAAACAGCATTGGGGGTAGTCCCTGCCGAAAACTCAATCGAAGGCTCCGTCAATATCACTCTGGATTTGCTGGCCAGGGACATCCCCCTCTACATCAAGGCCGAAATCATTATCGATATCAAGCACCACCTGCTTTCACACAGCAAAGATTTAAATTCTGTTCACACCGTTATGTCTCATACCCAGGCAATCGCCCAATGTCGGCACTTCTTAGAGACAAGATTGAAAAACGCCGACATCTTGGAAACAACAAGTACGGCAGAAGCTGTTAGCCGTTTAAATTCACATGGGGAAGGACTTGCCGCCATCGGCTCTCCGGAAAGTCATAAAATATACCAGGTCCCTATTCTTCATCCGGATATTGGCTGTTACCCCCACAATCAAACACGGTTTCTCCTGGTAGGGCGGTCTCCCGAGACTAACTCCTTGTCGTCAAAGACCTCCCTGGTACTCTCATTAAAAAAAGACCGGCCCGGCGGTCTCTACGATATATTAGGCGAATTCGCCAAATATGAACTCAATCTGTGTAAAATAGAATCACGCCCGGCAAAAATGGGCCTTGGGAACTACCTCTTTTTTATTGACTGCGAAGCCGGTAGCAATCACCCTGACCTGCTAAAAGTAATCGACAGTCTCCGTACAAAAACCGGTTATTTAAAGAATTTAGGTTCATACCGCTGCATTTCCTAACTATTGATTAGTACCTGCCATCTATGCTATCATTTGTTAAGCCATTCTTCGATATCGATTAAGACACAATGAAAAGGGAAGGAACATAACATGTCATACGCAGCCCTTCTATTGATTTTCACCATAGGCATTGTGGCAGGTTTTCTTAATACCGTAGGAGGCGGCGGCTCTCTCTTGACTCTGCCTATTATGATTTTTCTGGGAATGCCGTCAGCCATGGCCAACGGTACCAATAGGGTTTCCCTGATACCACAAAACATTTCAGCCGTCGTCAATTTCCGCCGCAAAGGCTATTTCGACCTAAAATTTGGCCTATTACTCGCCCTCCCGGCCATAATCGGCTCATTTGCCGGGGCAATCCTTGCCGTCAATGTCCCCGATTCTCTTTTCAACAAAATCTTGGCCTTCGTCATGTTGATCGTTCTTTTTTTAACAATAAAAAAGCCCGCTGCCTCGGTTGATAAGCCCGAAACGCCTCAAACCAAGCTGCAAACGGCCATACTGATGTTATCCTTTTTTGCTGTCGGGTTTTACGGCGGTTTTGTTCAGGCCGGAGTCGGTTTTATAATTATTGCGGTCCTTTACCGCCTGACCGGTATGAATCTGGTTAAAATCAATAGCCTGAAGGTCTTCGTCGTGTTACTATATATTATGGCCTCCTTATTTATTTTCGTTAAGGAGGGACAAATCGACTGGGTCGTCGGAATCACCCTTGCTGCCGGAAATGCCATAGGTGCCTGGTTCGGCAGCTCCTTTGCCGTTTCCAAGGGCGATAAGTGGATTCGTATTTTCATTATTGGAGCCGTGAGCATCATGTCGCTGAAGCTTTTGGGGGTATTTAGTCTTATCCAGCAACTTTTCCTTAGATAGTGCCAACAGTCAAAAACAAGGCGGGCACGTAAAAATCTTAGCTCGACACCACATGACACAAACCTTCCCCATATGTGGAATCTTCCCTCAGCCTGTATACGAATTCAATAGCAAAACACTTTACAAAAACCACCGTAAGAGTGAAGAACCGTCACAAGGACTGAACCCGCATACAACCTTAAGCCAATTTATACGTACCCGCAGTTATAATTTAACCCATTGTTTTAAGATATATACACACATATATGTTCTTTTCTCAATTACCGTTAGTCATAAACCGGACAGAGGGAAGGAATCTTCATGTCTCTATTTCATTTTTTGATCATATCGGAGATGCTTTTTATCAATATTTACGTTTCCTACATGTGTTCGAAAAAGAAAAAATCACCACTTGTCACGTGGACGATATTAATCATCTTCACGGTCATTCTTTTTGCCCTTCTGCGCCCCATAACAAACAATATACCAAATTACGGCAATGGCAACGGCCTGCTGGTGGTGATAGGTTTTTTATACATATTTCCCTTAAAATATTTGTACGACCAACCTGTCAAGTACACGCTTACGATTATGTGTTCATCCTGGATCTATACCATGTTTGCCTTCCTACTTTCTTTAAGGGTAGGATACTTTTTACCCCCGGCTCAGTTAAACCTATCAGTTCTACTGACCCAAACCATTTTTTATGTCGTAACTCTCCCTTACTTTATGAGATTTATTAGACAAAAATTTATATACATTCTACAAAATGTAGAAAAACAAGCGTTAAACATACTTTTGCTTTTAAGCTTTCTATGGTTTATTTTTATCGTACTGCTCAATTATGTATTTATCGAAGACAGTACTCCTTCTTTGGAATTTATCGTTATCTCTATCCTGGCAGGAAACGCAATATTGTCCTATAAACTTTTTTTTTCGCTTGTCTCGGTTAATAAAAAGGCAAAAAACCTAAGTGAAAAAGCAAAGCAGGACCCTCTTACCAAATTAAAAAACCGCGAAGCCTTGTATGAAGATGCTCTGCAAAGAATAAGAAAAAACAAACCCTTTAAAATCATCTTCATGGATTTAGATGAATTTAAGGACGTCAATGACCGTTTTGGTCATGCGGCGGGAGATGACTATTTAATTGAATTCTCAAGCACAGTAAAGAAAACATTAAATATTAATGATGTCCTTTATCGTATGTCGGGCGATGAATTCGTCATTATCTATGACAGCAAAAATATCGATTCTTTTTGTCGTCAGTTAGAGAGCTTGGAATTTACAAACCGAAGTTTTGACATGCCATTTCGGGGCTTAAGCCTCGGCTATGCTTCGTTTCCCTCGGATGGTGACAATTTGAGTGATTTGCTTTATTTTGCTGATTTAAATATGTACCAAAAGAAAAAAGAAAAGCACCGCAACATTATCCCTCCGAATTAGCTCTTTCACTTGCCTTCATCCCCACAATCTCGTCAAAATAACCAAACAGGCCATACCGGTAAAAACAGTATAGAACAGATTCTTCGTTTTATATGCCACCAAGAAGCAAGGCAATGACGCCAATAAGTAGTGATTGGAAAGGGACACATCAAAACGCTGTCCTGTTACAAGAAGCTCCGGAGCCAAAAGGGAAGAAAGCACCGCTACCGGAACGAAACCGAGCCACCTCAAAACAATAGGTGGTATTTCCATTTTTGAAAGCACTACCAAGGGAAGCATTCTGGGGAAATAAGTAACTGCCGCCATCCCAACTATTATCATCAGTACCTTTGCATCCATGTTTCAATAACAACTCCTATCGTCGCCGTAATCAAAGCCGCCAAAATTATGTACCAGTTCCCGGGAATAAATATTTTGAACATTATCGCCAACAATGCTGCCAACCCTGCAATAATCCCGCTTAATCCATCTTTTAACTGTCCTACCAAAAGTCCGATAAACATCGCCGGCAGAGCAAAATCCAACCCCAGGACTTCAGGATTAGCAATAATACTGCCAGCCGCGCTGCCTACAGTTGTGCTGATAACCCAAGTAAAATGAGATGTTGTGTTCAAACCCCATAAGAATGACGGACTCCTCCGGTAACTTTCTGCAGCTCCTATCGCAACTCCATAAGTCTCGTCTGTAACCCCGAAACTTATTATACTGAGTGTTCCTGCCGTATTACCTTTGAGATAGGGTGCCAATGAAGCACTCATGAGAATATGCCGGGAATTCACAAGAAAAGTCGCCGCTATAATTGTCCAGGGAGAAGCTCCTGCCAGCAACAGACCAACGGCAATAAACTGTGACGACCCAGCATAAACTATCAGCGACATTAAAAAAACCTCTCCAACCGCAAGCCCGGCCTGGGCCGCTAATACGCCAAACGCCATGCCGATAGGAAGATATCCCATCACCACCGGCATGGCCGCTTTTATTCCCTGTTGAAAATCTTTCCGTTTTACTCGAAATATACCCATTTAAATTCCACTCCTGCTCCCACCGGCGGCAAATACAATCCCAACACGTGGTCCTTAACTGCATACGCCCTTGTATAATCGAACAAAGGCAATACCGGCATCTCTTTCATAATAATTTCTTCTGCCTTATGAAAAGCTAACAACCGTACCTCTTCATCATTGCTGCTCTGTGCCTCCTTAAGGAGTTCATCATATTTATGGTTTCTCCAGCCTGTACCATTCAGGGCGCTTCGCGACATGAACCTCTTTAAGAATCCCGAAGCATCGTAGCAATCAGCCGACCAGGAGGAAAGCGCAAAATCATATTCCCTTCTATCTACCTTTACAGCCCGTTTTTGCCAGGAAAGAGCCGTAATTACACTTTTTATTCCCAACTCGTTTTCCCACTGCTTCTGCAAATACTCCGCCACATATTGATGCTCAGGTTGTTCGTCTGTCAGTATTTCAATCTCGAGAAAACCCTCTCCCTGGGGATAACCCGCTTCGGCCAGCAGTGCCCGGGCCTTTTCGGCATCATAACCAAAAAGCAGATTCCCTCCTGCCAACCTGAAATCAGCTCCGGGATATTGATCAACAGTCCCTCGTGGCACAAGACCTTGCGACGGTGATTGTCCGCCCTGCAACAACTCCTCCGTCATCTCCCGACGATCTAACGCAAGAGACAGCGCCTGACGTACCCTGATATCGTCAAAGGGTTGCTTGGTAAGATTGAACTGATAAGAATAATTCGCTAATAAAGGACTGGTCCTGACCTCTCCCGTTTCCAGCCTTTCCGACAAACCACCCTGCGGAACATCCACGCACAAATCGATCTGCCCTTTTTCAAACATTCCCCAAATATCCTGAGGATCACCTTCCGACATCTTCCAAAACATGCCTTTAAGCATCACACTGTCATGATCCCAATACAAATCGTTTTTCTCTAGTTCGCAGCCCTTTTTATTATCAAAAGAAACGATACTAAAGGGCCCGTTTGTCACAATACCGTTCAGGTTCAAACCCTCAGTGCCTTTCTCCTGCATTAACAGGCTGGGAAGAGGAAAGAAAACCGGATGAAGCAGTTTTTTTATGAAAGCCGAATTTGCCTGTTCCAACTCAACCACAAGGGTATTATCATCTAACGCCGTAACTCCTATTTCCATGCCCTCTGATTCTGCAGCCGAGTCTTCAAAATGATGATAAGCTTTTGCATTCTTAATATCATAAAGCATATAAGCGTAAGGACTTTCAGTGTCCGGCGAAAGGGCCCTTTTCCAAGCATACACAAAGTCATAAGCCGTAACCGCGCTGCCGTCAGACCATTGCGCCTCGCGAATTATAAAGGTATAGGTTTTACCTTCTTCATCGATTGTCCAATCTTCAGCCATAGCCTTTTCCAGGGTGCCGTCCGGTTTAAGACGCACCAACCCTTCATACAAAGCATTGATAAGCTGCTTCCCTGAATCTCCTTCCTCTAAGGCAGGATCAATGTGCTCGGAAAGCCCTGTTGCATAATAGTTAAGGTATACACCCCTGTTTCCGCTGTCTTCCTCTGTGGTTGTACACCCTGAAGAAACAAATAGGAGCATTAAAACCGATATTACTGCGATTACCTCTAAGAACCTACTATATTTATTATCAATGCTCATGGTTTTCCTGCCTTTCAATACTTTGTTCTATCTTATCATACTATTGAAAACTTGCACCGGTAAACCGCTACATTATTCCAAAGCTATGAACTTTGAACCGATACCAAATTATCATTGCATAAAAACACCATATCCTATAAAATGTACAAAAATGGACACATCAGCTGTTATCTGGTATCGAGGAGGTAGTAAAATGATACGTGCTTTACGCTTGCAGCGTCTTAAGCCCGGCATATTCTCAAAAATAAGCGAACAGAAGGAAGCGGCAATCGCAGCAGGAAAGAATGTTATTGATCTGAGCGTGGGCAGTCCCGATATGGCACCTCCACCCCACGTCAAGGAGACTTTGCTTAAGGCAGCCACCGATGTCTCAAACTATGGCTATACCTTGACAGAAGGAATACCGGAACTAAAAGAAGCTATTAAAAACTGGTACAAAAGAAATTATAATACAACATTGCATCCAGATAAAGAGATTCTTTCCCTCATGGGCTCTCAGGACGGTCTTGCCCATATCTACCTAGCTCTCCTCGACCCCGGGGATGTTGTTCTCGTTCCTGACCCGGGATACCCCATATACTATGACGGTGCACTACTAGCCGGCGGTGAGCTCTACCCTATGCCGCTGAGAGAAGAAAATAGGTTCTTACCCATCTTCTCTCGAATTCCTGAGGACATATGCCAAAAAGCAAAAATCATGATCTTGAACTATCCCAGCAACCCACTGGCTGCCACAGCTACCAAAGAGTTTTTTCAAGAAGCTGTTGCCTTCGCTCGTGAGAATAATATTATCATCTGCCATGATTTCGCGTATTCGGAGCTGTCTTATGACGGATTTAAAAACACCAGTTTCCTGGAAGTAGCAGGAGCTAAAGAAGTCGGTGTGGAAATCCATTCCGTTTCTAAAACCTTTAACATGGCCGGCTGCCGTTTAGGCTTTATCGTAGGTAATGAAGAGGTCATTTCGGCTATGAGGCTTGTTAAAAGCAATATTGATTACGGCATCTTTCTCCCTATTCAACTTGCTGGAGCTGCCGCACTGAACGGTCCCGATGACTGCATCAAACAAAATGCCCTGGCTTATCAAAAAAGAAGAGATGCCTTAGTTAACGAACTGGCCAGGTTTGAATGGAAGGTGGATAAACCAAAAGCCTCTATGTTTGTTTGGGCCAAGCTGCCCCCTGCTTTCCCCTCCTCAGTCGAGTTTGCCTCGCAATTACTCCGGGAAACAGGTGTTGCGGTCGTACCGGGAACCGCCTTCGGGCCTTGCGGAGAAGGTTACGTCAGAATCGGTCTTGTTCAAAGTGAAGAACTTCTGACAGAGGCAGCTCAAAAAATGGGTACTTTTATCCAATCGAAACGATAGCTATAGATATTTTGCTAGTTTTAAATATTTTTATTGCATGTTTAGGTTATTTTTGAGTATAATGATTAAAAATCATATCGTTAACATAAATGATGATAGGGAAGAGTAAACATGTCCAGCTTAAAGCGAGTCGGTAAGCGGTGGAAGCCCGGCAGCGAACCATGTTGAAAGCAGCCCTTGAGTTTCAACCTTGAGAAATGGAGCCTTTCAGACAGCTCCACATTAGAGGGAGACGTGTCCTCACGTTACAGAGGAGCAGGATGTTTGTCCTGTTTAAGAGAGTGCCAAAAATGGCGCTAATTAGGGTGGTACCGCGGATTACTCCTTCGTCCCTTCAGGGATGGAGGAGTTTTTGTTTGCAAAATTTATTCAGAAAAGGAGTTATGTCTTATGGAAGAAATTTTGGAAATCCTCGAAAAAAACAGCAGGTATACGATGGAACAAATTGCAGTCATGACAGGCAAAAGTGAGGAAGATGTACAAAAGGCAATCGAAAAGTATGAAAAGGACGAAGTGATCGTCGGATACACGACACTGGTGAATTGGGATAAGACCGGCAAGGAAAGCGTTGTCGCTATGATTGAGGTTAAATTAACGCCGCAAAGGGGTGAAGGCTTCGACAAAGTCGCTGAGCGTATTTATAAGTTCCCGGAAGTAAAATCATGTTACCTAATGTCCGGAAGCTACGACCTGACGGTCATAATTGAAGGTAAAACCATTAAAGAGGTTGCCCTGTTTGTCGCTGAAAAACTGGCCCCATTAGAATCGGTGCTCAGTACGGCAACACACTTTGTTCTAAAAAAATATAAGGATAAAGGCACTATCTTTGAAGACAAGTCTCAAGACAAGAGGGAGGCTATATTCATATGAAACCTGAAAAAATGATACTGCAAAAAATACTCGACATCCCTCCTTCCGGCATACGCAAATATTTTGATTTGCTTAATGAAATGAAGGATGTCATCTCCCTGGGAGTCGGCGAACCTGATTTTACCACACCCTGGAATGTCAGTGAAGCAGGTATTTACTCATTGGAAAAGGGGCATACCCATTATTCTTCTAATTCCGGTATGCTTAAACTTAGAGAGACGATTTCTCAATATATGAAAAGGAAGTACAACCTTGATTATGAAGCAAAAAACCAAGTTCTTGTAACGGTCGGCGGGAGCGAAGGTATCGACCTTGCCCTTAGAACACTGGTAGGTCCCGGCGATGAGGTCATCATCCCGGAACCAAGCTTTGTGGCTTACCAGGGCTGTACTAAGCTGACCGGGGCCACACCGGTCATTATCAATCTCCGGGCCGAAGACCAATTCAAGCTGACGCCCGAGCAGTTGGAAAAAGCCCTTTCTCCTCGCACCAAGGTAGTAATCATCCCTTACCCCAACAACCCAACGGGGGCCATAATGAACAGCGATGAATTGTCCGCAATCGTCAAAATCCTCAAGGACAAAGACCTTATCGTCATCTCTGATGAGATCTACGCAGAACTTACTTACGAAGGAAAGCACGTTTCCATCGCCGGTTTCAAAGGAATGAAGGATAAGACGATTGTTATTAACGGTTTTTCCAAAGCTTTCGCCATGACCGGTTGGAGGCTGGGCTATGTTTGTGGCCATACTTCTTTTATCACTGCCATGAACAAAATACATCAATATGCCATCATGTGCGCACCTACAACAGCCCAGCACGCGGCTATCGAAGCCCTGACAAACGGAGACGCCGCCGTGGATGAAATGGTAAGGGAATACAACCGGAGAAGACGCGTGTTAGTCGACGGCTTCCGGAAAATGGGTTTGGACTGTTTTGAACCCCTGGGAGCATTTTACGTATTCCCAAGCATACAAAAGACCGGACTGTCATCAGAGGAATTTTGTGAAAAACTCCTGCTGACGGAAAAAGTCTTGGTAGTTCCCGGAACTGCTTTCGGTGAAGTAGGCGAGGGCTTCATTCGTGTAAGTTATGCCTCTTCCATGAAAAATATAATGGAAGCACTTAAACGGATCAAAAGGTTCATTTCAGTTATCACTTGACGTTTCATTGTGTTATTGTATACAATTGTACAATAACATTAAGTATGAGGAGTTGCTTGCCATGACAAGAAAAAATTTGACTTTAAAAATAATCGAAAGCCACCTAACAAGTGGTATCCCTGAAAAGGGCAAGGAAATTTCCTTAAAAATCGACCATACTCTTACCCAAGACACAACAGGCACCATGGCCTATCTGCAATTTGAAGCCTTAGGATTCCCCAGGGTCAAGACCAAGAGATCTGTTGCTTATGTTGACCATAATACCCTTCAAGTTGGCTACGAAAATGCCGATGACCATCGCTACATACAAACAGCCGCCGCAAAATATGGGATATATTTCTCTCGTCCGGGCAACGGCATTTGCCACCAAGTCCATTTAGAGAGGTTTGGTGTGCCTGGAGAAACCCTTTTGGGCTCCGACAGCCATACACCCACTGCCGGAGGTCTGGGTATGCTGGCCATCGGTGCAGGCGGACTTGATGTAGCAGTCGCGATGGGCGGTGGAGCTTACTATTTAAATATGCCTCAAATTATAAACGTCGTGCTTGAAGGCAAACTCCAGCCCTGGGTTTCCGCAAAAGATATCATTCTGAAGCTTTTGCAAATGCTTTCTGTTAAAGGCGGCGTAGACAAAATATTCGAATACTCCGGTCCCGCCTTACAACACCTTTCTGTTCCGGAAAGAGCGACAATTACCAACATGGGGGCGGAACTGGGGGCCACAACTTCCCTTTTCCCCAGTGACGAGGTAACAAGACAGTTCTTAAAAGCCCAAAACAGGGAAAATGATTGGCAGGAACTGCAGGCCGACGATAACGCCTTATACGACGAAAAAATTATAATCGACTTATCGACTCTGGAACCGTTGATCGCCTGTCCTCACAGTCCTGATAATGTCGTTGGAATAAGCAAGTTGCAGGGCACCGTCATTAACCAGGTAGCCATCGGCAGCTGTACGAATTCCTCATACGTAGATCTCATGAAGGTTGCCGCTATTCTGCGCGGTAAAACAGTACACCCCCATACCAGCCTTGTCATCGCACCCGGTTCCAAGCAGGTCTTGACCATGTTGGCAGAAGAAGGAGCCTTAGCCGATCTTATCAAGGCAGGCGCCCGCATTCTGGAGTCGGCCTGCGGCCCTTGTATCGGTATGGGACAAGCGCCCGCAACCGATGCGGTGTCACTTAGAACCTTTAATAGGAACTTTAAAGGCAGGAGTGGCACCATGAGTGCCGGCGTATACCTTTGCAGTCCCGAGGTTGCTGCTGTTTCGGCCATCGAGGGAGTAATTACGGACCCCAGGAAGCAGGAACCGGTAATGGTAGAAATACCGGCAAAATTCCATATCAATGACAATATGATTATCGCCCCGCCTCAGCCAAAAGAAGCAGGCGATGCTGTTCGCGGCCCCAACATTAAACCGTTCCCACAGAATAAGCCTCTGCCCTCAAAAATAACCGGACAGGTTTTATTAAAAATGGAGGACAATATAACAACGGATCATATCATGCCTTCTCCCGCTTGGCTGTTGCCCCTGCGTTCCAATATCCCGGCCCTGTCGGATCATTGCCTGACACCGGTTGATAAAGACTTCCCTGCGCGGGCTAAACGCACAAACGGAGGATTTTTGGTCGCAGGTGAAAACTACGGCCAGGGTTCAAGCCGCGAACACGCTGCTTTAGTTCCGTTATATCTGGGTATCAAAGGGGTCATTGCCCTCTCTTTTGCTCGTATCCATATGTCCAATCTCATCAATTCCGGCATTCTTCCCCTTACCTTCGTGAACGCGGACGATTATCGCCTTCTTGAAGCAGGAGATGAACTGGTTATTGACGAACTTCATAATAAACTATTGGCTAAATGTGAGTTTACTATCCAAAATATAACGAAAAACTCTTCATTTAAAGTCAGCCTTAACGTTTCACCGCGTCTGACTGACATCCTTCTGGCAGGCGGACTCCTTCCCTACACAAAATCAAAGGCGGAGTGAACAATGAGTACCCTATCCGTGTATAAACTGATTGTTTCAATCCTGACAGTAGTAACACTGGCGGAAGTGTCAAAACGAGCCGGTGCTCTGTTGGGTGGCATCCTGGCAGGATTACCTTTAGGTGCCGGTATTGCCGTGTATTTCATTTCCTATGAACAGAGTGTATCCTTTATGGTTGAAGGCATTCCGTGGGGCATCGCCGGTCTGTCTTCTTCACTTATTTTTTGTGCTGTATATTTAGTCGTCTCCTCAAGATTACAAGCCTCAAGCGTTCTCTTATCAATAACCCTTTCCAGTACTGCCGCAATATCTTCTTTCATGCTATGGGGCTATTTATTATCCCTTCTTCATCTTAACCTTATTACGGCATTTGTGATTTTCATTGTGTTTTTTTTCGCCAACATTACTGTTGTAAAACGCCTTGTTAAGAGTGCAGGCGAAATTAAAAAGAGTAAAAGCACCTATCAAATATTACTAATTAGAGCCGTGTTTGTCGGGCTTCTGATTATTGTCATCACCTCTCTTTCTTCAATCTTAGGCAGCCGGTGGTCGGGTGTATTAAGTGCCTTTCCCTCAACGCTATATCCGCTGATACTGATCCTTCATTTCGAAGACGGAAACAATTTATATCCATCCCTATTAAAGGGGTTCTCATACAGCGTCAGCACCCTTGTCGTTTTCTACCTAGCTTGCTACGCCCTCTTACCCACCGTAGGTTTAAATGTCGGTTTTCTTCTCACTTATGCCATCTGCTTTGTCTACTTGTTTGTTTTCACTAAATACCTTAAATTAAAACATTAATAATAAATTGGCAATACTTAAAAATTTCCTTTTGAAAACATGCACGCTTGTTTTTAGACATCTTTTATAATAGAATAAGGGCGGTACAAAATTTCGGGAGGAAAAGACATGGTAAAGGAAAGTGAGCTATTCACCGGCAGTGATTCTTCGTTACGAAACAAAGTCTTCAAGTACTTAAAATCCCATATATTGGGTGGCGACTACAAACCAGGGGAAAGCCTGGTGGAGTCCAAACTAGCTGAAGAAATGGGAGTAAGCAGAACACCCATCCGCGAGGCAATCAGACTCCTGGAAGTAGAGGGCCTGGTTGAAACGGTACCCAATAAGGGTGCTGTTATCTTAGGAGTATCAGAGAAAGATGTTGAAGACATTTACGCTATCCGCCAGCTTGTCGAGGGTTTAGCTGCACGGTGGGCCACTAAAAACATGACGGAAGAAGATAAGCATGAACTGCAAAATATAATCGACCTAATGGAGTTTTACTCACATAAAGAAGACTTGAGCGAATTAGCAAAACTCGATAACCAATTCCATCAAATAATCTACGATGCTTCCGGAAGTAAAATTCTTAATCTTACCCTCAGTAACCTTCATCAATACGTACAGCTTGCCAGGTTAAGGTCGCTAAAGGTTCCATGCCGACTTTCACATACCATCTCCGAACATCGAAATATTCTTAAAAGTTTCCTGGAAAACGATCCCGCGAAAGCAGAGGCTGCTCTTGCTGACCACGTAAAAAAGGCTTATTTAAATATCCATGATGAACATTGTGAAAACAAATAATCAAGTAATCGCGTTGACACTGTCGAGTTTGATTTGCTTTTTACAATCTTCTAGTATTTCTTCAAGGGCTGACTTATTAAAAAGTTGACCGGCTCTTATTACCGCATAAATCTTATTTGTATTTTCAATAGCGGTTAACGGATTTTCTTCTAGTATTAACAGATCGGCAGCTTTATTAACTTCAATCGTTCCAAATATACCTTCAATCCCCAGATTTAACGCAGCATTAACGGTTCCCATTCTCAAGGCTTTATAAGGTTCTAACCCATAATTATTGACCATTTTCCGTAATTCTTCGTGTAATGAGAACCCCGGCACCACGCCGGGGTTTGCTGTGTCTGTACCTAGCAGTATCTTGTCGGAATGGGCCATAAATGTTTTACCCCTTCTTATGAAATCCTGCAAATAGAACTTTTTATATCTGGGTTCATTTCGCCTAATATTTGTGGCTTGTTCCCATGCTTTTTTACACTTGTCTCCGATATATTCCTCATGCAAGCACGGAAATAAAGGTTTCTTTTTACAAACATGTTCATTTACTTTCTCAATGACAAGATGAGTAGGTGTAAACCACATGCCTGACTTTGCCAGGGCAACGATTTCATCATCATTTTCCGGGAGAAAACTAATATGTTCAAGACTGTAATAACCCAAACCAATCAACTGATTTACTGTAACATTGTTATTGCCATGTCCCACAACCTTTAAACCATATCTGTTTGCTGTCTCCATCAATTTCACAAAAACGTCTTTTTTAATATTCGGAAAGGATTTGAAGTAATCGTATCCCGCTTCTATCGCTTTTAGCACCGCCCGCTCGGCTTCAGCCGGAGTCGCTACAACGCTACAGCCTTCCCATGTTCTTGCCCCATCAGTCATAGGATTTGTTGTATAAATTCGTGGTCCCGTCAACTCATCTTTTTCGATAGCCCTTTTCCATTGCAAGATACGCGAAGAACCCCACATATTCCTGACACTTGTTATGCCATTGGCTAATAAAAGTCCCAGCATCACAGGTTCATCTAAATGTACATGCATATCGAACAGACCGGGCAAAACATATTTATCGGTACAATCTATTGTATCAGCATAAGATATATCAATATTCTGCTCTATTCCCTTGATCACCCCGTTTTCAATCAACAGGTCATATTGATAAAGAATTTTTTTCGAGGTCATTGTGATAATATTTGCGTTTTTTATGACTTTTTTCACCATTTCCTCCCCTTTCTAATCTCTTCCTCAGAAATGAATCCATACATATTCTGTCATATTTTCAATAAAACCGCAATATGTATCAGCACCCAAACTTATAGCGCCGCTCGCAAACGGCGCTATTCTCCTCTATCGCTGTCCCTCTAGCTACTGGTTGAAACCCGGACTATTTTTATTCAGCATAATATCCAAGATAGTCTCATCCACACCGGCCAGCCCTTCCATACTAAAAATTCCAAGATTTTTGACAGTCTCCTCTACACTATGAGAGATAATGCCATCCTGACTGCCGACAACTACTCCCTCCATGGAAAGTAATGCTGCAAGCACGGCTTCCCCAGCCGATGTTGACAGTTTTAAGGCACACCCGCCTTTGGCCCCATCGCAAATCATACCCGTCAGATTAGCAATAAGGTTTTTAATTGCACCGCCAATATTATCCAGGCTGCCTCCCATAAGCCAAGTAATTGCAGCTGTGGCGCCAACCCCAGCAGCTATTGAACATCCGCAAATCGGCGAAAGCCGCCCTGTATGTTGTTTCACATATATTGTTATTATGTGACTTAGAGCCAGCGACCTAAGAAGTTCTTCTTCCGATGCTTTTATTTCATCAGCAACAACAGTCAACGGAAGGATAGCCCCAATACCATGATTCCCACTGCCTACAGTGGTCATAACCGGCATGCTGACTCCGGCCATCCTTGCATCAGATGCGCCAGCCACCGCAATTTTAGCCCTATTTACTATATCATTGCTGATAAGACCTTTTTCAAGCATCCTTTTTAGCCCGCAGCCTACCCCTAGACCCTGTTTGGCTTCTAATCCTTTTTGTGAAATAAGAAGGTTCATATCTACGCCTTCTTTTAGAAAGGCAATGCTTTCCAACGGTACAGTTTCAATAGCCTCTACAAATTCCCTGAATTCGCAGCCCGTTACGTCTATCGAAACGTTGCCGGCATCCGTTTTTGTTTTGTCTTCAAAACATTCTATTTTCCCATTAATCTCTGTTTTGATTGTGTTTGTATGACTGCCTTTTACATATACCACAGAATATCCATTTTCTCCTTCAACCCTTGCTTCAATATAAAAACCTTCATTTTTCGCTTGACAAATTTCTACTTTCCCGAAATTAACGTACTCATGTGCAAAACGTATGTTTTCTTCAGTAATTAAAGCGAGCATTTCCAAGCCCTTCTCCGGCTTTTTTAATACCACTCCCAAAGCCGCAGCAAGATACAGACCTGCTTCGCCGGTATTAGGTATAGTGACTGCCAGGGCATTCTTAATAATATTAATACTCGCATGTACAGTGATTTTTGAAATCGATCCACCAAGCAACTGTGTAGCTTTAGCAACGGCCAAAGCCACCGCTACCGGTTCTGTACATCCTATGGCCGGTTTTACCTCTTGTTTTAATAATTTTAGCAAGCTACCGTGTTCCACGCTTATTCCCCCTTAACTTCAAATAATATTACATGTAATTCTTATTAAGCAATTCCTGTGCCAAGGCTTCAAAAGCTTATGTATCAACGTTTTCGCGTGGTTTAATTCTCATTGATGACACAATAAAACATGCGAAACCCACGAATTATGGGTTTCGCATGTGTGAGATATATTCTCATTTGTGATAATTGTATTATTTATCTATGCCATACTTATCTAACTTACGATAAAGTGTGGCTATGCTGATACCTAACTCTTTGGCTACCCGATTTTTCTCATCAATTTTCATCCCCGGCGAAACCATGTTTTCCAGGATGCTCTTCTCGAACTTCGTCATCCGTTCTTCCAAACTTATCTTCTCTTCTTCATGTTCATAAATATTTTTGTTTAACAGTTTTTCAGGAACCTCAGAAAAACTAATAATTCTTTCCCCAGCCATATTTACCATATACTCAACGACATTCTCCAACTGTCTGACGTTACCCGGCCAATGATAATCTTCAAGCCATTGCATCAGAGCATGGTTCACTTCAAGCCCTTCCTTATTCAACATCATACTATACTTTTTTATAAAATAATCGACATATAAAGGTATGTCGTTTCTCCTGGCACGCAGGGGAGGAATAAACAAAGGTATGACATTCAACCTATAATAAAGATCCCCCCGAAATTGCCCTTTTTCAACCATTTCTTCCAGGTTTTTATTGGTAGCAGCAATTATTCTTACATCTATTGGTATGGGCTTCTTGCCGCCAACACGGTCTATATTTCTTTCTTGTAAAACTCTGAGAAGTTTAGGTTGCAGGGAAATAGGCATATCGCCAATTTCATCCAAAAATATGGTCCCGCCATTTGCCAGCTCAAACTTCCCTAACTTACCTTCCTTTTTCGCTCCTGTGAAAGCCCCCTCTTCATAACCAAATAATTCACTTTCAAGGAGGTTTTCAGGAATAGAAGCACAGTTTACGACAATAAATGGCTTATTCCTGCGTTGGCTTTCACTATGTACCGCTCGTGCCAATAGTTCTTTTCCCGTGCCGCTTTCGCCACGGATAATAACTGTGGAAAAGCTTGAAGATATATGTTTAGCTTTATTTAGAATCCCTAAAAAAGCATCGTCCCTTGTCAAGATATTTCTAAATGTAAACCTATTATTAACAGCAACTAAAGCTTCTTGAACCTGGTGCTGTAATCTTTGGTTGTCCTCCATTATTTGTATTTTGCTTTGCAAAAGGCTGCTCATATGCTTTAGAAAATCCAACAGTTTTGAAGACATATTGATAATTTTTTGTTGCTGATCCTCAGAAAATGCCATAATGCCAATTACACCGATGGCCTTCTCTCCATTAAATATTGGAAAACCCATTGTTGCAAGTTCATTACATTTTTTAATGTTATCGCAATTCCGGCAAGCATACTCATTTCTAATATCCTCAATAATACCTGGCTCCCCTGTTCGCAAAATGTTTTGATAGAAGCAGCCTTGAGGTAACGCCTTGCCAATATTAAACCTGTGTTGACCTGTCCCTCCTATTCTAATGAGTTTTTCATCCACAATAGTTACTTCAAGTTCGAGAACTTCCGCGATAGTTTCTGCGTATTCCTGGACAAAAGACTGAATATCAGCAATACAGGTCATTTTGCTACCCTCCTCGTTTGCCATTAAGTCTACTATATCAGCTTTTCTGATTCAAGTAAAAAACTCCGACATACACAGCGTTATAAACACTGTTGCCGGAGCTTTTTCTTAGTCCAACATATTTTAAGTATCACTTTATCTTCGATAACTAATGACCTCCAACAAGGCCCCCTCCGCACTTTCGATATGCTCAGCGGCTCTTTTCCTTGCTAACTGTACATCTTTTTTTTCAATAGCATCGATAATGAGTCTGTGCTCGTCAAGGGCAAACTTCATTCTTCCCGGCACGGCCAAAGTGGTTGTTCTAAACCGTTGAACATGATCCCGCAAGTCCGTGATTATCGTCTGCAATCGTTCGTTCTTTGAGGCTGCATAAATAAGTCCGTGAAACTCGGTATCTATCTCAATTGTTTTCAACAAATCACTACTTTCCCAATGTTTAGCTTCTTCGAGAAGGTTGCGTTCCATTGCTTCTATCTCCTCGGAGGTTGCCCTGGCCGCAGCCAATCCGGCCGCCAGCGCCTCAAGAGATTTTCTGATTTCAAAAACCTCATTGATATCCTTGATGGAGAGACCGGCAACAAAAGCCCCTTTTCGCGGCACTATTGCTACATATCCTTCGAGTTCCAGCTTTCTTATCGCTTCCCTGACAGGTGTGCGACTCACACCCATCTCGTCTGCCAACTCCGTTTCCAAAAGTCTCTCTCCATGTTTGAGCGTTTGATTGATAATCGCATCCCTCAAAGCCTCGTATACAATTTCACCTAACGGACGAAAACTATCAAGTTTTATTCTTAATCCATGGTTGTCAGACATTTTTTATCGCCTCCCTCAAGCCACACGGACCAAACCTATCCCCCCAATGTAACATCCTGCTCATCATACCAACTCAACGCTTCAAACAAATGCTTAGGTCTAAAATCAGGCCACATCTCATCCACTATATAAAAATCGGCATAAATCGATTGAACAGGCAAAAATCCACTTAGTCTTCTTCTCCCTCCCCAACGAACAATCAAGTCAAGGCGGGAAATTTCCCTGGAAGCTATCGTCTCCGCCAATCCTGCTTTGTTTTTAGCTTCCTTACCCGAGAGAATACTTATGGCACTTGCCAAATCCCATTGCCAGCCGTAATTGACTAAAAAGTTTACACGCATTAAACCCTTTCCAAAAACAGTCCTTTTTGTGAACGGAAGTAACTCTTTAGGAAAAAGTCTCGAATTTGTGTTGCCAACTACCAGCAACTCCGCATCTTTTGCTGCTAGCATATCGACCGCCCTTACACACGCCCTTTGAAACTCTTTTCTCTGTTCAACGGGCCTTTTGGTGTTATCCTGGGTAAACCCGTAGAATGTCATCTCTTTAATACCTAATTCTAAACAGAGTTCATACAACTCAAACCCGGGGTTAACACCAAAAGCGTAGCCATCCTTTTTTGCCATTCCCTGTTTCTCAGCCCACCTCCTGTTACCATCCGGTATAATACCCACATGGGACGGCAACCTTTTATACAGTCCAATCCTTGATTTGGCAGTCTCCATACACGTTTCCTTTCACAATAAACGTTTATGGTACTAGATTCGCCTTAATACTTGCGATGTATTCACAGTCGGCCAAAAAAAGAGACACTGTAACTATTATTAAGAATACCAGGAAATGGCTCATCTTAAAAGTGTTTTTATTTATGAAGTTAATATCCTCTTCGCAACTTCGTCTTTGACATCGGTAACAAAGGGTATCCCCGTTTCCCTTTCGGTTTCTCTGTTGCCTACATACAGATCTTCTCTGGAAAGTTCGGATAAAGAGAACTTTCTTGCCCCTGCCATCAACTGTTGCAATCCTGCCGCTAGCTTATCAGCCAGTGTCCAAAGGGCAATTGCTCCATACGGAATGTTCTTCATTTCATTCGCTCCGATTTTCTTTTGTACGTCGTAGTAACCAATGAATATCTCCTCGGCGTTCTTGCCGAATTGGGCTACAGATTGAGGAAGCTTATCCCAGCTACCGTTCACCTCGGCCTTTCTCAAAGGATTTAAGACACCTTCAATATTCGAGCCAAGGAAAGCAGGAACCATCAATCCTCTTCCCATGCAGACCATCTTAACGTACGGCGCTCCCAAGGCTAACGCTTTAAAGATATGATCCTCACGTGCTAAACCACCGGCAAAGGCTAAATCAACAACCTTTTGCCCTTTGGCTGCCAATATTGAAGCATATTCATAGGCTTTTGCATGGAGAAGAATCGAAGGCACTCCCCAACTTTCCATCATGTTCCAGGGACTCATTCCTGTCCCGCCCCCCGAACCATCGATTGTCAAGAGATCAAGTTTGGCATCCGTGGCTAATTTGATAGCCATAGCCAGCCCTTCCATTCCATAAGAACCTGTTTTAAGCGTTATGCGCTTGTATCCAAGACTACGATAAGTATCCACGGCACTCATGAATTGCTCTCTCACTTGTTCTG
Source organism: Clostridia bacterium (assembly GCA_018433675.1). Taxonomy (GTDB): domain Bacteria; phylum Bacillota; class Peptococcia; order DRI-13; family SM3-B62; genus SM3-B62. The sequence continues at coordinate 80,066 of JAHDQS010000003.1, forward strand.
CCGTCGAAAGATCCGAATAACCTAACCTGCTGTGTCGTGCAAAGGACTTAATGGAACCGTTTTTAAATGATTCCTGGACCTCCGGCTTAGTGGGATCGGGATCAACAATGTATCCCCTTTCTTTTAGAAATATCGCACGTTCAAGACTGTCTACCTGTATTTCGCCTCCGATGCATTTCGCTCCCTGCCCCCATTTGAGCTCGAGAACAACCTTATCACCGAACTTGTTTATGACGTATTCTGCAACTCCGTTACTTGTATCCTCGACATTCATTTGTACGATAATTGCGCCTTTCCCATCGTAATAGCGCAAGTATCCTTCAATCCTTCTGTCCAGTTCCGGTGAACTCTTCACTTTTCCATTTTCTATCACGGAATCCGGGTCAACCCCGACAACATTTTCTCCAATCACTATCGGGAACCCTACTAATGCCGATCCAATAGACAGGGAATCCCAATACTTTGCGGCAATCATTGTCGAACCCAAGGCTCCCGTCAGAAACGGAAGGGTTGATTTTGTTTTGTATTCGCCACCAAATTCCGTCTCTAAATTAACATTAGGAAACACACAACTATCAACTGAGGCTTTAACCCCTTCGGGCAAACCAACGCAACCATAATTCCCGCCATTAATGCGCACGGAGTTATATGAAACACCTAAGTGTGTTGTGTTTTTACTCCCGGCTGTAGTCATACCAAAATCTTTCGGGTACAGCATTTTCCTCCCTGCCATGCTCGAAAGAAACGTCTCGCAACGTCCTTGACAATCGGCTCTACACAGCGTACAAAGCCCGGATTCCGCAGGTTCACCCCTATTCACCGTTCCCAGAGCATCGTTTGTTTTTGACCATTGAATCATTGACCCTCACTCCTCCTACAAATCAAGTGGCTGAATTTCCAAGTTTCAGTATTATCTTTCTATGAGAAATCAGCTCTTTTACTCCACTGAATAAATGCAATGTTTATCTGTGTTGACATAATATTAATATATCAGACTGTTGAAGTACAGCGTTTTGAAACAAGTATACAGTATAACAGCAATGTATACAGTATTTAGTACACATTAGGGCTGATCATATATAACAGTTCTTTGTATGATACAAAAAAACCGCACCCACGGTTCGCTCATCGACGACAAACCACAGATGCAGTATAATAATTAAAGAAAATATTTCAATTTAACCCATGCTTACCCTCACTTATTCCCCGGTCTTACCACTATCAGCATCTTTCTTTCCCTGCAGCTCAGACAGACCATTTTTAATAGAGGCCAATTCTTCTTCTAAATAAGCTGCTCTGTCTTCTAAATAGGCCCTTTCGGCCTCCAAAGAAGGCACGGGCTGCGAATAACCGTAACCCCAGTATCCCATACCGCGGCCGAAGCCGAAACCCCGGCCTCTTCCAAAACCCAGGCCAAAACCCCTTCCAGATCCTCTGCCCAAGCCAATTCCTCTGCCGTAACCAACACCCCTATAAGACGTGTTACAATATCCCAGTCCTCTACCCGTCATTGGTCCTTGACCCACCGGTCCACTACCGTCAAATCCTGGCATGATATATCCCCCTTTCAAAATTTTAATTTTTTTCCGCGCGCTTATGGACATATGCCCAATACTATGTTATATTAATTTTGAGCATATGTCAATTATGAGATTAATTTATTCCTTAAAGGAGGAACCTAAAGTTATGAAAATCGCCATCAGTTCAAAAGGCAACACCTTAGAAAGCGCCACAGATCCACGTTTCGGTCGTGCACAACAGTTTATTATTTACGACCTTGATAACGGGACACACTCAACCTTTAATAACACCCAAAACCTTACTTCATCACACGGAGCAGGTATTCAGACTGCCCAAAACATTATCAATGCCGGTGCCGACCTTGTCATTACAGGTAACGTCGGACCAAATGCCTTTAATGTGCTGAATTCTGCCGGGGTCAAGATCTACTTAACAAGTGGTTTGACAGTGCAAGAGGCAATCGAAAAATATAAAAAAGGAGAACTGGAAAACGTTTCTTCAAACACCGTTGAAGGACATTGGGTATAAACGGAAGGAGAGCAAAGATGCGAATTGCAATTGCCAGCGGAAAAGGCGGGACCGGAAAAACAACGGTAGCAACCAATCTAGCTTTTTATCTTAAACATTTCGATAACACCGACGTTACACTTATTGATTGTGATGTCGAAGAACCTAACAGCCATATTTTCCTCCGGCCGGATTGCCAAGAACCAAAGGTTATTACCGTTCCCGTCCCTGTAGTTCAGGAGGATTTGTGTACGGCCTGCGGTAAGTGTGCTGAGATATGTCAATTTAATGCTATTGCCTGCGTTAAAGAAAAGGTTCTTATCTTCCCTGAGCTCTGCCATGGCTGCGGAGGCTGTTTACTCGTTTGCCCCACAGGAGCCATAACAGAAAAGCAAAGGGAAATAGGAGTCGTCGAAAACGGCAAAGGAAAAGAGATTAAACTCGTGTATGGCCGGCTTCATGTAGGCGAAGCCATGTCTCCGCCCTTAATAAGGGCGGCAAAGGAGTTCTCTCCTGTTACTGCTGATGAAATTCAATTAATTGATTGTCCTCCGGGCACTTCTTGTCCTGTGATTACAGCTGTTAGCGAAAGTGACTTCGTTTTATTAGTAACCGAGCCTACGCCTTTTGGTTTAAACGACCTTAAACTCGCCGTAGAAATGGTCCGTATTCTTGACATTCCTTTTGCGGTTGGCATTAATCGGTCCACCGCTGATAACAATATAGTTCAAGATTACTGCCGAACTGAAGGCATCCCCGTTATTTTAAATATACCCCATGACCGCAGAATTGCCGAGGCATATTCCACGGGTAAATTGATTCTTGAAAGCCTGCCGGAATACCATGAACAATTTTCTCAGGTGCTAGGGTATATCAAGGGGGTGCTGTCATGATAAAAGAATTGGTTGTAATCAGCGGTAAGGGAGGAACAGGTAAGACAAGCATTGTCGCTGCCCTGGCAAACCTTTTAAATAATAAAGTTTTAGCCGACTGTGACGTAGATGCTGCCGACCTCCACCTAGTATTGAATCCAACGCTCACTGAACAAGAGGAATTCTGGAGCGGAAAATCCGCAAGTATCAATAGTGACAAATGTACCCGTTGTGGCAAATGTTTGGAACTCTGCCGTTACGGGGCAATCTCAAAGAACTTTGTTATCGATAAGGTTGCCTGTGAAGGATGTGGGGTTTGCTACTACTTTTGCCCCGCCGAGGCCATCGACTTTACGGAAAACATGTGTGGACATATGTATGTTTCTACAACTTCCCAAGGTCCCATGGTCCATGCCAGACTGGGTATTGCCGAAGAAAACTCCGGCAAGCTGGTTACCATGGTAAGAAACAAAGCCAGAGAGATCGCAGAAGAAAAAGGCCTTGACACCATCTTGATTGATGGTCCTCCCGGTATTGGCTGCCCTGTAATAGCCTCAATTACAGGTGCTAACTTCGTTATTGCAATCACAGAGCCAACTCTTTCAGGCATACATGACCTGGAAAGGGTTGCCGGTCTGGCAAAGCATTTTGACATCCCACTCAGTGTTATTATTAATAAGTCAGACATCAATAAAGAAATGTCTCAACATATTAAGGATAAGTGCAATGAAATGAAGATAAATGTCCTCGGGGAAATACCGTATGATGAGGCAATCACCAAGGCACAGATTCAAGGGCTTGACCTTATCCGGTACAATTCTGCTTCTCCAGCAGCCGAAGTATTAAAAAACATTGCCTCTGATATTAAAGATTTACTGCCTTTCTTAAAAGAATAAATCGTGTTACTATATAATATATCCCAAGTTGTTGTTAACAAAAGGAGCGAAAAACATGAGAATAGCCACACCTATCGCACAAAACCAATTGTGCATGCATTTTGGACACTGTGAGGTTTTTGGATTTTTTGATGTTGACGAAAAGGAAAAGAAAATTATTAAAAAAGAACTCCTTACCCCTCCGCCTCATGAACCCGGAGTACTGCCCTCCTGGATAAAAAGCCAGGGTGCGGACTTGGTTATCACAGGGGGAATGGGTTCCCGTGCCCAAAACCTTTTTAATGCCGCAGGGGTCAAAGTACTGACCGGAGCGCCCTCCGGTGACCCTGAGGAGATAGTCTTAAGCTATCTTAACGATAGCCTGCAGGCCGGCGCAAATGTCTGTGACCATTGAGATAGACTAATAAAAGTCTGGATAATCGAAATTAAAAAGAGATGCGACAAAAGGCACGGTTTAATAGGGAAACTTATTGAACCATACCCCAAACCGATACGAAATTACAAGAGCGGCACTATCGAATGATAGTGCCGCTCTTGTTTTGGTGAGAATTCACTTTTACTATTAAGCCATTTCAGTCCACTTGCATAGTGAACATCTCAAAAAACAAATCCCTGAATGGCTCATCAAGAGTAGCGCACACAAGTTTACTCCAAGTTTCTATTTCAATAGTATCACTTTCGACACACCAGATTTTATAATGCTCGTCGCCATATTTATCGATAGGCACCTCTGTGTCTGTTACCGCATCTTTATATTTTTTCCCAAAAGTTTCTTGCGAGTATTGATTTACGGAAAAATCAATGTGGTTAAAGACCTTTTCGTCCGGATAGTATTGGGCGTGGATATAATTAGTGATTACAAAGGAATCCGTGGCTCTCTCCGGATTCCATAATTCTTCAACCTCTATATGATAAAAGCTTCTGTCATTCCGGTCTGTGTCAGGCTTTATTATCATAAGAACCTTGTCGAAGCGCTCAGGGTTAATATGAACGATAACTTCTTTTTTCCGAACCATTTTCTCTATGTCTGCAAAGCTCACTGTGATTCCGCGGAATTTCTGGGAATCCATGGTAGCAGTACTTATCAGTTTATCAGCCGGAACTGTCACTTTTTCATCACACCTAAAAAACAGGTTCCTTCCTGGTATTTCCTCGTTGATGATTCTAATTGTATACGGTGCTTCGTCTAAGGGAGCGCCTATGGTTGTGTCAAAGAAGATATTGTAGAGGTAATACCGTTTATCAATGATAAATCCTTGCCGCAAGAATTCAGCTTCTTTTATGGGGCTTAATCCATATTTGTTGTGCGGTACTCTCAATTCTTCATGGCTGCAAATTTCAGGGATCCCATCTATCTCAATCATCTTGCTTTTTATCAAAAAACAAATCAGTGCATATACCAGCAGCTTGTGGTCGAACTCAAAATAGTCCTGAAATCTCAGCTTTGATGATATTACCGACCAGAGTATTGGCGCACCATTATTGATTTCCTCATATTCCTTTTTTGGCTTTAGTAATCGGAAACCTACATACCAAAAGTTATCATCATCAAAGCAAAGCCAGCACAATTCTTCTACGTCTATATCGCATTTCAGATATTCCTCATAAGCTTCTTCTACCAGTGCTGATAGAAAGAATGGGATATCTTCCGGCCTTTGAGTAAAGATTCGACACGTATCAGCAGTATAATGTTTCAGAAATGTGTTAGGGTAAAATATACGCATTACCCCGCCGTGTGGCGTTTTTTTCATACTTCTAAGATAATAGTTGGCTTCCCAAAACAGAGTGGAAGCTACTATTTTGTCTATGAAATATGCCAAGTCTTTTTTTGTATTCAAGTATTTGTATTCTCCCCAGTCTGTTCAATACTCTTTTGAGAACAAATTATTTCTTGTTCGGATTATTTGTTTGATACCCATCAGCAGAGGATTCTGCAACTTTGTTGTATTTATTATAATCATTATCGTATACCGAATCGTGAACAGTGTAATCATCCGAAGTCCAGATATCAGCAAGGTTCTCAGCTTGCTTCATTACCAAGTATACTGCCATCTTTTGTTTGTCTGGCGGATAGCCATATTTGTTCAGAATCCTTCGGACAATTACCATTAGGCGAGCGCGAACACTTTCTTTAATCGTCCAGTCAATAGTGGCATTCTGCTTGACCTTGTAGGCAATCTCACGGGCAATCTCACGAAGTTGGTCATCGCCCAGCACCTGAACTGCACTATCGTTTGTGCCCAGCGCATCATAGAATGCGAGCTCATCTTCCGAAAGACCCATTTCCGCCCCACGCTTATCAGCCTTATTTATCTCCTTAGCAATACGGATGAGTTCCTCGATAATTTCAGCGGTGGTAAGCAAGTTGTTTTGATACTTTTTAATAGCGGCATCGAGCATATCCATGAGGGTTTTTGACTTAGTCATGTTGTGTTTTGAACGCACCTTAATCTCGTCATTGAGTATCTTTTTTAGTAACTCGATAGCCAAATTTTTATATTTCATTCCTTCAATTTCTTTCAGGAACTCCTCTGAAAGGATAGAGAGTTCCGGCTTTTCCAAACCGGCTGCACTGAAAATGTCTATGACCTGATCAGAGGCGATAGCGGAATCGACGATATTTTTAATGACAGTATCGTAGCCTTCTACGCTGCCAACGCCACTGGTCTCAAACTTCGCCAGCCGCGCCTTTGCTGCCTGGAAGAATGCAATTTCCTCCGCATGCTCAATCGTTGCCGGATCGGGCTTAGCCAGCGCATAAGCTTGCCCAAGCAGAGTGACTTCCTTAATGAACCGAGCCTTAGCGCCTTCGATATTGAGGATAAAGTCTTCAGCACGCAGAATAAGAGACAGCTTATCTTTTACTGCTGCATCGAAAAATCCGGAATAGTCAAAGCCTCGAAGAAGCTGACGGACAACCTCTAATTTTTCGAGCATGATAGCGACGGCCTTTTCATGGGTCTCGGCGGGGACACCTTTGCCGCCGCTCTCGGCATAAAAACCGAGGGCTTTTTTCAGGCTGGTAGCAATACCTATATAGTCTACTATCAGACCTCCAGGCTTATCTTTAAAGACCCTGTTGACGCGGGCGATGGCCTGCATCAAGTTATGATCCTTCATAGGTTTGTCTATATACATCGTGTTGAGGCACGGCGCATCAAAGCCGGTCAGCCACATATCTCGAACGATAACAAGTTTGAGGAGATCGTTTTCATCCTTAAGGCGCTGTGCCAGAGCTTTCCGTTGGGCTTTGGTTGTATGGTGTTTCTGCAGTTTCGGGCCATCGGAACTGCTCGTGGTCATAACCACTTTTATTACGCCCTTGTCCAAATCATCGCTGTGCCATTCTGGACGTAAGTCGATAATTTCATCATATAAATCAGCAGCGATACGACGGCTCATGGCGACAATCATTGCTTTACCCGAAAAGACCTGTTCCCGCTCCTCGAAGTGCGTTACGATGTCCTTAGCAAGGGTCTGTATCCTGTCTTTATTCCCTACAATGGCTTCGAGCTTGGCCCATTTAAGTTTGGCAGCCTTGGCTTCATCGACTTCTCCTATATCGTCGAGCTCAGCATCAAATTGCTCAATCAGTTTCTTGCCTTCTTCTGTGAGGTTGACCTTTGCCAGACGGCTTTCGTAATAGATACGAACTGTAATTTTATCCTCAACCGACTGAGCAATGTCATAAATATCTATGTAATTACCGAAAACAGCTGGGGTATTTGCATCCTGCTTCTCAACCGGAGTACCGGTAAACCCTATGAACGTCGCATTTGGGAGAGCATCACGAAGATATTTTGCAAAGCCATAAGCGATGCGCTGCCCGGTCACCTGTTTGTTTTCGTCTTTTATGTCCCGTAGTTTCGCATCGAAGCCGTATTGGGTACGGTGCGCCTCATCCGCAATTACGATGATATTATCGCGGGAAGAAAGCAATTCATAAACCGACTGGTCGTTGTCAGGGACAAATTTCTGTATGGTTGTGAAGACAACCCCACCGGAAGCCACCTTCAGCAGGGTTTTCAAATTTTCGCATGAGTCTGCCTGTTTAGGTGGCTGTCGAAGCAAATCGCTGTTGTCCGCAAAGGTGTCAAATAGCTGGTCATCAAGATCATTGCGGTCAGTTATGACCAGAACGGTCGGATTGTTTAGAGCCTGCACAATCTTTCCGGCATAGAAAACCATTGAAAGTGATTTGCCTGCGCCCTGCGTATGCCATACCACACCAGCCTTTTTAGTACCACCGCTTTTGGCTGCTTCGGCTGTGCTAGCGACAGCCTTGTTCACGGCATAATACTGATGGTATGCGGCAATCTTCTTTACGGTTTCAACCTTAACAACTTTTGTAACCTTGTCCTCGCTCTTTGATTTTTCGTATGTCACGAAATTCTGAATATAATCAAGCAGAGTGACAGGGGTACAAAGCCCATGAATCAACGTCGACAGTTCATCATCGAACTTAGACGCCTCGCTAATGCCATCTTTCGTTTTCCATGTGCTATATCTGGAAAAAGAGGCGGTCAAAGAACCGGCCTTAGCTTCGAGTCCATCAGACACGATACATATCTCGTTAAATGTAAAAAGGCTCGGGATAGTCCCTTTATACGCTTCTATCTGGTCAAATGCCTTTCTGATAGTGGCATTTTCATCAGCCGGATTCTTCAGTTCGAATAGCACCATAGGGATGCCGTTTATAAAAAGAAGGACATCTGGGCGTTTGTTGTTGCTATTTTCGATGATGGTGTACTGATTGATAACGAGAAATTCATTATTCATAACACCATCGGCGCTGAAGTCGCATATGCGAACGAAGTCACCGACAATATCATTGCCTTTACGATATTCCACAGGGACACCGTCAATCAACATCCGATGGAAAATTTCGTTGTCAGCAAGCATATTTGAGGAAGCGATACGAGAAAGCTTCCTAACCGCGCTGTCGATGGCGTCTCTTGGAATAGAAGGATTTAGTTTAAGTAAAGCCTGCTCCAGACGACCTATAAGTAGGATGTCTCTATAGCTATTTCTCTCTGTGTTAAGCTCCTCTGGTGCAATATCTACTCCGGCGATATAGGTATAGCCAAGGCTTTGTAATTCCTCAATCGCCATTTCCTCTACGGCGGATTCGCACAGTTTAGCCATTCAGGTTCACCTCCTAAACTCCGTGAAGCGCAAATTGAGATAGGTATTTACGGATTAACATATACTGGTTCTGCAGGTCAATAGGCGGACACAGTATTAACTTCATCTGCACCTCGTTTTTATCCAGTACCTGTCCTTCGCGCGCTCCCGGTTTGATGAGTGACAGAAAGTAGCTATCACATAAACGCATATATATTTCCAAGAACTCCGAGTTCATTTTTGTCTCGTCGATTTCGTAGACGTGATAAGCAGGACTGACTCCTCCAATCTCGTCTTTCATAACACCAAAGTTCAAAATTTCACGGCTCATTCCGAAAATCAAATCACCACAGTAAGCCAGCTTGTTTTTAGCACCATTGTTTGTAATCGCCTTGCTGAAGTTTTCAGAGCGAAGATGAACGCCACGATTGGTGGTGGAGTATTCGAGAACATCGTCTCTTTCTCCAACCCGTTCATTTCTAATCTGAAGAAGGTTTCCCAACTGAACCACATCCCATTGCTCCGGAACGGTTCCATAAGGGGTTTCTTTCATCGCCCCGCCATTTCCCTTGTATGAGTTTCCGTTGTTATCGGGAAAGGCAAAGTCAACAAACCAAGACCTGAAAAGTGCCTCGCAGTAGGTCGCGGCGAGACTTGCTCCTGCTTTCTGCATTTGAGTCAAATTACCGATTCGGTCTAACAACTCAGCTAGTTCCTCGGAGCTCATATTTCTAAAATCAGACAGACGCAGAGCCGATGCAACATCTTCTCTGTCGCCGAAGTTCATTATTAGCTGTGACATCTCTGCTCGAATGGACTCAATATTGGCTGCTAAATCCTGTTCGGCGATTGCGAGGTCGCTTTCATCAGCAGAACCAAGTGTGCTTGATACATACTTCGCAGGCGAAAGGTTATAGTTCCTTTTGGCTATCTGCCCTGTCGAAGCCGCTTTGCAGAAATTCGGCACATCAACGTAACTATCGCTGTTAAAAAACGCATGAGCGGTGGATGCAATCTTTGAGATGTCTTCATCTGTGAACTCTTTTAGCGTCCGGCTTACATACGAGCCAAAGGTTCTGGCGTCTATAAACAGCGTCTTTCTCTTTTGCCTTTTGGCTCGATTAAAGAACCATAGACAGACTTCGATTTTGGTCGAGTAAAAGAGTTTTGCTGGCAAAGCAATTACGCACTCAACCAAATCGTCTTCGATAATCTTTTTGCGTATCGAAAACTCGGCTTCCGTTTCAATAGAGAGCGCAGTATTTGCCAGTACCAATCCCAGCTTCCCTTTTGGAGAAAGGTGATACAGGAAGTGTTGAATCCATGCATAGTTCGCATTGTTCTCTGGCGGTACGCCGTACTTCCAACGTCCGTCTGCCCGAAGCAACTCTCCACTCCAATCGCCATCGTTGAACGGCGGATTAGCTATGACGAAATCAGCTTTCAGATCAGGGTGTGCATCGTTTAGAAATGATCCCTCGTTATTCCACTTGATGTTGGAGCTATCAATACCGCGTAGTGCTAAGTTCATTTTACACAGCCGCCAAGTGGTCTGGTTACTTTCCTGCCCATATACGGATACAACGCTTTCAAACAATTTATCAATCTCACGAGCTTTGCCATTATATCTGTCTGCGTGAGCCTCGATGAACTTTTCACTTTGCACAAACATACCGCCACTACCACAGCATGGATCAAAAACGCGGCCCTCATAGGGTTCAAGCATCTCGACCAATAACTGAACAACGCTTCGCGGCGTATAAAATTGTCCGCCCTTCTTGCCTTCTGCAAGGGCAAACTGACCAAGAAAGTATTCGTAGACCCTGCCGAGGACATCATTGGAACGAGATACGCTGTCGCCGAGAGCAATGGTGCTAATCAGGTCAATCAGCCCGCCGAGAGACTGTTTGTCCAGCTTCTCCTTGGCGTACTCTTTCGGCAAAACGCCTTTGAGGGACGGGTTATCTTTCTCGATGGCATCCATGGCATCGTCAACATCTTTGCCAATGGTGGGGAGTTTAGCCCGCCCTTGGAGAAAATCCCACCTTGCCTGAGGCGGCACATAAAACACATTTTCTGCGCGGTACTCAAATGGATCGTCGGGATTTGCCCCGGCATAGTCTCCTTTACCCGCTTCAAGCTTGCAGTATAGCTCATAGAAGTTATCGGATATGTATTTCAAAAAGATAAGCCCCAGCACGATGTGCTTGTACTCGGCGGCATCCATATTTTTACGCAGTTTATCAGCAGATGCCCATAGCACCCGCTCGACAGGCTGTTCTTTTATTTCTTTTTTTGCTTTAGCCATCTATGTAACCCCCAAACTATAATTATATTGCAACTGGTGGCTTAACCTTTATCGACACCCTCTCATAAACATCAATGTTAACAGCAGCATCTATTTCAAAAGAAACCATTAATGCATAGGGCACTGAACCAGCAAATTTATCGTCCGCAACATTTGCGCAATTTACTTTGAGTTGTATGATATCGTCATTGCCCCAAACAACAATTTCGTCATTTTGAAAAATTTCGTGCTGTAAACTTCCTCTTCTTGTTGCCTGCCAATCGGCATTTATACGGTTGTCAATCAAGTGCTTTTTTGCACCTTCTATGGAAAACCATAATTGTGCTGACCGATAAGCTTGGCGAGAAGGCGTTATAGGAGAAAAACAGGCAAGGGTAGCTGTTAATCGCCGCAGTATTTTATTGCGGCTAAATTCATCGAAAGGCAGGGGCAGGTCAAAAAGATGGGCTTCACCATCTTTGAGTTCTCCATACCCTAACAGAGTTATGCGGTTTTTGGCGCATTCGACTGCCTTGTCTATATTGGGCTTTCCATAACCAAAAAATCTATAAACATAATCTGTAAATCTTTGTGGAATTCCAAGGGCTGAATTAAATGCGTTGTAAAGCTCGCCCCACTCAGATCCATGAACCAGCATAGCCTTAATAAGCAACGCAACTGCGCCGTAAGGTAATGTCTCTCCTGCGTCGCCAAACACGTCAGCAAGCGTATCAAAACAACGTGACGCTTCGTGTGATGTCATTGCAGCAGCATTGCTTGTCCCAAATGAATGCATTATTTTCTGGGCTCCACTCGCCAAATCACACGGAGCAGCAGAAACAGAACCAGGTGCTCTCATCTGAGAAGGACGCCAGCGCAATTCGGTGCCGCCCATGCCATTTTGTAGTAGGGTGTTTCTGCCACCATCAAGAATAATGTCGGGCTTGATAGAATTGTTCATGCCTCTACCAAGGGCGCTAATAGGGCTTACCATGTTATCTGAACAGGGAAGGACCTGCCGTGCATCGGCAGTGAAGGTTGACCCATCAGAAAAAGAAGCTCCTATGGTAAGCGCATTAACGCTTTCTGCGGGTGAGAGAAGCCTTTGAATACGCAGATTATTATTCATGTTCTGAATAATAAGTGCGGTTCGTTCTTCGATGCTGAGAGTAGAAAAATCAGCAAAGGACATTCCGACATCTATATTACCTGAATGGTTGCCTGCGCTCACAACAAAGAGAACGCGATATGTATAGCTCAACCAATCGAGCAGACGAGCTAAAGGACTCATCATTCGGTCAAATATCCGACCCGGAAAACCGATAGAAAGATTAATAACTCTGACAGTTGGGGCAACACGACCCGCATCGTCTTCAAAAAGCCGTCGTACAGCTTCATAAATTTTATCAACAATCAGAATATCATCCGGAATCTCTTCCTCAGTCCCGCCAAGCGTGCTTCGGGACTTCATAATTGGTCTCATATATATTTTGTGCGTGACCTGATGCCGGATATTATTAAGGTCGCCATGTGCAATCAATGAAGCCATTGAAGTTCCGTGCATTCTCGCTGACACCGTATACTGAGCCGCGTAGTTATCGGGATCATCTACGTTCAGGATACCATTTAAGTATGGGTGATTTTCCTGCGGCAGTCCGTCGAATAGTGCAATAATAGGTTCAGCTTCAATGGAGATAGGCATATTTACTTGCACGGAGCTATCAGAAATATTATCAGCAGAAATAACCACGCTCTGTCCTACAGCTTGGAAGAACATTATCTGATCTGCTGAAGCAAGCGCCACATCTTTTTTGTCAATGATTGATTGGACTGTCTGTCTCGGCAGAGATGATAAAATAGCGTGATAATTTATTGCGTCAACAACGGTTTGCCCCAACACTTTACCACCAGCGGTTTGAATTAATGCTTTTACATAATCTTCACGCCGCTGCTGAGTTTCCTTGGATTTTCTATAAAACAACTCAATCTCGCATTTTACTTCGCTGAGTTCAGGGTCTAAATTCAAATCGTCTTTCCATGCCTCTAAAATGCCAGTTTCCTCAATCCGCTCTTTATAGCCCCAAAAATGAATATCGATAAGGTTGTTAAAAACATCTCGAAGTCCTGTCTTGCCAGTCGGAAACGTCATTTTTTGGTTTTTTGAATAGCTCTTCCATAGAGATACCATTTCTTCAAGAGCACGATTATTCGCAAGGACACAGTAAACCTTCCCGTTAAATTGAGGCTTCGTTTCATCCCGTGATATAGCTTTTGTACGCCTATCTGTTTTGCAGACATAAAAATCATCTGAAACGAGCATATATTCTGACGTGTCAAATATCCATTCGGCGTCGCTACCAAGATTCTTAACAGCAGTATAAAAAGAGGACAACTCGCCAGACACTTCAAAGACGAGAGTCTTTTCAGGCTCTATTCCCGTAGGTGATTGTTGAAGCAATATCTTGTTATCATCAATAACCTTCTGAAGGGTTTCCAGTTTTGGCTGAAGACGAGATACTTGCTTTGCATGGGACGGAAAACTTATCTTAGGAGCTCCGCCGCCTTTGATATTTCTATCAGCAGTTTGCGAACTGCCAAATAGAATAATTGGCCTTTCCGGTCTTTTGGGCATTATTCAACACCTTCTTCCTGACTTATCTCTGTATTGTTTTGTACACTTGCGAGATAAAGGCTCAACTCATTTTGAGTAATATCTTTTACATTGCTGTTAGGTATTTTCAAAACATACTTTCTGTAAACTGATAACGCAAATTCCTCAGCTTCAGCATAGCTTTTGCTTAAGAATTTTTTTGCTAATGTTGAGGGTTCAAATCCAAAGTCAAAACCTATTTTGCTTTCAAACTGTTTGAACCATATCTCTAAATCTCGACGAGAAGGTTTTGGTAGCGATAAACGCAATTGAAAACGCCGCCATGCTGCTCTATCTAAAAGGGCATCATGGTTTGTAGCCGCTATTACAATAACATAGCTTGGTAAAGCATCAATCTGCAGGAGTAAGGAACTTACTACTCTTTTTATTTCTCCAGTTTCGTGAGTGTCTCCGCGTTCTTTTCCGAGAGTCTCAAATTCATCAAAAAACAAGACACATTGCCTTGTTTTCACATAATCAAAAAGTTTTCCAAGGCGCGTAGCTGTTTCGCCAAGGTATGCACCGACAATGCTTTCGTATTTCACGGTCAATAACGGCAACATCAAAGCTTCTGCAATAGCTTCGGCTAATGAAGTTTTGCCATTACCTGGTGGGCCTACAAGGAGAATTTTGTTTCGAGGCTCTAAGCCATGTGAGCGTAACAAATCAGCCCGAGATTGCTCTTCGATGAGGTCTCGGCAACTTTCAACTACAGATTTAGGCAACAATAACTGTTCAAGCTTCCTTGTAGGAATTTTTTCAATAAACAAGCTCTGTTCACCATTACCATTACGAACCGTAGGTTGTAAGGCATCCCTCATCAATGGCCTGTTTTGAATCCGAAGCAACTCTTCAACCCTGTTCGCCAACACCCCGTGTTGTTTTGCACGTTCTTCTGCACAGATAGCTTCCGCCACCTTGCGAAAATTTGGGTTGTCATTGACCAATCCATATTTTATTAAGTCATAGAGCAAATCAGCTCTTGCCATATTCAACACCTTCCCATGGTTGGGTTATTATTAGTTTTTTGCATCGCTTTTCAATAATTGAGATACGTTGATAAAATTGCTTTCACAAAAATCAAAAAAGCTCTTTTGAGCAAGGTTACTTGGTACGACATGACCGTTCTCCCAGCGGTTAATCGTTGTATAGCTTACATTTAAGGCTTGAGCCAACTGTTGCTGGCTTAATTTAAGTTCGAGCCTTACCTTTTTGACAACAGATGAAAAGACCATTTTGACGCCTCCTGCAACTCTGCTGGTAATATAGCATATGCTATACATTATTATATCATATGCTACATCAGAAAGGAATAGTATTTCAGAATAAATCGGCGCCGTTGGAGGCATTGCAGATTTTACACCGAAGTCCGTCATAATTCAATAGCTATCTCCGAAAAGCTGTGGTAGTGTCTGTTGCTAAATTGAGATAGGAGATGGTTTATATGAAAAAGCAAATAATCACCGGAACAGGTATTATCTCTTGTGTCGCGCTGTGCGCCGCTGTGTGGCCACGGAACGCCGAAGTCGAAAATTTACCCGCCGAGCCAGAGAAAACCACCGTAAACACCGAAATTTAGGTTCGGCCACAGGAAAACCTGCAAATTCTTCTTTCTGCTGATACGCCCGCTCCCGAATTCCGCTGTTTGAGGATACGGAATTAATCGAGCAGCCGGACAGTATATGCCTTAACCGCCACATGATTGTGGGCGGGAAGAAGTTTGCCGTCAGGTCTGCATTCCCAAAAACCGCAGCCACAACACCTACGAAAAAGATCCTCACCTAAATCGATAAGGAGCAGGAAAACAGATGAAATTCTTTCGGAAATTCAGTAGACTTCTGGCAAACTCTTCGGTATGCTTGGGATTGCGGAAAAATCCGTATTCCCAGAATTCCGTATCGGTTTGCCAAACGAAAAGGAAGTTATTATGACACAGGCAAACCAAAAGTATACAATGCTCTGCGGCAGACTGAGCCAAGAGGACGAGCGCGACGGCGAATCCAACAGCATTCAGAATCAAAGACTGATGCTGGACAAATACGCCGCCGACAAAGGATTTGAGAACATTCTCTTCCTTTCCGACGATGGCTACAGCGGAACAAGCTTTGACCGTCCCGGCTGAAACGAGGTCATGAGGCTAGTCGGAACCGGCGAAGTGGCAACTATCATCGTCAAGGATATGTCCCGATTGAGGAGAAACTACTTACTGGTCGGGCATTATACTGAGATGGTATTTCCCAGCAACGATATCCGCTTTATCGCCATAAACGGCAACGTGGACAGCCTTTATGGTGATAACGACTTCACCCCGTTTAAGAATCTGTTCAACGATTTCTACGCCAAGGATACCAGCAAGAAAATCCGGGCGGTCAAAAAAGCGCAGGCGGAGCGAGGCGAGAGAGTTGCCACAAGAGCGCCCTACGGCTACAAAATCGGGTAGGAGGCTACCCATTACTTGAGTAGCCGACCTCCCACAGAACCGCACGTACCGTTCGGTATACGGCTCCTCCCAAGTTTACACACGAACAGACTCGTAGTAATCGAGAAAATCAAAATATCCAGCCTTCTTA
>JAHDQS010000008.1 GCA_018433675.1 Clostridia bacterium
AACATCGGTTTCAACTTTTGTGACACGTTCTTTTATCTCGGTCATATCTTGGCGCATACCCGTCATGTCTTGATTTATACCCGTTATCTCTTGGCGCATACCAGTCATGTCTTGAGTTAACCGGGCCAAATGCTCAAGAACTTTGCCTTGAAAATCATTATTTCCCACTTATCCCTCACATCCTGACATACTTGGGTTTCTTCTCAATATTGTGTTTAGCGTCAATAAAGCGCACTGTACCAGTGGCTCCGCGCATCACGACGGTATTGGTCGTAACGGTATCCCCGTAGTAGCGTACACCTTTTAAGAATTCTCCGTCGGTAATCCCCGTAGCCGCAAAAATGACGTCGTTGCCTTTAACGAGATCATCGATCGTTAAAACCTTTTTCAAATCCGCAATACCCATTTCGTGTGCACGTTCCACTTCTTTTTCGTCTTCGGGCCACAGCCTGCCCTGGAACTCCCCGTCCAGACATCTTAAGGCCGCAGCCGCCAAAACCCCTTCCGGCGCGCCACCAATCCCCATCACCATGTCTACCCCTGAACCGGGAATAGCCGTTGCCACCGCAGGCGAAACGTCCCCGTCGGTAATCAGCTTAATTCTGGCTCCGATCTCCCTTAATTCATCAATGATATGCTTGTGCCGAGGACGGTCGAGAACTACCACAGTGACATCGGAAATACCTTTGTTTAAACAGCTCGCCACCGCTTTGACATTCTCGGTGACACTGGCATCTAACCGTAATCTCCCTTTTGTACCCCTTCCTGCGGCGATCTTCTCCATGTACATATCCGGGGCATGCAAAAGACAACCCTTTGGCGCAGCGGCCAGTACGGCTATAGCCCCGGTCAAGCCCTTGGCTATCAAATTGGTCCCTTCCAAGGGATCCACCGCAATATCGACCTGCACATACCCTCCGGCTCCGACCTTCTCACCGATATACAGCATCGGTGCCTCATCCATTTCACCTTCTCCGATAACTATCGTGCCGTCGATGTTAACAGTATCGAACATCGCCCGCATTGCTTGCACGGCGGCATCATCCGCGGCGTTCTTATCTCCTCGGCCCCACCAACGTGCCGATGCTAATGCGGCGGCTTCGGTCACTCGGACGAATTCCATTGCCAACTCCCGTTCCATAGTACATATTTTTCTCTCACTGCCCACTCGCTTCGCCTCCTGCAGCAGTTCTTTCTGCTTTTCTTAATCTTTATGCTTATGCTTTATGCCCTTTTACGGCTTTTTCCCAGTCTGCCAAAAAGCGTTCTATACCTATATCGGTTAAAGGATGCTTCATCATTCCCGTTAAGACTTTGGTGGGAATAGTAGCGATATGGGCCTTGGCCTTGGCCGCCAAAACAACATGCAGCGGATGTCTGATGCTGGCTGCTATTACTTTGGTGGGATAATTGTAATTCGCAAATATTTCTACAATATCGCTTACCAGAACCATACCGTCATGCCCGTTATCGTCAAGCCGACCCACAAAGGGACTCACATATGTTGCCCCCGCCAAAGAGGCTAAAAGTGCCTGGTTCGCCGAAAAGATGAGGGTCACATTGGTCTTGATACCCTGTTCACTGAGAACATGGACTGCTTTTAGGCCCTCCTTGGTCATTGGTATCTTGATTACCACGTTTTCCCTGATAGCGGCCAACTCCCGAGCCTCTGCAATCATTTCTCGGGCCTGGGTTCCGATGACTTCCGCACTTACCGGTCCGGGTACGATTTCAGCAATCTCCCCCACCAATGTTTTAAAGTCCTTCCCCTCTTCCTTCGCCACCAGCGACGGATTAGTCGTGACTCCGCTGATAACGCCGAGCTCCACTCCTTCACGTATTTCCTCAAAATTAGCGGTATCCAAAAACAATTGCATAAGCAAACCTCCCCCGTCTTTTCTAAGCCTTACCGCTGCTGCCGAAAAGACGTATTTTTTCTCTGATTATCTCCGCCATTTTCTCCTTGGCGGGACCCAGTATCTTCCGCGGATCTATTTCTTGCGGCTTATTACGAACAACCTCCTGTACTCCTTTGACAAAAGCCTCTCTGATATTCGTATCTATGTTAACCTTGCGTACACCCAAGGAAATAGCCTTCTTGATGTCTTGAGCCGGCACTCCCGAAGAGCCGTGCAAAACGATGGGAATATCAACCACTTCTTTGATTTTCGCCAGCCTGGCAAAATCCAGCTTCGGCTCAAACTTGTATTGTCCGTGAGCCGTTCCTATGGCTACCGCCAACGCATCTACCCCGGTGCTTTCGGCAAACTCTTTGGCCTCCTGGGGATCTGTCATCATCGCTTCTTTATCCGATACCGTCACATCATCCTCGGTACCCCCGATTTTGCCAAGCTCTGCTTCGGTGGAAACCCCAACCGCCTGTGCTATCTCAACAACCTTCTTTGTCACCATAATGTTTTCTTCCAATGGTAGTTTCGAACCGTCATACATGACTGATGTAAATCCACTCTTGATGCATCTGACGACCTGGACGAAATCCGTACCGTGATCCAAATGCAGGGCCACGGGAACAGTAGCTTTACCGGCGGCAATATTGACCAGACCAACGATAAAATCCAGCCCCGCGTACTTGATAGCCCCCTGACTAGCCTGAATAATGACCGGGGAATTCTCGGCCTCAGCCGCTTGGACGATAGCCTGTATTATCTCCATATTATTGCAGTTGAAGGCGCCTACCGCGTATCCGCCTTTTTCCGCTTTTTGCAACAGTTCCTTGACAGTTACCAGTGACATGAATGTTACCCCCTCTTTCGTAGTTAAATTTAAAGTTTATATGATGTATATACAATAACACCGTTTAGATGAATCTATACGCCGGGACAAAGAAAAAAGGCTTTATCTCTGCCTTTAACATTGCTCCGACTATGCTGATTCGATTGTTATCGAATTATTGCCGCTTATTCTACAGGCCAATACTTGCGCAACTTGCTATCATCCAGATACTTATATGAACCGGCCTCCAAAAGGATATTTCCTAAATTGCACACATGGTTTAAATCCCGGGGAGTTTCGGCAAACAAGATCCCCACAG
This sequence comes from Clostridia bacterium, assembly GCA_018433675.1. GTDB lineage: Bacteria > Bacillota > Peptococcia > DRI-13 > SM3-B62 > SM3-B62. The sequence goes on from JAHDQS010000008.1 coordinate 3,053, forward strand.
CCTGACAGTGCGGACAGGTCAACTCTATCCTATCCGGAAATACCTCCACCTCTAAACGGCTGCTGCCACAACTGCATGAAACAAGCCCTTGTCCGGTCAAATCATTCACATACTCCAAAACACGCCTCATAATCCCGGTGTTGGAAAAATATCCATCATATTCGACTTCTTTAAGCATTTGCCGAACCGACTTATCAATGGCCTTGATGTTTTCTTTCACCAGCTCTCTTTGTCCAAACAAGCCGATCTCCATCCCTGTATTTTCACAGCTAATGGTTTTTACTTCATCACTCCACATGTTTATCGCCTTATATGTAAAAGTATGCTTTGCTTCGCACATTATACACTCAACTTGCAAGCAAAAATGTGTTTTCCCTTTTTTCGTTATTTCTAGAATAGCTTCCCCGCATTCGCAGGTCATACCAATGCTCTCTTTTCGACCAAAATCAAAGCGGGATACGGAAAGTAAAACTAATCTACCACAATTCGGGCAACGCAAAGCGATTGTCGTTCGGGCAGATATTAGCATTACGTCTCCTCCTTTCCTCCCGCTTAATCATTGGGTATCTTAACTGTTTACAATCATGTATTCTTCATCATCAGCTAAATTCCTTCCACATAGCAAGAAAACTTACATTCCCTGTTTTACCATATTATGGCTGCAATATTCTTTCCAACAAGCTCTTAATCCCTTCAAGGTCAAAAGGCTTTTTAATCATTGCGCAAGCCCCGTGCTTGACAGCATCCTCTAAAAGCAAAGACCCTCCGTACCCTGTCATGACGACAGCCTTAATCTGCGGTACAATCCTGCACATCCTTTCTATGGTTTCCAAGCCGCTCAAGCCCGGCATTTCCATATCAACCAATGCTGCCCTGATGTTGTTGCTGCCGATTAGTTCTAAAGCCTCTCTGCCGTTTGCCGCCGTTAGCACTTCGTACCCTAACAATAGGCAGGTTTCTTTCAATAACCCTCTGATACCTTCGTGGTCATCAACAATCATAAGCTTATCAGCAGTTTGCATTGGCAGCCCTCTCCTCCATTGAAGCTATTTTGCGGCAAGTCCTTTTGCCTCGGTGGTTATTATCCTTCCTTCCCGGAAGGATTTGATCTCTCCGTTCTCAAAGTATACCCTGGGCGTGAGCGGACTTACAGCGGTCCTCCGAACAGGAACCGTAGCCCAGGAACCGATCTTTACTCCCGGCACATTGCTGACATCCACCATTGTCAGTTGCATCCCGGCCTTGCCAATAACGCGGCCTTCGCCTTCTTCAAAAAAAACCGGCTGAGCGGCTCTTTTAATATCAAGGTATTGCAAAAGGGGTTTGAGCATTCTTTTGAGCAATTCCATAAAACCGGACGGTTTGAGCATCGGCTCCACCTGCAACCCATCCGCAAAACCAAGAGATATAACGGCAACTCTGGTTTTGTGTTTTGTTTTAAAAGCCTTGCCATAACCAACATTATGACCCGGCGGCAATTCCCGCAAAGAAATAACCTTTGTCTTCAACGTCCAGGGATTCCGGAGGGAAAGGCTTTCCCGTAAGCGAGTATTCGGATACTGCCCAAAAAGCACAGTACCAACCCTGACCATATCCAGGTGCATCTTTGGAAGCTCAATCAGCGCCGCACTATTGCAAATGTGTCTGATCAAATCCCGGAAACCGGCTGCCTCCAAAGCATCTAGGGCTTCTTTAAACAAGCGAAACTGGCTTTGTGCATATCCTTTTTCCCGCCACATGGCTGTGGCCAGATGAGAATATACCCCTTCCAGCTCTACCCCGGCCATGGATTTAAGCTCACAGGCTGCCTCAACAACCTCCCCCGGCCAAAACCCCGTTCTGCCGAAGCCGGTCTCCACCTTTAAATGAACCTTTATCCTTCGGTTCGCTTCTGCCGGCACTTGTCTTAAAAGGTCTAAGCCCTCTCTGGCTCCTACCGTGACCGTCAGGTTACCGTCAATGATGTCCCGCAGTTCCTCCTGTAAAAAAGGTCCAAAAACCAGAATAGGCACGGATATTCCCGCTTCTCTCAGCTCCTTGCCTTCCGCAACACTGGTTACACCCAGCATATCGATGCCTTCGTCTGCCAAAACCCGACCGGCTTCCACCGCTCCAAGACCATAAGCATCCGCCTTCACAACACCCAGTATTTTTACTTCCGCTCCGACTTTCTTTTGTATTTCCCGGTAATTGTGTTTTACGGCATCCAGATCGATCTCGACCCGGCTTTTTGTTTTGGCCATAAGACCCATTTTCTACCCTTCCTTTTCTTCTGAATTCTCATTGTCTCGTCGGTTTCCTGCCGGTTTAATCCGATTTTTCAAATTGATGAGCCGGCGGATATTTTTCTGGTATATCGGCTCCAGGTTTGTCCACAGCTGATAGTAAAAGGGCGAAAAGACCAGATCATACTCACCCACAAACTCCGTATACTCCCCGTTAAAGCCCTTCTTAAAACGATAGAGTCCATAAAGCGGGTTGTCCTCGGAAAGATTGCCGGGAACACCCCGAAAATCATACATGACACAGTCATTATTCTTAGCCCATCTGATCATTTCCCATTGCAACAGGTAATTAGGCATTACATTACGATGTTCATTGGAAGAAGCCCCGTAAATGTACCAGGCCTTGTCGCCGAAAATAAAGGCCAGCGTGCCCGCTATGGCTTTTTGTTGATAATAGGCCATAAAAAGCTTCAAATAACCTGCCGGCATCAGATAATCCCAAAGATCCGAAAAGTAACCATAGGAACGGACTAAAAACTTATCTCGTTCTGTTGTTTCTTTTAGAATCCGATAAAATTCCGGCAACTCGTCCTTGCCGCAATCATTCCGGACTTCCACGCCCCTTTTCTGTGCCAACCTGATGTTGTAGCGGGTTTTGTGATGGAGATTGGCGAAAAGCGTTTCCTCCTCCGGGGTAATATCTAACCGAAATACATATTTCGGCTGCACTCCCGAAAAACCCTCCCCCTTCTCGGCCGAAAGGAATCCTCTTTTTTTGAGGTAATCCCGGAAAACCAGATCTGACGAAGGAATATCGGGATCTAGTTTTAAAAAAATCGCTTGGCGTTTTTGGGCCAACTTTTTTACTTCCGCAAACAGGTTGTCCATCAGCACCCCATCATGAACATCCCCTACCGGTCCTCGCGGGGCATAAAAAATATTTTTACCCAGCACAGGGATTTTCCTCTGCAAGATGCCGATAGCCGCCTGGGGATTTCCTGCAGAATCTTCAAGCAACAACCTTAGAGGCCGCCATTCGCCCTTGCCCTTAATTTCACCCCATTCGTACGACTGGAGAATATGTCCTTTGGCGGCGGCAGTGACAAAGTCGTTGTAATATTTTTTTTCCTCTTGTCCAATCAGCTTGGCGTGGTACATAACGACCTCCCCTATTATCCTTTATTCTAACCATTGTATTTTCCGATCTATACAACTCCCCTAGCCTGTCTATTCAAGACGAACAACAAAAGGGCTGCCCCCGGCGAACATTCGTGTAGGAAACAGCCTTTCTTCTTAAATGGAAGCTAATGTTGCTATAGATCGTTTTCCCTTTGCTTTTTCATCTCTAAGGCCGCACCCAAAAAGTCACGGAACAGCGGATGAGGTCTGTTAGGCCGCGATTTAAATTCGGGATGGAACTGACAACACACAAACCAGGCATGCTCTGCCAGCTCAATGATTTCAACTAACCTTTCGTCAGGTGAAAGACCGCTGATAACCAGGCCTTTGCTTGTTAGCAATTCCCTGTATTCATTGTTAAACTCGTAACGGTGGCGATGCCTTTCGGAGATGAGCTCCTCCCGGTAAGCAACATGAGCCTTTGTTCCCGGCTTCACAACACACGGATAACTACCTAACCTCATCGTGCCGCCCATATCTACAACGTTTTTCTGCTCCGGCAAAAGGTCAATAACCGGATGAGGAACATTTGGCTCAAACTCCGAACTGTTTGCAGCCAGTCCCGCGACATTCCGGGCAAATTCTACTACCGCCAGCTGCATTCCTAAGCATATCCCCAGAAACGGGATATTGTTTTCCCGGGCGTAACGGGCAGCCTCCACTTTTCCCTCAATACCTCTGTCCCCGAAGCCTCCGGGCACCAAGATACAATCAGCATCTTTCAGACATTCTGCCGGATTACCTCCGTTTTCCAAATCCCCGGAATATATCAAATCCACCTTCACACAGGTGTCATGATGAATCCCGGCATGCTGCAACGCTTCGCTGACACTCATATAGGCGTCGGGAAGCTCTACATATTTGCCGACAAGGGCCACACGCACAACGCCTCGTGACCCCTTGATCTTAGCGATAAGCTCCCTCCACTCACCTATCTGGGATTTCCCACATTTTAAATTCAGCCTCTTGACAACGATATCCGCTAATCCTTCACTTTCCAGGGTCAAAGGGACTTCATAGATTGAATCGGCGTCAACGCACTGGATGACCGCATTTTTATCGAGATCGCAAAACAAAGCCAGCTTATCCACCATTTCTTTGGATAGCGGTCGTTCCGATCTGCAAACGATCGCATCCGGCTGGATACCGATACCTTTCAGTTCCTTGACGCTATGCTGTGTCGGCTTGGTCTTCGCTTCACCGGCTGCTTTGAGATAGGGCACCAGAGTGACATGTATGTACATGGTATTTTCCCGCCCCAAATCGCCCTTCAATTGTCGAATAGCCTCGAGAAAAGGCAAAGATTCGATATCACCGACCGTTCCCCCGATTTCCGTGATGACCACGTCCGGCCCGTACTCTTGGGCCACCCGTTGCACAGCTTTCTTTATTTCGTTGGTAATATGGGGAATGACTTGTACGGTACCCCCCAGGTACTCCCCTTTTCTTTCTTTGGCGATTACCGAGCTGTAAATCTGTCCTGTCGTAACATTGCACGAACGGCTCACGTTAACATCAATAAACCTTTCGTAGTGTCCCAAATCCAAATCCGTTTCCGCACCGTCGTTTGTCACAAACACCTCGCCATGTTGATACGGACTCATTGTTCCCGGGTCGACATTAATATAGGGGTCCAGTTTCAACACAGCTACCTTCAGACCCCGACTTTTCAGCAGTCTCCCTAAGGATGCTGCCGTTATTCCTTTTCCCAGGGAAGACACAACCCCTCCGGTGACAAAGATAAATTTAGTAGACAAATCATTCCCCCCCAGTTAATTTACATACCTTTTAAATTCTATACTTCCCCTTCCCGACAGTCAACATCATAAACACCATAAAGTTTAAAGTTCGCATTTTGTCGCTATTCTTCGACATCACTACGAGTTCCGTTTTGGGCCGTCATTTTTTTTGCCTTGAGCAGCGCTGCCTTTTTTATAATCAGGTTTTCTTGGGAACGGCGATAAAAAGGCGTTCCCTTGCTTGAAGCATGCGAAATATTACGCCTGATCACCTTTCCTTTCGCCCATTCTCTAAGACCCCAATTACCCTGTCCTAAAGAAGCGAATCTGCTATCCAAGTTGATTTGAGTGTGAAACGCCGCCATTTGTTGGGGAGTGCCGTCCTTGATACCTTTGATCTCAAAGACATCCCGAGCCAGCTCACGAAAATCCCGACCCTGTCCTCCCATTTTTAATACCTGATAGGCGATCTCTACCTCATCCAGCTTAGGATTAATACCCTTGTAATCATCCATTAGGCCTCTACATCCTTTCCGGCGCGGATACTCCTAATAAGCCCAAAACATTACGCAGGGTGATACGAACAGCATCAACCAATAATATTCTGGCCTTTTTCAGTTCATCATCGTCCGTCAATACCCGACAACTATTGTAGAAGCTATGGAACAAGGAGGCGAGTTCATGGGCATATCTGGTCATGCGGTGGGGTTCCATACTGACCGCAGCCCCGGTAATTTCCTCGGGCAGGGCTGCAATTTTTTTAATCAATTCAAGTTCAGCGTCCTCCTGTAGCAGACGGAAATCAACCTCTTTTACAGCGGGCATATCATGGGAGAACGCCTTCAGTATACTGTTTATCCGAGCATGTGCATATTGCACATAATAAACGGGATTTTCTGATGATTCTTCTTTAGCGAGATCCAGGTCAAAATCCAAGTGGCTATCCGAACTGCGCATCACAAAAAAGTACCGGGCCGCGTCCTTGCCCACCTCATCTATCAATTCGGAAAGCGTGATATATTGTCCACTTCTTTTGGACATCCGAACGGCTTCGTCGCCACTGAACAAACGTACCAACTGCATCAGTATTACCTGCAGACGCTCCGGCTCATAGCCCAAAGCCCCCATAGCGCCCTTCATCCTTGCCACATGGCCGTGATGGTCGGCCCCCCAAATATTAATGACCTTCTGAAAGCCCCGTTCGAATTTGTTCATATGATAAGCGATGTCTGCAGCAAAGTACGTCGGCAAACCGTTGGAACGAACAATAACTTCGTCCTTTTCTTCGCCGAAAAGAGTGGTTTTAAACCAAAGGGCACCCTCTTTTTCATAGATGTAGTCTCTTTCTTTGAGCTCCTGCAAGGTTTTATTGATAGCCCCACTGTCATGCAGGCTTTGTTCACTGAACCAGACGTCGTATTCCACACCAAAACGGGCCAAATCGCTTTTGATGGCATTTATTTTTTCGGTAAGAGCCTTCTGGATCAAGAACTCCCGGCGCAGCTTTTCATCCATGTTCAGATATTTGGCACCGACTTCGTCAATAATATTCTTCACGGTGATAATGATATCCTCCCCGTGGTAACCCTCTTCCGGGAAAGACACCTCCTGCCCCAAAAGCTCCAAATACCTTGCTTCCAAAGATTTGCCAAAGTTTTCGATCTGATTTCCCGCATCATTTATGTAGAACTCACGGGTCACCTCATAACCGGCGGCTGCCAGCAGATTGCTTAGGGTATCACCCAGGGCCGCACCTCTGGCATTGCCCATGTGTAAAAGACCTGTTGGATTAGCACTGACAAATTCTACTTGCACCTTTTCACCCTTGCCAAAGCTTGACCTGCCATAGTTCCCATCCTCTTTGATAACCACCGGCAGGGCTTCATACATCCGTTCATTATTCAGATAAAAGTTGATAAAACCCGGCCCTGCAACATCAATCTTTTCAATCAATTTCCCGTTATTCTCATAATTCTCCGCAATTAGCTGGGCAATAGCCCGGGGGGGCATTTTAGCCTCTTTACTTAAAAGCAGTGCCACGTTTGTAGCAAAATCCCCGTGGGCTTTTTCCCGTGGCGTTTCTATAACATAGTCGGGCAGGTCGACATATGATAATTTCCCTTCGTTCCTGGCCTTTTCCAGGGAATTCTTAATTTCCCGGCTGATCTGTTCTTTGACTGTTGTGATAACGCTCATGTAGTGTCCTCCCTATTTTTGCTGCCACCACAATTATATGTTGGAGCCTCATAAGCTGTCAATCTTCAATCTGCCAGATCTTCAATCTGCTAAATCGAAGAGAAATTTTGGGGACGGGGTAAGCCGTGTCACCTCTTCTTCCCTTCCTGTATCGGCATTATAGAAAACGGCAAAACTCTCATCCTGATAAGAGCCTCTCACTTCCCAGGTCAAGACTTCTTTTCCCCAGTAATTCACGATCAAAGCGGGGCGAATAACCTCCACCTCGAGATGAGGGCTGACCATTGCCCTTACCTCTTCTTTGCTTAACACCGGCTCAGGCAGGTCTCGCTCTTGATGATACATATAATAGAAGGAGCCTTCATAACCCATTATTTCCCCGTCGTCGAGGGCAAGCTCTATCTTAAGCTGCTCGGGATACAGCAAAACGTCTCCCTGGCGAGGAACAAAGGTATAAATAGCGCTTGAATCTTCCCGCTCTGTCTCAACTAGCACCGTACTTTGGAAACCGCGTTTTTCTAAAAATTCCCGGCATTTTCCCTCTCCCTCCGCAAGATCGATTTTTGCTTCACCCGTGGACTTATCCCTCATGCACCAAACCACAGAACCGTCGAGTTTACTGACATCGATATAAATGGGGTTGGCTTGATTTGTTGAGGAAAGAAACTCTATTCCATATGTCGGTATATCTCCTGTTCCCTCATAAGTCAACTTGCCTCGCTGCTCCGTATCTTCCAAAAACCACCATTTGCGCGCTATTTCCTCCGCTTCTTGAAGATTGATCTCTTTTTCTCCCTCAACCTTTTTCTTGTCGGGTTTAGTTTTGGCAAAATCATCTCCCAAATTGATTTCCTGATACTCTTCCATTTTTTTCTCCATTAGCTGAAACCCGTTGATAATCGTGTTGTCCTCCAAATCCCTGTTGGCACGAAGAGCAACCACTTCGACCTCGGTCCAACTAAGCTTCTTGTTCAAAACAGCCGCCGCCAGCTCTGACAAATCCCCTTTTAAAACCAATGACCTTTGATACAATTGTTCAATGATTTCTTCATCAGCCTCCTCCAAGGCCACATCCCCCTGGGCTGTCTTATTCAAAAAAGCAAAAGAAACCTCCCCCGTATCAGACAGAAATTTCTCCGTTTTGGATAAGGGCACAAGAGCAAGAGGCAACGCCCCCAGATTGGCTTGAGCCGCAAATACTTGCCTTGATACCGTTGCCAGCCCCAAAACATCCTGTTCCCTGGCCCCACTGATAAGCAATTGAGCCAACTGCCCGGAAATCGTCTCAATGTGCCAGGAAAGTTCATGGAAAGCCCTTTGATACTGGCTTTCCGCCCTGTTCTGCAACCCTTGCTTGACCCGGTACTCACTATATCCCCAATATCCGGCAGCAACAACCGCCAAGACAATCAATCCCGTCGTAATCCATGATCTCCACCTTTTCATTCCTTCAGCCTCCTAGCTCAATTCTAAAGGGCAAAAACATGTCTGCCGATTTGTGTGACGATTTGCCGGCTCCAAATCCATCTGGACACCGGCTTGGCCGGATTCCAGTAGAAAAGAGCCCCTCCCGTCGGATCCCAGCCGTTGATAGCCGCCCTGGCTGCTTTCAACGAAGTCGAACTAGCATTGTTATAATACTGTCCGTCCGAAACCGCTTCGAAGGCCCCCGGTTCAAACACTACCCCATAAACGGTGTTAGGGAAATTCGCATTCTTGACTCTATTTACGACAACCGATCCGACCGCTACCTGCCCAAGGTAGGATTCTCCCCTGGCCTCTGCACTGATAATCTTGGCCAGGACGTAAACATCATTACTTGACACCGTTCCGCCATTTTTGCCGTTTGCAACCGTTTCGTAAGGGTTAAGCACCTCCGCCAGAAAGGCTCCGGCCAGCACAAAGACAACTACGGCCACAACAATCCCTGCAATGTGTTTCCTCTTCATTTCCGCACTTCCCCCGCAGTATTTCTTAATAGGTGTCTTTAGTATTAACTTGCCATCTCATTTTTATGTAAATGTTTAAGGCCTTGCGTATCGTACACCATTCTGCTATTATTATGCGCAAAAGGGGGTTGGAAAAATGCCACAGATCAGACCTATTACAGATTTGCGAAATACCAATGAAATCTCTGAAGTTTGTCATGCAAAGCACGAACCTGTTTTTATTACCAAAAACGGTTATGGCCATTTGGTAGTTATGAGCATTGAAACCTATGAGAAATTGCTTGAGACAGCAACGACAGATATGATTATTTGCGAGGCAGAAACCGAATATGCTGCAAGCGGTCAACTGCATGATGCAAAAAAGGCACTGGCCTCGCTGCGGAGGAAGCATTTTGGATAGATACGACGTTAAAAAAGCTCACAAAAAAGGCTTTAATCCCTGATAATAAAGAGATTAAGGCCTCTTTTGTGAAGTTACAGTTAGTAAATAAAAGATGCGTTGAAACATTTTCGTGTTTTACCAGAAACTGCTCTACCATATTTCATATTTAAAAGCTGTTTCCCGTAATTCCTTACGAAAATCAGGGCTTGCTACTGCAATTAGGTTTTCTACTCTTTCCCTTATTGTTCTGGCTTTCATATAAGCAATGCCATATTCCGTTACAATAAAATCTACATTGTTTCTGTGCAGTGTAACGGCTGCCCCGGGAGTTAACCAAGGTTGAATACTAGAAATTGTGCCATCCCTTGCTGTAGAATTGAGGGCAATAATAGACCTTCCATTCTTGGCATGAATAGCCCCTATGGCTGTATCACTCTGCCCGCCTGTTCCACTATATTGTCTGGAGCCAATGGACTCAGAACATACCTGTCCGGTAAGATCGACCTGCAACGCAGTATTTATAGACACCATATTATCATTCTGGGCAACAACATAGGGATCATTAACATAGGGCCCGCGCAATAATTGCACCGCTGGGTTCTTATCCATGAAATCATAAAGTTCTTGCGAACCCAGGGCAAAGGTTGCCACTATTTTCCCTTTATGAAGATTTTTTCTCCTACCGGTAATAACCCCGGCTTCGGCCAAACTAGCCATGCTGCTGGTAATCATCTCCGTATGCACGCCTAAGTCCTTTTTACTTTGAAAAGCCAGCGCAGCAGCGTTGGGAATACCGCCAATTCCTAGTTGAATCGTATCTCCGTCCTCCACCAAACTGGCTACGTATTCACCTATAATTTGGTCCTTCTCGCTAATAGGAGCACTATGTAAAACAGGAATAGGACGATCCGCTTCTACTACATAATCTACTTCTTCTATGTGAACTTCGGTATCCCCTCCCACATCTGGCAGATTGGGATTTATCTCCATAATAACCAAATCCGCCTTTTCGATAAACTCTTTTTCATATAGGACACTAAGCGTAGTTTTTACATAACCATGTTTATCCATTGGGGTTGCTGTGCAAATAAAAACGTTGGGAGAATTAACTTGCAGCTTGCGTATTATCCCATTATGCAGATGTACCGGCTGGTAGCTGACCAGTCCCAATTTATGTGCAGCCCTGGTACCGGGACTGAAAAACCAGGACTTTGTAGTAAAGTGGCCTTTCATTTCGGGTTTTGTAAAGAAATCGTATTTACTCATCCCAAGAGAATACCACACTGTTACATCATTTACCCGCTCCTTGATGGTGTGGAGTTTACTTAGAATTGCCATCGGTTCGAGAGCACAAAAACCGGATACAATCTCATCACCGGATTTGATCATACTCAACGCTTCTTCAACGGTGATTTTTTTCGATTTATATAGTTCCTGGTATTTGTTTGTCATACAACTGCCTCCCTTAGCGTGTCGTATTTTCTTGAAAATCTTTACCGTAAACCCAGCAACTCTCTTGCCTCATCCGAAGTAGCCGGTTCAAAGTCAAACATTTTCATGATATTGACCATTTTTTCAACTAGTTCTCCATTGTTTTTCGCCAACACGCCTTTGTTTAAGTAAAGGTTATCCTCCATTCCCACTCGTACGTTACCACCTAAAAAGAGAGCCTGGGTAGCCACTGGGTACTCATTCCTTCCAGCACCGATAACAGACCACTGGTAATTACCCTTCCCAAACAACCTGTCAGCAGTAGTGTGCAAATTCATGATGTCATATGGTGTTGAGTTGATACCACCCAGAATACCGGTTACAAACTGCAAGAAAATAGGCGGTTTAATTAACCCTGTCTGGAGCATGTAGGCAATGTTATATAAATGTCCTGTGTCATATACTTCCAGCTCAGGTTTAGTCCCGTTTTCGTACATAGTCTTAACCATTTTCCCCATGGATTCAAAGGTATTATCAAATATATAATTCTTCGTTAAACCAATCATTTGCGATTCCCACGGATGCTTAAACTCCTTGATTTTAGATGCCATAGCAAAGAGACCCCAGTTGATGGAACCAGAGTTCATAGAAGCCAGTTCCGGCTTAAACTCCGGGACCACAGCTACACGTTGTTCAACGGTCATTCCTGCACCACCGCCGGTAGTGAGGCATATGATAACGTCTTTGTTTTTAGCTCTAATCTTTTCAATAATCTCTCCAAACAGGTTAAGGTCAGGTGAAGGCATTCCGTTCTCCGGATTACGCGCATGGATATGAACTGATGCAGCTCCTGCATTAGCAGCATCAATGGCATTTTGTGCGATTTCGTCTGGTGTTATCGGTAAATAAGGAGACATGGTAGGGGTATGAATAGACCCCGTTATTGCACAGCTAATGATTCTTTTATTGGATGATATACCCATCTTTTTTCCTCCTTTACAAAACATGTTTTTTAGTCTTATTCTTCGGGTACTTCCGGCAATTCGAACATATCCAGATTGGAAAATCCCGGCTTATATTTTCCTTCTTCAATACCCTTAATGATTTCCACAACCATGGAATTAATGGGGGTTGGAATATATCTCTCTTTGCCCCATTTTGACACAACTCCATTAATCGCATCTATCTCACATCTTTGTCCTTTCTCCAAATCCTGCAGCATGCTGGCCTTAAGACGGCGATGCGGTCCCCATACCATTTTATAGATAGGGAATTTGCTTTCCATCTCCTTTTTATTCTTAAAGGCCAGTATTTGCAGATCGTGTCCCTGTATCGGCTCCATCTTGATCCCCAGCTCATTTACCACAGCAATAGTTTCATTGGCAATATGTGCAACACAAGTTAACGACTTGAGATTATCCATTACGTCGCCAAAAGTACACCCTAAAACAGCCGACATCCCGCTAAAAGTAGCATTAACTAAGAGTTTCGTCCAACGGATGCCTGGCAAATTATCGACAATTTCTGTGGGACAAACCTTGTCTAATATTCCTTTAATCTGCTTAATCCGTGCTGTATTGCTGCCATCTAGCTCACCCAAATCAAAGGTCATCTTATCCACTTCCGAAGTAAGCGTAGAGACTCCCGGCTCCATCCAGGTAGCACCCCAACCGACAGTACCACCGATAGTCCTTTCTCTTCCTACTATTTCAGCTACAGCATCCTCAGGCACTCCATTCTGCAGCGTACATACCACACTGTCCTTACCCAGATACGGTAATAGCTGTTTCAAGGCCACTTCATTATGTGTCTGTTTTACCAAGTAAAAAACAATGTCATAAATACCCGTCATCTCCTCAGGAATGATGGCACGCACCGGAATATTGAGCTCCATTGTTCCGACAACTGTTGCTCCTTTTTCATTCAGAGCTTTGACATGTTCTTTATTGGCATCGATCAGCACCATATCGGTGCCGTTTTTAGCTGCTAAAGCGCCAATTATTGTTCCAAGCGAACCAACACCCATCAAAGCAACTCTCATTGATATATACCTCCTAGTCTCTTTTTTAATACAAGGTAACCGCCATAATAATTGATACGATAGTGACAAGGATCGGGATAACCAGGGTAACCATGCCCAAATCTTTGTAACCCTCTTTGTGGGATACACCCATAACCGCAAAAAGTGTGATAACAGCACCGGAATGAGGCAAAGAGTCAAGCCCGCCCGAAGCAATCGAGCAGATCCGGTGTAATACTTCCGGATTAAGACCCATCTTCACATACTCAGGTCCTAATGTCTTCATAAAGATTGTTAATCCACCGCTGGCTGAGCCGGTAATTCCGGCAATAAGGTTAACCGAAACTGCCGCCGAAACCAAAGGATGGAACTGAAGTCCCAAAGCGAATTCCACAAAACTCTGAAAAGCGGGAACACTTTGTACAACGAAACCAAAACCAACGATCGCCGCTGTATTGATTAACGCCATAATACTGTTAGTGGCCCCCTCGTTCAGTGATTTCAAAGGGTTGGCAAATCTTTTCCAGAAGAAGATATAAGTAAGGAGTATGCCTACCGTCAGCGCGATACTAACTGTAAAAATCGGATCGATCATATTCTTAAGCACGAAAATAATCACCAAGACTACAATCAACGGTACAAAAGAAAGTTTCCAGTCAGGTAATTGTGATGTGTCAACCAAAACTAAATTTTCTATATTGTCCCGAGGTGCGGCAATAAATTTTTCTCCATTTTCCTGGGCTTTTTTGGTCTGACCGACGATGTACCAATAACCGATGGCAAGCATAAGGATCGAGGTAACAATACCGATTAAAGGTGCAGCCGTGGGCGTTGTTTGCAGCACTTGTGCGGGAATCAAATTTTGAATAGCAGGAGAACCGGGAAGTGCGGTCATGGTAAAAGTAGCCGCTCCCAAGCCAATACTGGCAACAATCAATCGTTTCGGTAGATCTGCAGCCTTAAACAAAATCAGTGCGATTGGGTAAACAGTAAACACAACAATGAAAAGGTTTACTCCTCCATAGGTAAGTACGGCTGTAGCCAACACAATGACTAATACGGCTTTAGAAGCCCCAATCAAATCAAGTAATTTGTAGGAAATAGCACTGGCGGCTCCACTATCTCCCATGACTTTGCCGAAAAGAGCACCTAAGATAAAAATCATGAAATAAGCACTTATGAAATATTTCAGACCTTCAGCATAACTAACAGAAATAGAAGTCCAGATGTCGCAACCGTTAGTAAGAATTACGATTAATGAGCACATTAATGAAGCTGGTATAATACCCCAACCTCTGTAGGCTAGAAAAATCACAAGAGCAATAGCAACCAGAACACCAATAACACCTAACATCAAATTTCCCTCCTCTTTTTAATTCCAGTAAGAATTTTTTTGATTTAGTAAGAGTTTTGTAAGCGTTTTAATAAGCGTTTTGTTTTTGACTTTCACCTCCTCTTGGCCGAACCTATAGCTTTTTATGCAATCTTAATAATTCAATCAGCATATCATCACGCCATTTGTTAATCTCCTCCTCAGTCCGGCCTGCCTCTTCTGGCCTGTTAAGCATAGCTTCCTTTACTCCCGACTGGGCTATATCATCCCAACCATCAGGCCATTTCTTCCAGTCGGCCATATCTTCCATCCACACCTCTGCTGCCCCACCGATATGCTGTAACAGCCCTTTGATTCCATAAGGGCCCCCTCCCAGGTGGAATATCATATTAGGACCCATAATTCCGTACCTCAGACCAGGTCCAAAGAGAGCAGCTTTATCAACATCTTCTACTGTGCAGATACCATTAACAACCAGATCGACAGCTTCCCTATACAGCGCAATTTGCAACCGGTTTGCTATAAAACCAGGTGCTTCCTTTTTTAAAACAATTGGTTCTTTACCTATCCCTTTATAAAAGTTGCAGGCAATCTCTATTGCTTCTTCACTCGTTTTCTCCCCTTTACTCAGCTCCACCAAGGGAATCAAGTGGGGTGGATTATAGGGGTGAGCACCTATGCAACGCTCAGGGTGCTTTGCCTTCCTAGTTATTTCCGAAATCAGAAGACCTGAGGTACTGCTGGAGAATATCGTTGAAGAAGGCGTATACTCTTCAATCCTTTCAAGAAGATCTTGCTTGATCTTATATTTTTCGGGACCCGATTCTTGGATAAACTGGACATCTTCTACCGCCGCTTTAATATCAGTGGTGTAAACAACCTTTCCCTTTGCACTTCGAGATATTTCAGGAGATAGTACACCTTTGCCAACCAGAAACTGCAGATTTGCCTCAATCGTTTCTTTGGCTTTTGCCAAGGATTCATTTTTTATATCATAAAGAACAACAGGATACCCCTTTAACAAAAAATTAGTAGCCCAACTTGAGCCAATCACTCCTGTACCTACACAGGAAACTTTTTTGATTTCCTTAGATTTCACAAGTTGAAACCTCCTTGTGGAATTTCATTTCTGCCGGCACCTATAGACAATAGCAAAAGATATGCCAATCCATATTCCGCACTGTTGACGCATTTTCTATTGTTGAAATGCTAAATTTATCAGTATTGATAAAATATAGGCTAAAACAAAGGTTTGCTTTATTACTTTTAAGAAATAAAAAAGAACCCCTTACCGGGGTTCAGCTGAGATTCTTTTTTGTCTACCTATTCAATATGTTTTTTAATTTTACGGTAGAGGGAAGGTAGCGATGTACCTAATATTCGTGCTGTTTCTTCCACATTCCAATCGCAATCGTTCAAAGCAGCAATAATATAATTCTTTTCTTGTGAATCCAGATATTCCTTAAGACTTTCCCTCACTCCTGCCGCCTTCTTATCAGTTGTCTTGTTTAATGGTCCGATATTATTAAGTATTTTAACGTTCTTATTTATCTTGTTCATAGCCGCTTCTATAACAGACTCTAGTTCTCGCACGTTTCCCGGCCAATGATATTTTATTAGGTTTTTCATTCCCTTGCTCGAGACTGTTTCAACTTTGAGGTCAAAGGCTTTATTGTATTTATCAATAAAATGATTCACCAGCAGGTGGATATCGCTTATCCTTTTTCTTAATGGAGGTATGTCTATAGGCACAACATTTATACGATATAAGAGGTCTTTACGAAATCTGCCTTTTTCAGCAAGCTCCCAGAGATCCCCATGCGTGGCGGCAATAACTCTTACATCAAGAGGAATAGTTCCAATGCCCCCCACTCTTTCTATTTCTTTTTCCTGCAAGACCCGTAAAATCTTAGTCTGAGAATGCAGAGGAATCTCCGCAATCTCGTCCAGAAAGATAGTGCCTCCGTTAGCTAATTCAAATTTCCCTGGTTTTCCGCCTTTCTTTGCTCCCGTAAACGCACCCTCTTCATAACCGAACAATTCTGATTCAAATAGGTTTTCCGGAATCGCAGCACAATTCACTCTAACAAAAGACTCATACGCCCGTTTACTCTCTTTATGAATTGCGTGTGCAAACAGTTCTTTTCCTACCCCCGTCTCTCCGTACAAAAGCACAGTAGAAGTTGTTAATGCTACGGTTTTTATCAGTTTTTTGATTCCTAACATTTGGGGATCTTTGGTAATAATATCATTTAAACCGTACTTGGGTCTGTTCTTGAAATCGGCCTTGGTAAAAAACTCCTTAGAAACAAGATTACAGGAAATATATTTATGCACTTCTTCCACATTTTTGGCCATAATATAAAGATCATTCAGATTATCAAAAAGGTCTTTCCCCATCACGCCCAATACCTTTTCTTTGCCAACAAGAGGAAAGCGACGTGCTATAGCCGTTCTATTCGCTGTACGAAAAAGCCCATGTGGTTCAGCTTTTAAAGTTTTTCCTACAATATGCAAGCGTGTATCTTGGCCTAACAGATGAAGAACATGTTTACCGTAGGCTTCATTCCTATCAATTCCGACAAAACTACAATAAGCATCATTTATAAATAGGACGGCTCCTGAAATATCAGTTATGATAATTTTTTCATAAGGAGTGTTCAATAATGAACTAATTATTTCCATTAAAGTTTTATTAACCAGCTTATAATGTTCAATGTTCTTATACTGTTCCATATTAAGATCGGTGCCCAACATTCCCTTTAACAAGTTTCCCAGCATACTATATTGAGAAAAACGATTTGTAGACTTCATGAAACCACCTCATTATTATTAGTTCAGGGGGACTTTTCATGATCTTGACTTCCGTTATCTCTATTGCATATTATATGCCACTAGTGTCTTGTATATTTTTGCAATAATTGCAATTTTAATTCGGTTTTATTTTGTTTTTTTCCTTAAATAAAGATACAATTATGAAAATTTTTTTGCTTGCATAATTATAACTCTATCTTCTAATCCATTATTCCCTTGTTTTTTTCCGAAAGGTGGGATGGAACAACTTAACTGAACTCTATCATACACAATAATTTATTACAAGTATATAGATTTTTCTGTTGTCGGGATTAATCTATTTTTAAAACTATTAACTTAATGACAATATGGATATTATGGAAGAGTCTCCATTGACGAGTTGTTAATTCACGGAGACAGTCCTACTTTAAACGACGCACTAAGGGATCTTGCGGAAAACATTATTGATTATGCCCAGGATTATTTGGCGCGGATCGATTTTTTCAGACAAATTGAGAATCGGAAACATCATTACCCCTACCTCCGTCGAATTCCAAAATCAGCTGATGTAAATCAAGTCATGAAGGTAATTGCCGAATGCCATACCGTTTTACAACAGGCGATATCAAGTCGATCACCAAAAGACTAGGATTACAAAGATAGCAGCCTTATCGGCTGCTTATGCTTTTACCAGGTTCCGCATTTCAGTGTACATAAAAGCTCCCGTCAACAATACCGCTAGAATATCGGAAACAGGGGTCGCCATAAACACCCCTTGCAAACCGTAAAACTTCGGCAATATCAACAAGGCCGGGATCAATAGCACCACCTGTCGGGAAAGTCCCAAGAATAAGGCTTGCCTGGCTTTACCGACGGCTTGAAAATACCCCGAGCCGATAACCTGTATCCCAATGGCCGGCGTAAATAACGAGGCAATGGAAAGGGCGTAGACTCCGAGAGAAAGAAGCTGCTCGTCGTCCTTGCTGAAAAGGCTTATTAACTGCTCCGGGAAAACCCGCATGACGACGTAGCCAACGCAAACAACCGCCGTCGCAGCTATAATCCCCAGTTTTAATGCCTTTCTTACCCTCTTGTATTGTTGGGCTCCATAGTTATACCCAATAATAGGCTGGACACCCTGGTTGATGCCAAAGGTGGGCATCAAGAGGAAAGTCAGCAAGCTTTGTACTATTCCCATCGCCGAAACAGCAATATCTCCGCCATAGGTCACTAAGCTTTTGTTCAGAATAACATTCATCAAACTGGTGGCAACTTGCCTGGCAAAAGAAGCCGAGCCAATGGCAAGAATCCTTTTTACTATGGAAGCCTGCAACCCGAAGTTTTTTCTCCGAAACTTTAAAACACTCGGCCCTTTTAGATAATAGTGAAGGACATAAACGGAAGATATCCCCTGAGCAATTACCGTTGCCAGTGCCGCTCCTCCCACGCCCATATCGAAAATAAATATAAAGATGGGATCAAGAATAATATTTATTATCGCCGCTAACAACATTACTTTCATTGCTGTACGGGCATTTCCTTCAGCCCGGATGCAGTTGTTCATTCCGAAGCTAAGACCCTGAAACAAAGCCCCCCAGAGAATAATCCCCGTATACGCTTTCGCATAGGGAAATATCTGCTCACTGGAGCCGAAAAGATATAAGAGGGGTTCAAGAAAAACAAGGCCGACGACCGTAATAAACAATGACTCGGCAATAATCAGCACCGCACCGTTTGCCAGAACCAGTTCCGCCTTCTCCTGTTTCTGCTCACCCAAGGAGATGGATATAAGAGAGTTAGCGCCCAATCCTATCAACATTCCAAAGGCCATCATTAAGAGCATAAAAGGAAAGGCTATGGTAATACCGCCAATCCCCAGAAATCCCGCTGCCCTGCCGATAAAAATCCTGTCGATTACGTTATATGATGCACTAACCAACATCGCGATTACCGCGGGCACAGAAAGCTTAAATAATAGCTTTTCAACCTTCTCCACACCCAACTGCTTAGAGTGATCCATATATTGTCTCCACCAATCTGTAATTATTAATCTTGTTGCATTCTTTTATTTCATCTTTTCCATAATCCCGATCAGACTTTTGAGGCTTGTAACCGCTGTCCTTTTTTCATCTGGGGATAAGCTCGAAACTATTTCTGAAAAACTGTCCACATCCATCTTTTTTATCTTAGCTAGATATTCCTTACCCTGAGACGTTAACCGTAACCAAACTCTCCGGCGGTCTTTTTGGTCGTCTTGACGCGACACCAGGCTTAGTTTCTCCAAGGAATCAATCAAGGTCGTTAAACTCCCCTTCTTTAAACCCAACCTTCTCCCTAAATTGGAAAAAGTCGTTGTTTCCATTTTGTCTATAATAATCAATGCCCTGATCTGATTTTTATGGCAAGCCGGTTTTAGACCCTTATGTTCATAAATAACAGCCGCAACCTTTTCGTGATATATCCATAGAAAGTCATGGAGCAGGCTTAAGAATTCATGGGATTCATTCGTCACCGCAAAATCTTCCCCTTTCAAACGAAAAAGAAACCCAACCGGATCGTCCTGATGGTTAGATTTCTTACTTTAAGTTTTCTTACTTTATCCATCCTATCCATTTTGTTAGGCTTTGTCAAGCACTTTCTTGTATTCTTCATAACCCCGTCCGACATCCTCCACGGCATGAGAATCCGAGCCATAAACCAACGGAATCCCTTTTACCTTAGCAAGCTCAATAATCCAGGGTGAAGGGTAGATCTCCCTGCAATATGATTTATACAGTCCGGCAGCGTTGACGTCAAGCTCGAAGCCCTCGCTGCGAATCCTTGCAAGGAGTTCCTTTACTTCGTTTTTTACCTTTTCCCCCACGATTCCGTCGGGATTGAAATGAATCTGAAATTTGTTGCATAACGTCAAGTGTCCAATCCTTTTAGGCTTATATTTCCCCAAATCAGCTGTCAAAATCTCCCCTACAGTTCGAAAGTAGGCGAGTTGAAATTCCTCAAAGGAACCATACCTGCCGAGAACATTCTTATCGAAGTCCTCTATATAACGATCTACGGCGCACCAGCCACCGGTACCCGGCATAAAGTGCAGTGAAATCAAGCCGTCGTCCAGATACTCCCCATACTCACCCAGGTATTCCTTCGTATGAAAGGCATATTCTTCCGGAAGATAATCCACCTCAAAGCCCACCAAAAGCTGAATTCTATCCTGATATTTCTTTTTTAAACGGTACATCTCCTTAATATATGCATCGGTATCATTATCCTTGATACGATATGAATCTTCTTCTTCGGTTGTGAAAGAGAGGGACTTGAGAAACCTTTCGGGCAACGGAAGGTGCTCGGTGAACGAATAGGTTTCGAACCCCAACTCAATGGCCCTGATGACAAATTCCTCTGTATCTTCCCCGGAACCGTGCATACAAAAATGCGTATGTGTATGTCCGTCTCTCTTTTTCATTTTTCTTCTCTCCATCCTACACTCCATAGTCTTCCTATTCCTTCTCAGTTAACCACCCGGACATAGTCCGCACTTGCCCAGCCTACTTTCCCATCCGGTAGCATCACGTTATACCATCCCGGTTGACTGTTTAAAACAGTGACCTGGGTGCCTCTGGCTACTTTCGTCACAACAGCATATTGCAATCCGCTCCCGCTTCTGATATTCAAAACACCAGCAGTAGTGTTTCCAATTTTAACACTTGGCAGGGCTCTGCTTGTTGGTTCTATTGGGTTTGTCGTTTTTGTTGACAAGGCAATTTTATCTTTACAGCCTGCTTTGTTGTCCAAGAGATTCCCTAGCCCGTAATAAAAACTCCCTTGAACCTCTTGATACTTTTGATTTATTTTCAATTGCAAATCAATTTCATGGGCAACCGTTTCCTTATAAACGCCATGTCCTATGTATAATACTACATCGGTTCCTTTTACTTGCTCCGCCCACCATTGCACCAAGGTTTCATAGTCGGCAGCTTTATGCCCTGTTTCCCAGTAAATCTGCGGGACAACGTAATCAATCCATTCGTTTTTGATCCAGGTTTTGGTGTCGGCACATACGGTGTAATAGGATTGGTTGCCTGAGGTAGCTGAACCTGCAGGGTCGGAGGTGTTATTTTTCCAGATCCCTGTCGGGCTTATGCCAAACAAGACCTCCTTCTCAAGGTTTTTGATAGCCTCGCTCACCTGCCGGAGCATTTCGTTAATGTGTTGCCTTCTATTGTTGGCGATAACTCCGTCCTGCCCTTCGCCCAACGGCAATGGGTAATTTGCGGGATAAAAATAATCATCGAAGTGAATGGCATCAACGTCATAACTATTTACGATTTCCTGTACGGTTTCGACGATATGCTTCTTGACCGCTTGCAGCGCCGGATTATAGTACAGAGCATTATTATAACTGATAAGCCAATTAGGATGCAGCCTGGCCGGATGATTCTCACTTAGGGCATTCAAGTCTGTTCCCGAGGTGGTCACCCGGTATGGGTTTAACCAGGCGTGGAAAGACATCCCTCTTTTATGGGCTTCTTCAATCATAAAGGCCAGAGGATCGTATCCCGGGTCTTTTCCTTGCGTCCCTGTCAAAACGTCGGACCAAGGATTAATATTTGACTTATACAAGGCATCCGCCTTGGGCCGTACCTGAACCACTACTGTATTGATGCCAGTTGCCTGCAATCCATCCAGTTTTTCTATGTACTCGTTTTTCTGTGCGGTCACATCATCCTTTGTGCTTGGAAAGTCCAGGCCAAAAACCGTTGCCATCCACGCCGCCTGCACAATGTCCACGGAAGAATTCGCCCAAACATTCGTGCTAAAACAAAGGGTCGCAAAAATCATTATAAACATTATATACAGTATCTTTTTCAATGGCTTCTCCCCCCAAAAAAGAGATTGTCGTATCCTGTCGAGTTCTGTTATATATTACCACAGTAGAGAACCCGTGGCAACGTGCATAGAAACGGTAAAATATGGTTTGTCCCCAAAATAACTTTACAGATCATCGCTGAATAAAGTATTATAGACTCCGAAAGGAGGGATATTATCAGACAGTTCAGATTGCATTTACTTATTTTGCTCTGCTTACTCTTTCTGATACCCCAACTTGTTTTGGCTGATGATGCAAATCCCGGTAACGAAACTATAGAAGGTGGGCTAATCAATCAGTTCACCGTAACAATCAACGGCCAGGCTACTGTTTTCACGCAACCTGCTCTCCAAGAAAATGAAGAGGTGTTTTTCCCTCTCCGTGCCTTCTTACGGGCGTTCGGCGCAGAAATCGAATGGAATCCACATGAAGGTGCAACGAGAATTGCAGCAGATGAAAAGGAATACCTGCTGAAAATGGACCTTGCCAATCTGAAGGTAATTGTTGATGAAAACACGACTTTTGCTTTGAAAATGATTAATTCTCACGCATATATGCCCTTGGGCCTCATCCAAAAAATCATGAATTATGACTTTTCTTGGGTTGAGGAAGCACAAACCCTCCGGGCTGAAAGAACACCTGCTTCTTTCACTGTTTTCAGGGATTTGCGGGAAGCCCCTTCATATCGGGTAGTTGAAACGTTTACCGGAACAGCTTCTTGGTATGGAGGAAAATTCCACGGAAGAGAAACAAACAACGGCGAAATTTTTGATGAAAACGGCTTTACTGCCGCCCATAGGACCTTACCCTTTAATACATATTTAAGGGTCACTTTTCTGGATAGCGATAAAAGCACCGTAGTCCGCATCAACGACCGGGGTCCCCATGTGTCCGGCAGGATACTTGATTTATCCCGGGGAGCAGCCGAAGAGATCGGCCTTAGGCCACACGGGTTGGGAGAGGTAAAGGTCGAGGTTTTATCCGGCTATCAGCCGGAGTCGTAATTATGTAACCACAATGAAAAAGCCGCCAGTCTGCAAACAGATTGGCGGCTTTTTCATGTTTTCTTACATTATATTTAATGTATTATTATCAGTATTATTATTGATATGTGCTTTCTTTTTGGTTATAATAGTGATATGAGTTGCTCAAAGTTATTTCAGAAAGGAGAATGAAAATGAATGCAAAATTTGACCTCCGTCAAATGGTCCCTATCTCCGAACTTCATAGAAAACTGGGTGAGATTAGTGAAAAAGTTACGAAACAAGATGTTTTAGTATTAAAAAATAACAAACCCGAATTTATAATAGTTGCCCCTGATAAATATGAGCAATTTATTAATGCCCTTGATATGATTGAACAACTTGATATTTATGATACTGTTAAAAAGCGTCGTGAAAACCCTTCTTTAAATGGATCTCAAATGATTGAAAAACTAAGAGCTTATGAACATCGGCAGACAAACCATGATATTCCATAATTTTTTTGGGCTGGTTTTACCGGTTTTAAAGGAGGTATAGCTCTTAATGATCCAAAAAATCGACTTGATAACTCAAACATTTGAGCAATGCACCAGAATTGAATATGCGGAAGATGTTCTTGATGATCTTATGAAACTTGATGGAAGTATACTTAAGGAAGCCTGTACTACATTGAAAAAGATAAACAAAAACCCTTTTTGCGGCGAAGAACTTCATAATAAGTATGGTCTGAACTTACTAGGTTGTCGCAAAGAATATTTTAACGGTACACGAATGCGTATTGTGTGGGAACCTTACTCAGAACCTAATGAAAGTGAATATGTAGCCATTATATGGTCAATTGGGCCAAGAAAAAGTGCAGATGTATATAAACGTGCTAACAAAAGACGTTAACAGCTGGGGCTTGTTAGTGCAGCAACTGTTTTTTGGAGACGCATCAAGGCTGCCAGTATATTACCGAAAGTTGCCAGGCAATATCCCTGATGTCAAAACGGTGCAAGACATGCTCGCCGACATTGATTTCTTAGAACTCAATAAAGTCAAACTTGTCATGGGCCTTGTCTTTCACAGCGAAGCAAATATAAATGAACTTTACCAAAGACTCTATAAGTTCCTAATCGCAGCTAAAACATCATTGGAATTGGTGAAAAAGAAACTGGATAAAGTTCGAACTACCATGGTTTCACGACCGCATTACAACTCCAAGCACGGTATTTATTATGATTCATTGACAAAAGAAGGATATATCTCCATCTCTATTACAATGCCCCAAAGGCAACGGATGATAAAATCGCGTTTAATAAGCTCTTGGACATTCTAGAAGAAGAACTGGTTTCCAAGAAAAGAAAACCGGAGCATGAAAAGCCCTATGCTAAATACTACAAACTAAGCGAAACACCTGTAAGAAGGCGTCTCTCTTGCTCCAAAGCAAGATGCGATATTGGAAGCCGAGGAAAATTATAATTAATTATTTTGCGTTAATTTCCAGATGTCAAGTTATTTGTGTGTATTCTGTTCTGGCAGAGCCGCGATTCCTGTATAAAGCAAACTCCTTTTTCGTTTAATATATGCGAATTACTTAATATTGATATATAGTCAAAATTCTTTCTATAAATATTTTCATCCCTTCGACATGTTTCGACATGTTTTTATTACCATTCTTGTTATAATATAGTATATATAAGACAACTCAAAATCAATTTGACATCCTTACAAGTTGCCAATTGCTCAAGAGTTGTACTTCTTCACAAAGATGTGAGTAATTCAAATTTATTCACATCAATACTGGGGTATTTGTGAAGACATAGTAACGAAGGAAGGAGGATAACGATACCACATATTAAACCCCCTTAAAAAAAGATACGAGGTGTTTACAATGAGAAAGTCATCAATACTTTGGATTACATTATTGGTCATTTGTTCATTTTTTATGTTTTCACTGTCTATTTCCGCTAATGATTTAACAGATGATGTTAAAAAAGAACAGCGTTTTAGTATGGTTGCCAATGAAGAACAGTTGAAAACTCTTAATAGTTTGTACGGAACGGATATATCATATGGCGAGTTAATTGAAAAGGTATATCCAGAAGCATTAAAAGATATTCCTGATGAAATTTTAGCAGATATGTATAAAACAAAACAGCAATGGCCTAGTGAAGATATTGCAAACAATGACCTTTCTAAAAGCATATCACCAAATAAGGAACAAAAACTATTTATATGTGTTACACATGATTCTGATATCGATGCCAATAGTGTACAAATTGACTATAGTTCTGAGAGCGAGGTTGCTTTACCCCTTGGAGGTTATGACCTCCCATACATGTCAGTATTAACCGGATTAGAACGCGAAGGTGATGGGGTGCTACGTTCAAAGCTTGAATATGGTTATTGGGTGTCTGATATTAGTGCTTCAAATTCTTATTACATACCCTCTTCAGGTAATTATAGGACTTTTGGCACTCATACCGGTCAATTCCCAGCAGGCTATAACCCTTCGTTTTACACGTTTAACACCAATACTTCATGGGAAGAAATAGAATAAATTTACATGCATTGTTGCGATTACACAAATACGCTTTAATGATGGATATTAGTGACAACAATTGCCTTCATATACACTATTACCGGACGTTTTTTCCGGTAATAGTGTATATGGTTTTAGATAAATGGTTTTTAATCCCAGAAGACATTGTGAGGAGGGCAACATGGTAAGCAAAAAAAGCAAAGGCAATTTGCGTTTGTTGGCAATATTTTTTTCTGTTTTTTGTATATTAATAATCTTAGCCATGGCGGCAGCCCAAGAAACCGAGTTACAGGAGGTAAGTATAAATATCGGCACATCCATAGTTGATAATCAGGTGATAGTCAAAGGAGAAGCTCTGTTGCCGGATGAAACGGTTATCAGACTGATGGCAATCCGAGAAATCACTTTCGAAAGAAATATGCAAGATACTACAACCGGAGATGTTTTTTTAGCATCTGCAGATACTGAGGTCAACGATGGCAAGTTTGAAGCAACCTTCTCCTTGGATGACCATCAATGGTATGACGAATTACTTGAAAACCCGGAATGTGAGCTTGTAGCTGCGGCAGACTATGTAAAAGTCAAGGCGACTTACATCCCGGAAAAACCTAAGTCATTGTTCACTCGGCTCCCTATACCTGCAGGTTTCTCGCTTGCCGTCAAGCTGCCTTTTTCGATAAAATTGCCTTTCTTGACAAAAGCCAAAAAGGTTCAGTATCTTCCGGTCATAAGTGAAACATTGGTTGAATATCCTTTTAATAATATTTGAACACACGACAAAACGCTCATAACTGAGCAGGGATAATCCCTGCTCAGTTATGTCTTTAAATTTCATTAACTTCTACCTCACCATCGCATAAAACAGCCAGCTTATTTTCGGCGTCTGCGGCTGTGAGTCTTCCCGTCGTACTACCTGTTACGGCACGATTTGTATTATCGCCGATATTCTCCTCCGTTTCAGGGCTGTCGGTTATCTCCCATTCTGTATTGCCTTTGAGCCGATGGGGATCATCGACAATAGCGAGAATTTCCATGTTTTTATCGGCAGGAATCGTGATTGCAGCCCGTGAGCACTTCACCAACCAATCACGTTCGATACCTTCACCCTGAATTGTCACGTAACTTCCCCCGTCTATCTCAACCTCTCTGTCTTGGGGGATAAAAACGGTATACTCATTTACCATGGCATAATACTTCATATCCCCCGCCGACCTTGTTGTATCGAAAGCAATGTATAGGACATCCCCTGTGACATGGGTAGCCACCGTCAGGTCATTCATCAACTCACGAGCGGTTTCCGAAGAATCGGCCCTGGCATAACAAGCACCTAAAAGGCTCACGGTTTTATCCGTACAAGTCCTGATATCCAAGCTGATTTGATGGTCGGCAGCTATCACTATCTTATCTATCGAATCTTCCAGAATGAATTCTCTTTCCGGCAACTGCAGATTATAGCTCTGTGCGTTCACCATATTGCTTAATCCTTCTGCAATCCCGGTCTGAGTCAAAGCAAACAGGCCCGCGCCGACAAAGATTATGACCATGACCATGAAGATGCTAAAAACATCGTATGATATTTTACTCTTCTCCTCCTTTTGGAGAAAAGC
The DNA here is from genome assembly GCA_018433675.1 of Clostridia bacterium. Classification (GTDB taxonomy): domain Bacteria; phylum Bacillota; class Peptococcia; order DRI-13; family SM3-B62; genus SM3-B62. The sequence goes on from JAHDQS010000008.1 coordinate 30,278, forward strand.
ATATAGCAGCACCTCCGCACCCAGTAAGAAAAAGACCAGCGGCCAACATTTCACGAGGAGTTCAAAGGCTTCAACTTTCTTAAACTGAGCATACAAAAGCAGTATGCCGGAAGACGCCAATAAAAACCCCATTGATAAAGTCCCTACTCTGCGCTGTCGCATTGTTCAGCCTCCTCTTTTTCTTCAACCGAATCTTTCCCCTCAAGCATTTTTTCTCCTCTTAGAAGTTTTATCCCAAAGAAAATCAGGACTGCGGCAACCAATCCGGTTTGGAAAATGTTCCGGAGTTGGTAACTGATAAACGGAGATACTATTCTTTCTAATACAATCAAACATCCCAGGGCAATCAGACCCCAACCGACCCACTGGGGATGCGTCCTTAAAAATGCAAAGAGAGGAAGCCCCTCATCCCAATCCGTCTTTCTGTCCTCTTCAACCCGATGGTAAGCATCAAACAGACTGTAAAACCAGATCACCGGCAGGACAAATAAAAACAAGCTCATGTTCAACCAACCCATTAAAAAGGCGGTAAAAGCAAACAAACTCATAAACTGTAGCCCTTGCTGCTGCAAGCCGAGGTACATATGTCCCGCTCCCGGAATGAAGGAAAAAGCAATGGTCAGCAGCTTGCGGTTGTCGTTACTTTTTGCAATCGAGGAAAAGTCGTTCCCATTCTCTCTCTCCCCGTTCTGCCCGCTTTCTTCGCTACCTTGTCTTTTGTCGGTCAAAAACATGGCATCCAACATGGCGATAAACCAAATAAGCGGAAGCACAAACAAAAGTATTATAAAATATTGATCCGACCCCGCTAAAAAGCACAGCCCCGTTACCGCGCAAATAGTGCCCATAAAAAGGCTGAAGAATATCAAAGCCCTGTCCCTCACTCCCACATAGGCATGGCTCAAACCCGGTATGAAAGAAAGGATAAAGGTGATAAGCTTACTTTTCTTCTTCATTTCCAAACCTCCCATATACTTCATAATTGTTAATCATCTTCGCGACCTTATCCACAATCCTTCCCGGCCATTTATAATCCGTTTGAGAACTTGTTATGGATAGTTGGCTGTTGAGGGAAGCCAAAACCTGGGGTCCGGTATAAACAAGGGATCGAAACAATCCTCCGGCTACAAAAACGATTGTGATGGATGCTGCCGCAACATAATAGATGATGAGATTCTTTTTCTTCTCACTCATCCTCTGCTTAGACCTGGCGGCACTTTTTTCTTCCGCAAGGTCATGCATCACCCGCCCGGTAAAATCCTCCGGCAGCATTTTTCCCGCAGCGGCGATTTGTGTTTCATCAATCAGGGATAAGAAGGCTTCCTGGCACTCTTCACATTCATACAGGTGTTGTTCCAGCTGTTCACTTTTTTCTTTTTTTATCGATCCCTGTTTGTAAAGGAGCCATGCGGACCTGTCAAAATGCTTCATAAGTCTCCCTCCCTCCATTTTTCCCTGAACAAATACCGTGCCCGATAAAGCCTTGACTCCACGGTTTTAGGGGTAATCCCTTCCTCTGCCGCGATTTCCCGATAACTCTTACCTTCAAAGTAGTGTTTCTCCACAACCCTTCTGTATATCTTGGGAAGTCTCTGACAAATAGTCCTGATCCTTTGCCTTTGTTCTTTTTGTAAGACAACCTCCTCCGGATCAGCCCTTTCTTGGTCTGCGTTTTCATAAACCACCGACAATGTTAAAAAATCCGGATATGCCATAAAGTGTCCGTCACGGGAATATTTCAGGTTCTTTCTGTGATTGTCTACAGCCTTCCTCACCGTAATTTTACCGATCCAGGCTTTCAACTTCTGAGAACGGAACTGGTGAAGGGAACGGTAGACCTGTAAAAAAACCTCTTGAGCAATATTCTCCGCTTCGAATTTGTCTTGACAAATATTTAAAATGATAGCGAAAACATAAGCCTTATAGCGCTCGACAATGCAGGCAAAAGCATTGTCATCCCCTGCTAAGACTTGCTTTACCAAACGTTCATCATCATAGGTCATACCTCCCCCCCTTTCCCCTTTATAAAGACGTAAGATGAGGCCTTATACCCTGCAAAAATATTATTTTTCTTTGGAATATGCTATACATCCGAGCTCAAAAATATTAAAATTGACTTAATTTAGATTTCCTATGGAGGTGTTGTTTGACAATGTATATTAAAGATATCTTCGCTCAGCGCAAGCCGGTAATATCTTTCGAAATATTTCCCCCGAAAAAAGATGGTTCAATTGAAGCCATTTATTCCACCTTGGACGGGTTAAAGGATTTAAAGCCGGATTACATCAGCGTCACCTATGGTGCCGGAGGCAGCACCAAGGATCGGACGCTGGAGATCGCTTCATTGATTAAGCACAAATACGGGGTTGAATCTTTAGCCCACTTGACTTGTATTACGTCTACCAAAGAGGAAATTGGCACGATGCTTTCCCAATTGGCAAACAACAACATTCACAACGTTTTGACTCTGCGAGGAGACCTGCCTCAGGAGGCGGATTTTGAATTTCCCAATCCCCTCCATTATAACTATGCCTGCGACCTTGTCAAAGAGGTCAAAAGCCGAGGCGGTTTCTCCATCGGTGCCGCTTGTTATCCCGAAGGCCATCCCGAATGCGGCGATATGCAGAAGGACTTAGACCACCTGAAGACTAAGGTCGAGGCGGGAGCAGACTTTCTGATCACACAGCTCTTCTTTGACAACGATCTTTTCTACGATTTTCTGGACAAAATCACAGCTATGAATATCAAGCTACCGGTTACCGTCGGCGTGATGCCTGCCCTCAATAAAAATCAAATCCACCGGATGACCTCTTTAACAGGGGCATCTGTTCCTCCTAAACTGGGAAGAATGATGGATAAATATGAACACAGTCCGGAAGCTTTAAAGGAGGCCGGTATCGCCTTTGCCACAGAACAAATAATCGATTTGTTGTCCTGGGGAGTCGACGGCATCCACCTTTACACTATGAACAGACCGGAGGTTACAAAGGAAATAACTATGAACATCTCCACTATCAGGGATTACTTGACCAGAAACTAAACCATGAGGAATGAAGTACATTGGAACGACTGAAAACTAATCTTTTACGCATCGACAGAAAGGGATATAAAGCATATAAGGACATTCAAGGAACATACGAAGGAAGCGGCTTTCGCCTGCATATCGATTATGTACAGGGCGATCCTTTTGCCGCTCCTTCCCGTTTAAGGCTAGAGTTTAAGAGAGAAACGATTAAGTATGATGAAAGCTGTTTTCAACCCGCTCACCGCCGCACGGCCTTTGAAGATTTTTTGGCCCGAGAAGCAGCCCGAAGGCTGGGTTCTTTTCGTAATGATATCAGGGGTACCGGAAAAAGTGGTTTAATCAATATCGATTCCCCGGGACAGGAAATATTACGGCGCACTGCTGTTTTGGTCACACCGCAAAAGGTAGAATTCCGCCTTTCCGTAGGGCTGCCGGCTGCAGGCAGGACCGTCTTGGGCAAAGAGGCGGAACGCCTTTTGTGTCAATACGTTCCTGAGCTTATCACAAAGGCCGCTCTGGAATTTGACCGCACCAAATTATCCGCACATCTCAGTTTGAGCGACCAACAGGAGTTTATTAGGATTTTTTTATCAGAACATGGTTATGTTTGCTTCGTCGCCAACGGCTCCATCCTGCCGAGAGAAAGCGGCATCAGTAACCGCCCGCTGAGAAGGCAGCAGGTAGTACCCTTTTCGTCCCCTCCCTCACTGGAAATAGAGATACCCCTTCCTCAGAGCAAACCCCTAAAAGGGATGGCCCTCCCCCAGGGAGTCAGTCTCATAGTCGGCGGCGGCTACCACGGCAAGAGCACCCTTCTCAAAGCCATTGAACGCGGCGTTTACAACCACATTGCCGGGGATGGCAGAGAATACGTTATCACCGACCGCACCGCCTATAAAATCAGGGCTGAAGACGGTCGCCGCATAGAGAAGGTAAACATTTCCCCCTTCATCAATAACCTGCCCTTCGGCAAGGATACCGAACGCTTCACCTCCGACGATGCCAGCGGCAGCACTTCCCAAGCAGCAAACATCATCGAAGGCTTGGAAATAGGCAGTAAGCTTCTTTTGATCGACGAGGATACCAGCGCCACTAATTTCATGATCCGTGACGCCCGCATGCAGGAGCTGGTCAGCAAAAACAAAGAGCCTATCACGCCTTTTGTGGATAAGGCGAGACAGCTCTACACCGGCTACGGGGTTTCAACTATTATAGTGATGGGGGGTTCCGGTGACTATTTCGACGTTGCCGACCGCATTATTATGATGGATGAATACCGACCGCGGGAAGTAACAGAAAAGGCCAGAGAAATAAGCAAAAGTTTGGCCCACCTGCGGCAGCAGGAGGGCGGACACAGCTTCGGCTCAATTACGCCGAGAATCATCCGGCCCCAAAGCTTCAACGCCTTCCGGGGCAGAAAAGAAAAGGTCGACTGCAAGGGGTTGCACACCATAATTTACGGAGTCGATACAATCGATCTCTCTTCAGTGCAGCAGCTCGTCAATTCCAGCCAGACACGGGCCATCGCGGAAATGATCCATTATATCGCCAATAACCTGGCCGACGGTTCTACCGAACTATCGGCTATTGTTGAAAGGCTGTATAATGAAATCTCCCAACAAGGCCTGGATGTGATTTCCCCTTACTTCGGTAAACATCCCGGCGATTTGGCCTTGCCTCGTACTATTGAGTTAGCCGCAGCCCTTAACCGTCTGCGTACCTTACAGGTGAAATAACCAAAATTCACTTGTTCTTCAGCTTAGCCAAGGCTTCCGCCAGGGCAGGGTTAGTAAACTCCTCTGTCCCTTTCTTTTGCTTCTGTAAGTATTTATCCACATCCCTTTTGGAAACACTGCTTTTTTCTTTGCTTACCCGCTCTTGAAAGGCCGAAAGCTTTTCCCGGTAACCGCATTTGCAAACAAATATCTGCCCGTCCCCTTCTCCTCTAAGCTCCAGCTTTTTGTGACAGTTGGGGCATTTGGCATTGGTGTTTTTGCTGATTCCTTTGCGGTAGCCGCAAGACCTGTCCTGGCAGACAAGCATTTTGCCCTTTTTCCCCTTGACCTCCAGTAGGTTCCGACCGCACTGGGGGCACTTGTTACCGGTGATATTGTCGTGCCTGAATTTTTTGTCCGTACTCTTGATCTCGCCGACAACCACCTTGGTATAGTCCTTTATTTCCCCCATGTACTCTTCCTTTTTGAGCAGGCCCCGGGAGATCGCCTCCAGCTTCTGTTCCCACTGTGCCGTTAAGGCCGGTGATTTCAGTTCTTCCGGGACAAGTTCCAAAAGTTGTTTTCCTTTCGACGTCAGCCGAATATGCTTGCCCTCTTTCTCCATCAGGAAGTTGTTAAACAGCTTTTCGATGATATCCGCCCTTGTGGCAACAGTACCCAAACCACCGGTCTTACCGATTGTCTTAATCAAATCCCGGCTTTCATGAGCCATGTATTTAGCAGGGTTCTCCATGGCTGAAAGCAGGGTGCCTTCGTTGAACAATTCCGGCGGCCTGGTTTTCCCCTCTGTCCGGGAAACCGTTGAAACTTTTAAAACTTCGCCTTTTTCAACCCGCGGAAGCACTTGCTCCGCAACGCCTTCCGTTTCGTCCGTATCCCCGTCCTCTTCTTCATAACTGTTGTCATATACTTCCTTCCAGCCCTGATCGATCACTGTTTTGCCCCGGGCGATGAAGTACTCTCCCCCTATCGCCGCCGTAACAATCACCTGTTCGTAGCTGAAGGGGGGATATAAAGCGGCCAGAAAACGCTTGACAATCAAATCGAAGATTTTTCGCTCCTGCTCATCCAACACACCTAAGGAGACCGGCTGCTCCGTCGGAATGATGGCATGGTGGTCCGAAACCTTACTATCGTCGACAAAGGTCTTTTTTTGATTAGTGTCAAGTCCCTGTAAGGCCTTTTTTGTCAGTCTTGTATAGGGATAAACACCGCACGCCTTGATCCTCTCTTTTAACGTATCCGTCATATCGGAAGTTAAATACCTGGAATCCGTGCGGGGATAAGTCACAATCTTATGCCGTTCATAGAGACTTTGGATGATTTTCAGGGTTTCCTTAGCCGAATAGCCAAAACGGCTGTTGGCTTCCCTTTGCAACTCCGTCAAGTCATAGAGACGAGGGGGATTGCTTTTTTTCCGGCTTTTGTCTACCTTAAGGACTTCGGCCTTTTTCCCCTCAAGCCTGGCCAGGACCTTGTCGCATTCTTCCAGGTCGTAAATCCTCGTATCTTTGCTCTTTTCTTCCTGCCAAGTCAGCTTCAAACCTCCTGCTTCAGCAACGATGCCGTAAAAGACCCGGGGGACAAAATTCCGTATTTCTTCTTCCCGAGCGGCAATTATCTGCAGTGTCGGCGTCTGTACTCTACCGCAGGAGAGCTGGGCATTATGCTTACAAGTCAAGGCACGAGTGGCATTGATGCCCACATACCAATCGGCTTCGGCCCGGGCTACGGCAGCGGCAAAGAGGTTTTCATACTCCTTGCCATCCTTTAAGCAGTCAAAACCATCCTTGATAGCCTTATCCGTCACAGAGGAAATCCAAAGCCGCTTCAAGGGCTTGTTTATTCTGCCCTTTTCAATGATCCATCTGCCCACCAGTTCCCCTTCCCGGCCGGCATCGGTAGCCAGGACTATTTCGTTAACATCCTGTCGGTTCATCTGTGTTTTCACAGTATTAAACTGTTTACTGCTGGGCTTAATAACCATCAGCTTAGTAGTCGAGGGCATGATCGGTAAATCCTCGATACTCCAGCTTTTGTATCTTTTATCATAGGCATCGGGTTCGGCCAGTGTCACCAAATGCCCTAAGGCCCAGGTAACTATGTAACGGCTTCCCTCCAAATAGCCGTCCCCTTTAATCCTGCAATTCAGCACCCGAGCAATATCTCTCGCCACAGAAGGTTTTTCCGCCAGTACCAGTGTTTTCATCGTCATTTACCCCATTTTCGAATTATTTCCCTCTACTCTATCCTAGATTCACCTTAATCAGATGTCAATTAAGTACTGAATTTTTCTTGTGGTTTTTCTAATGTAATTCTAATTTTTCATTAATTTTCCTCTAAGCACTCTCCTTTATGATTAAGACAAGACAAAAACCAAAAATGGAGGAATTAAAAATGGGTATTACTTTGGAACAAATCGATCTTTTGAAAAAAAGAGCACGTGTCAGCTACAAGGAGGCCAAAGAAGTCTTGGAAAAATGTGACGGAGATATCGTAGAAGCCCTTGCTTATCTGGAGGAAAATAAAAAAATCAAGCCGGAAAAGGAAGCCGTTTGTGAAGGCTCTTTAGGGCAAAAGCTTAAAAGGATCGTCGCCAAGCTGAACAGGACTTCCCTTTTCATCACCAAGGATGAAACCATCATCCTCAATCTTCCGCTGGTACCAGCACTGATTCTGACCATTATCTCTCTCCCTCTTGTTGTCGTAGCTTTGATCTTGGCCCTTGTTACCGGTTGCCGCATCAGGATCAAGAGGAAAAATGGAGAAGATTGCTATATCAATGAAAAGATCGACGCCGTAGCCGACAAACTCAATGCTTTGACGAGCAAGGTCGCCGAAGAAATCGAGAAGGCCTAATTTGTCTCTTGTATTTATCCCCTGTTACATTACAATTAACTTAGAGCTTGGTTAATTGTGATGTCAGCAGGGGGATTGCTTTATGTTTCAAGGGAAAATTCTTCTTATTGAAGATGAAACGAAAATCCGGCGCTTTATTCAGTTGGAACTGGAACACGAAGGTTACACGGTAGAAGAAGAACAGGACGGTCGCGCAGGTCTCAATAAAGCCCTGTCCAAAGACTTCGACTTGATTATCCTCGATGTGATGCTTCCCTCTCTTAACGGCATGGAGGTTTTAAGGAGGCTGAGACAAAGCTCGCAGACTCCTGTTATCATGCTGACGGCCCGAGATGAAATTACCGATAAGGTTATGGGTCTGGATATCGGTGCCGACGATTATATGACAAAGCCCTTTGCTATCGAAGAACTGCTGGCCCGTATCCGGACGACCTTAAAACACCGGAGGATCGATTCTCCTCCTTCCGCCGCTGTACAGATCGGCAACCTCAAACTGGACAAAAGCAGACACCAGGTGACCTATGACAATGAAGAGCTGGAACTGACAAAAAGGGAATTCGATCTGCTGGAGTATTTGATGCTTAATAAAAAAATTGTACTGACAAGAGATGCTATTCTAAAAAAGGTTTGGGGCTATGATTTCGCAGGGGATACAAACATCGTAGATGTATATATCCGCTATCTGAGAGGTAAGATCGACGACAAATACCGGGTGAAATTGATCCACACAGTCCGGGGAGTGGGGTATCAACTAAAATTATGATTAGGATGTTAAAGTTTTTATTCATCAGCCTTTTCAAGATTATTAGGGTATCCTTTTGCGTCATTTTTTACGTCGTTAACTTGCTTTTCTCTCTTTGGGGACGACTCTTTGGAATAGTCCTAAACAAGCTGCGGTTTTCCATAACCTTTAAAATCACAGCAACCTATGTCTTGCTCTTCCTTTTTTTATTCTCCCTGATAAGTATTGGTATTGTCATGAGCTTTAACTATCACCTGCAAAACGGCTCTCCTCAGGATTATGTTGCCGTTCTGGAGAAAATCCTCGGTATTTTTACCTTCCTCGGCCTCATTGTTATTATCCTGTTGGGCTCCAAGGCCAGCAGAAAACACCTTTTACCGGTTAAGACCATGACCGGCACCCTGAAGGAAATCTCAATCCAAGAGCTCGACAAGAGGCTTGACGTAGGCGGCGCCAAGGACGAACTGAAGGACCTGGCCCAAACGTGCAACGACATGCTGGAAAGAATTGAATTGTCCGTTGAGCAGCAAAACCGCTTTGTCTCCGATGCCTCCCACGAATTGAGAACTCCCCTGGCAGTGATCCAGGGCTATGCCAACCTGCTCGACCGTTGGGGAAAGGATGATAAAATGGTCCTTGACGAGGCAGTGACAGCCATCAAGGGCGAAGCCGAAAACATGGGCGAACTCATAGAAAAGCTCTTGTTTTTAGCACGGGGAGACAGAAAGGTCCAAAGCATTGAGGCCCAGGATTTTTACCTAAACGAGTTAATTGAAGAAGTCTTAAAAGAAACTCGGCTGATTGATGAAAACCACTTCATCGAAAGTGAAAAAAACGAGGTGCTGCCGATAAATGCCGACAGAAAGCTCATTAAAGAAGCCCTCAGGGTTTTTATTGACAACAGCTTAAAGTATACTCCCTCAGGGGGCCATATCCGCATCAATTCCTACCAAAAAAAGGGCACGGCCGTCCTTAGTATTGAGGACAGCGGCATAGGTATTGCCGCAAAAGACCTGCCCCATATTTTCGACCGGTTTTACCGGGCGGACGAATCACGAACAAAAAAAAGCGGCGGCACCGGTTTGGGCTTAGCCATCGCCAAATGGATAATTGATAACCACCAGGGAAAGATCATGGTCTGGAGCGAGCCCCAGGAAGGAACGATTATTAGGATCGAGCTTCCCCTGTCTCACCGGCCTTCAACCTCCCATATTCCTATTTCCTGAAACGAAGCGGGGGAAATAGAGCTTGCGTATTAAAGCTTTCAGCTCTTTTTTGTCCCGGTTCTTTTTTTGACCGTATTTGTGTTCAACATAATATTTAGTCAGCCGCCTTAATTCCTCTCGATGCTTGGGGAAACGTTCCCTAAGCCGTCCATAATATTCGTACGGGGTCTCCTGCTCCCTCCGCGGGCAGTTGCGGTATGCTGCCCACCGTAAGAGGGCTTGATAAGCCAAAACCGCGCTCATTCCAGCCGGCAGCCAGGGCAAAAAGGTATAATACAGACCTGCCAGCAAACGCTGCCAAACCTCTTTGATGGTTTGTAGAAAAAAAAGCCTACGTCCGCTTTTTTCGGCTCGCAAACCCGGCTCTTGTCTTTTTAGGAGCCAAAAATAAAACAAGCGGCACAAATAAATGATGATTGCTAAAAGAACGAGAACCAGAATAACCGCAAATACCACAAAGATAATGGAAAGGAATAAGTCCAACAGGGTCGTATCCTTCTCGCTTCCACTCATTTCCCCACTCATCGCAGCTGCCCCGTTTGACTCCGAAGAAGCTTGGGGCGCCATATGGGCGGCCCTTAAAACTGCCACCAGAACAAATAAAAAAGCACGGGTAAAAAAGCTCACCACCGGCGTGGCAATATCGTACACTACCTGGGCCGGACCCTGTAAGACAGGAAGAAAAAACTGGGAAAGAACCGCTGCTGCAAAAAAGACTGCTGCCGGCCCTATTACAACCCACTGCGGTATTTCCAAACTGCTGCCTTCCGCCGACTGCTTAACAGCTACGGCAGCAAGGTTTAGCAAAAAAGAAAATGACAACCAATATTTACTGCCAGGAATCTCCATCCCTGTCATACTGATCAAGAGGAACAGCAAAAACGTCAGAGCGATGTTTTTATCAAATTGCCCGAACACTTCAATATCCTCGCGGCGTGCCAGGCGAAGTCCTCTTAGCCAAATCAAGACAACGAGGATAATGCTGAAAAGATACCCGACCCAGGCAGCAAATTCACCCGCCGGTGGCGGCACAAAAACATTCCTCGCTCCCATGGCAATAAGCAATGAAAACAATAGCAACAAAAGGTTTGTACCAAAAATAGTGGCATTACGATAGCTACCCTTTTTGAGGACGAGGTTTACCAAGACCGACAAAGCAGCAAGGGCCAGAAACGTCAAGGGCTGTACGATTATCTCTGTCTCCACGCCCAGACAAATTATCTGGTACAGCGGATAGAAATAACATGACTCCGCCAGCACCAAAGATGTTGCCATTGTTGTTTTACTTATTTCCAACGCCTTCACACCTCCTCGCCGGGTTTGTTTTCGGCGGGCGTCGCCTTAGGAACGTCAAAACACACCCTGTGCCGAAAATAGGCGTATCCGGCAGGGGGTATTCTTTCTCCAACGACAACGAGAGTCGTCCCCCAGGGGAAACAAACAACTTCCTTGTTAAACAAGCTCTCCAGAGGCTGCTCAGCACATGGTTCCAAACGAGCCAATGCTTCTAACAACACGGCCGCATGATTATGATTTCTTGTTACGGGAATCGCTACAGGACTTTCCAGTTCCTTTTGCAGTCCGTTACAGACCATACCGCAAGGAATATTATGGGTGTCAGCCCAGCAGACTAAAGACGCGGCAACAGACAAAGCCGTCTCAAATCTCTCCAGATCGACAACCGGTAGCAGGTATTCGTCGACATCAATAGCCAGGCAAATTTGCAGATTAGCCGTAGGCTCTAAAATCTTAGCCAGCAGCACATTTTTGCTTGCGCTGGCTTTCCAGTTAATGAGCCTAGCCGGCATATCTGATGTGTATTCGCAAAGCCCCGCCACCCTTGTAGGGTCTGTCAATAAAGGACGGCTGACTCGCCGGTCGCCAATAATATCGTCGGGAGACAGCCCTATTTCCGGCAGGGGAATAAGTTGAGGGTAAATGATAACAGGGGTCTCTTCCTGGTGACTTTTTTCTTGATGAAACAAGCCCAGGCCGTCTTTGGCCGCCACCTGCAGGGAAGGAATCTTGTAAAAGCCCCGTTTTCGTGCAAGAAAAGACGCTTTAGTTTTAAACTCCAGGTGGCATTTGATAAACCTGCGACCGGAAAAGGAGAATCTTTCCTTTCCCTCCCCTTGCCCGCACCCTTCGGCCATTTCGGGAGGAAACAGCTGGTACCAATAGAGCAAAAAGGGCAGCCTCTTGCAATTGCGAATCTTAATCGCTATAGTCCCTTCGTCTCCCGGAAAAAGACATAAAGGTTCCACCATCCGCCTTATTTCCAAACGGCGCAAAGCGGCAAGACTCCACAGCCGTGCACCCTCTACGGTAAGTAGCAGAAAAAAAAGCAATATGGCCGGCAAGTAATACCCACCCGCAATTAGTAGGACGAGTCCAACAACAACAGCAAACCGCAATAATCCGCTTGTATAAATCGAGGTAAACCGCAGACCGGGAATCATGATGATTTCTGTGCCCCCTGTGCAAGTTCCAGGGGCAACTCCGCCAAGATATCTTCCAAGACCTTTTCGGCACGGAGCCCGCGCAAGCGATCCTCTCTCCGTAAAATCAGGCGATGGCCGAGAACAAAACCGGCCAGGTATTTGATATCGTCAGGGATAACGTAATCCCTGCCCTCGATCACCGCATAAGCCCGTGCGGCGCGGTAAACAGCCAAACAAGCCCTGGGACTCGCCCCCAAGGCCAAGGCTTGATGCTCGCGAGTGGCCCTGATTAGGGAAATGATATATTTAACCAGATCTTGTTCTACATGTACCCTTCGGCACTGTTCCTGCCAGGCCAAAACATCTTCCCCCTTGGCGACCGCTTGCAAACAGTCTAAGGCGCTTTGTTTCCCATGAGTGGCAATTATTCTTTCTTCATCCGCAGCCGTAGGGTAGCCCACTTTGATTTTCAGCAGGAAACGGTCGAGCTGTGCCTCCGGCAACGGGAAGGTCCCTTCCAGTTCGATGGGGTTTTGTGTGGCCAAAACCATGTAGGGACGCGGCAAACAAAAGGTGTGGTTATCGACGGTCACCTGTCTTTCTTCCATAACCTCCAACAGACTGGATTGGGTACGAGGTATGCCGCGGTTGATTTCGTCGGCCAAAAGGATATTTGTCATGACCGGACCGGAACGAAAAGTGAATTCATTGGCTTTCCGGTCGAATACGAAAAACCCTGTAACATCGGTAGGAGTTAGATCCGGAGTAAACTGCAGTCTCCGAAACTTACAGTCGAGAGAAGCTGCCAGGGCTTTAGCCATCAACGTTTTGCCTACACCCGGCACGTCTTCGATCAAGATGTGACCCTCCGCCAAAAGCCCCACCAGCAAGAGATCGGTCACCTCTTGTTTGCCGATCACCACCCGGGCTATATTTTCCCGCAATTTTCGCAAGGATTCAAACATTTTGTTTTTATCCCCTTTCCACTAATAGTTTCATTAGCTCTTCCCATTGTTGATAACCCCGAGAAATTTCTTCCTCCAGGCCCCTGTACTCCAGGGTATATTCCCTGGCAGTATCCTCATCGCGATAGGTTGAGGCGTCTGCCAACAGTAACGCCAATACTTGGAGCCGCTCCTCCAGTTGAGCTATTTTATCCTCCAGTTTCTCAAGTTTCTCCCGAGTCTGGGCCTTATTTATTACAGACCTGTTTTTTCCTTCTGCTTTCCTTTGCTTATCGTTTTTTTGAGTCTTTTCCTCTTTTTCCTGTTCGCGCCGGATTTCTGCCTTTTTTGTCTTGTAAGAGGTGTAATTGCCGGGATAATCCTCCAGCCCCTTTTCACTTAGTTCCAGCGTTCTGGTAGTTATTCTATCCAAGAAATAACGATCGTGTGATATGACAAGTATAGTGCCTTCATATTTGCTCAGGTAGTCCTCGATAACCGCTCTGGAGGCAATATCCAGGTGATTGGTCGGTTCGTCAAGAAGCAGAAAATTTGCGCCTCCTAAGATGTTTTTCAAAAAGGAAAGCCGTTTTTTCTCGCCTCCACTTAGGTCTTTAACCTGTTTAAACACCTCTTCTCCCCGAAACAGGAAATCACCCAACACATCTCTTGCTTCGCCCACCGTAAGCTCTACGGCCCCCAATATCTCGTCAATAATCCTGTTCTGCTCCGTCAGGTCTTGACACTCCTGAGCAAAATACCCCGGTTTCACCCTAGCCCCCACTATAACTTCTCCGCAATCCGGCTTGATTTCCCCGGTAATAGCCTTAAAAAGGGAGCTTTTTCCCGTACCGTTGCGCCCGATTAGCCCTATTCTTTCTTTCTTGGTGATTCTGAAGCTTACTTTTTCCCATAGTTTTTTCTCTCCAAAAGAAAGAGCCAGTTCTCGCGCATCCAGAACTATGTTGCCACTGTCCTTGACTCTCCGGACCTCTATTCTGATGTTCCTTGCGCTCTTTGGGCTGCTCAACCGCTCCAATCTTGCCAGTTGGGACTGTCTGCCCCTGGCTTGTTTTGCCTTTATGCCGGCTCGGTATCTATTAATATATTCTTCGGTTTCCTTGATGTATTTTTCCTGTTTTGCGTAAGCTTTTAACTGAGCTGCCGTTTTTTCCTCTTTCAACTGCACATAACGACTGAAATTGCCGGGATAGCTTTCCAGCTTGCCTGACTCCAGTTCCAATGTCCTGTCCGCCACCTGATCCAAAAAGTAACGGTCGTGGGAAACAACGAGCAGAGCACCGGTATAGCTTTTCAAAAAGCTCTCTAACCACTCGACAGCAGGTAAGTCCAGGTGATTCGTCGGCTCATCCAAAAGCAGCAGGTCAGGCTTTCTCACTAAAATTTTTGCCAAGCCCACTTTAGTCTTTTCTCCGCCACTGAAGGTTTGGATTTCCCTGGACTGGTCTTCTTCATTAAAACCCAAGCCCGCAATAACTCTTCTGGCCATAGCCTCACAACTGAAACCGCCTGATCGTTCATAATCTTCTGTGATTCTTGCATAATGAGCTAAGGTTTGCTCTAACCGCTTCCCGTTTTTATCACTCATCTGTGCCTCAAGCTGTCGTAGCTTTTTCCTGAGGGCCAAAAGGTCGGCGAATTCCTCCATCACAGTTTCAAAGAGCGTCATTTTTGCAGGGTAGGCCTGTATCTGTTCCATATATCCCCAAGTAGCCGCCTCCGGCTTAACGACCTGCCCCTCATCTACCGATTCCTCTCCCGTCAGACAGCGCAGCAGGGTGGTTTTACCGGCACCATTGGGTCCGACCAGACCTACCTTTTCTTTTTCTTGTATTACCATCTCTATGTTTTGAAAAATGTTTTGCACACCAAAGGATTTTTTCAACCCCTTTATTTGTAGAACTATCACTGCTCTGCCCCTTGTTATGAATAGTTTTTATATTTGCGAATTGTAATTGACTACAATCTATATTAACATAGTATCATGGAATTAAATAGTATTTTGTAAAGGATGATGCAGGATGAATACCGATCAGGCTAAAAGCTTGATGGAGGGCTTTTGCAAGGTTTGCCCCGTCTGTAACGGCAAGGCTTGTGCCGGGGAAGTTCCGGGTATGGGCGGCACCGGCAGCGGGTCCTCCTTCGTCGCTAATATTGAAGCATTATCCGCAGTAAAACTAAAAATGCGGGTATTACACTGTACAAGCTTACCAAAAACGGCTACGGAATTACTGGGTATGAAGCTTAGTATGCCGGTAATGGCGGCTCCTATCGGCGGCGTTTCATTTAACATGAGCAAAAAAATTTCTGAGGAAGATTACGTCGAGGCCATTATCAACGGCTGCTGTGCCGAAGGCACCGTTGGGTGTACCGGCGACGGTGTCCCTTCCTACATCCACCAAACCGCCTTTGAGGCCATTAAAAAAGCTAACGGCCGGGGCATTCCCTTCATTAAACCGTGGGACGATCAGATGTTCTTCGACAAAATAGACGCGGCCCAAAAGACCGGGACAGAAATAGTCGGTATTGACATAGACGCCATCGGCTTAGGAACAGTTAACCTCATGGGGGCTTCCATTCCTCTCAGAGGACCGGCGGAAATGAAAAAACTGCTGTCCAAGATACCCTTAAAGGTGATACTCAAAGGCATTATGGACGCCGAAGAAGCTGAAACCGCAGTTGCCATCGGTGCCGATGCCATTGTTGTTTCCAACCACGGTGGCAGGGTTTTGGACGGTACCAAGGGAACTGCCGAGGTACTGCCGGACATAGCCACGAGAATAAACGGTCGTGTGCCTGTCCTAGTCGACGGCGGGATCCGTTCCGGTACCGATGTTTTAAAGATGCTGGCTTTAGGTGCCGACGCGGTATTGATCGGCAGACCTCTAGGTATTTCCGTATTCTGTGATCAGGAAAACGGGGTCCGCGAATACCTGCAGAGTATTCATAAACAATTAGTACAGTCTATGCTATTGACCGGATGCAGGGATATCGCGAGTATTAACGGCTCAGTTATCGATAATTGATATTGTTTCCGGTATCGCTGCTTAACAGGAGGATTTCTAAATGAACTTCAACTATTTGTCGTTTTGCTTAAACCCCTTCTTTTTGATTTTCACCGCCGCTATTTCAGGACTCTTCCTGGGAGAGATAAAGCTTGGACGATACAAACTTGCCACCTCCGGCTGTCTTTTCACCGGCCTCTTGCTAGGCTGGTATGTATACAAAAAGTGCGTCTTGCCCTTTATTGGTCTCGATAATATCCCGGGTAAAGTGGATACAATCATCAATAACGGCTTGATCCCCGAAGCCTTATTTTCTTTTTCTTTGCTTCTTTTTATCGCCTCTGTCGGTCTGGTTGCCGCCAAGGACATCGGCAGGATTTATGCAAGATACGGCATTAAGCTAATCATCCTAGGTTTTCTTATTCCCCTCTCCGGGGCGCTGGTGATCGGTATCGCAGCTTTTTTATGGGGCGATCAAACCCCCTTTGAACTTTTAGGCGTATACGTCGGTGCCTTGACAAGCTCCCCCGGTTTGGCTGCAGCCCTAGAAAGCACTACCTTTTACGGAACTGCCGCCGGCAGCCGGGTTGGCTTCGGCTATGCCATAGGCTATATCCCAGGGGTTATCGTTGTTATTCTTTCTATGCAGTTGATCCCTGCGCTGTTTCGCCTTGATCTTGAAAGGGAGACCAAGGAGTTTGCCTGTGAGTTGCAGCAAAAGCTTCAGGAAAGAGAAAGTTCCCCTGCCGCTGCAAACAAAAATCAGGTCTTTTTTGATTTAGTCGGTTTCTTTTCCGTCGGTCTTCTCGGCTTGTGCCTTGGCGAAGTCTCCTGCGGCAACTTCCGTTTAGGTACAACCGGCGGTGTCCTCATTTCTTCCCTTGTCCTCGGTCATCTCGGAAGGATCGGCCCCGTAAGCTTCCGGATGGATCCGCGGATTCTTGGTGTTATTAAGGAAATCTCCCTAGCAATGTTTTTGACCATCGTCGGTTTGAGATACGGTTACACCACCATAGATTCCAGCATAGGACACAACGCCGGAGCATTACTGTTGGTAGCCGCGGCAAGCGCAATTTTTGCGATTCTTATCGGCTTTGTTGTCGGGAGATATGTTTTCAAGCTCAATTGGATCCTGCTTTCCGGTGGGATATGCGGAGGAATGACCAGCACTCCGGGACTGGGAGCGGCAATTGACGCAACCTGTACCAACGATGTGGCTGCGGGTTATGGTGCGACCTATCCTTTTGCCTTGACAGGAATGATTCTCTTTACCTACCTCCTCTGTGCACTCATAGGCAGCAGTTGATAAACAAACTGCCATATTTTCCCTCTGTTGACTTCTACCACTGTGCATATATAATGGATGGAGGATACTTAAAGAGGAGTTGAATTGTTATGCGAAGAGTTTTTTACGTCCTGATTGTACTGCTGGCTGTCACTTGCTTGCTCTTTTCAGGATGCAACAAGAATGATTTAACAAAGGGAATGTCGGCTAAAGAAATCATCCTGGCATCAAATGAAGCAATGCAAGATGTAAAAACATATGAAATTGGCATGGAAATGAATATGAAAATGCCTATCACAGAGGATATTCCCACCGGCACCATAGAGATGAAGGGTTCTGGTCTTATCAGCGTCGATCCGATACTCGCTTCTTTCGACTACGACATGCAGATGGGCGACACAACAATGCCCATGAAAATGTACCTCACGGTGGAAGGGGATTCGCTGACCGAATACATCAGTACGCCCGAGGCTGAAGGCCAGTGGATGAAAATAACTGTACCTTTCAACGAAGAAATGAAAAAAATGATGGACCCTAAAGCCAGTCTGGACATTTCTGAAAAGTTCATCAAGGAAGCAAACATAGTTGGCAATGAGACAATCGACGAGGCAGATAATGTCATTATCGAAGTAACCGCAGACGGGGAAGCACTGAAAGACATCATGGGGGCCTATTCCTTAGACCAGGCCTCAGGCGATATGTTTTACCAGATGTTTGCGACTATGGACGGTATATCTTACAAGGCCTGGGTGAACAAAGAAACCCTCCATATGACAAAATTCGAAATGGATCTAGGCGCTATGCTCAAGGGCTTTGTCGCCAGTCTGCCCCCGGAAGAGCAAGCTGAACTTGAAGGTCTTGAAGCCTTTATGACGATGCACTATTCGAGTATGAATGATGATTTTGAAATCGTCATCCCCGAAGATGTTATCAACAATGCTATGGATTTGAGCGACATGTTGTCCTCTCAATTCCCGACGGAATTACCGGAGGGCTAAAGCAGCAAAGCTTTTTACAGACACAAATAAGGTCCCTCCCGGCGACCTATTGAATCCACAATAAAACGCTGAGAATGACGGTTTAAGGTCATTTTCAGCGTTTTTTTCTTTTTGGCTATCTCTATACATATTCCTGCGGCTGCTCTTCTCCCCTCAGCACGCGCAATACCCCGCCCGCCAGGGCCTCCATTTCATCTTCACCAGGAAAAACAAAAACCTGAGCCATAAATTCGACCCTTTCTTTAATCCAATTAACCATTTTGGTTGAATTGGCAATACCTCCTGTCACAACAATCGCATCAACCTTACCTTTTAAAACGGCACCACAGGCACAAATCTCTTTTGCCACCTGGTAAGCCATGGCTTCATAGGCTAACAAAGCATCTTCCCGCCCCGAATCAATTAGCTTTTCAACTTGCCTCGCATCATTTGTGCCTAATAAACTTACCAACCCGCCGTTACCGACAAACCCCTTATACACTTCTTTTTCACTCAAACCGCTATGAAAGCATCTTTCGATTACTGCGGATACAGGCAGACCCCCTGCCCTTTCGGGGGAGAAAGGACCGTCTCCGTCCAGGCAGTTATTAACATCAATAATCCTACCTCCCTGATGGGCAGCAACAGAAATACCTCCACCCAGATGTGCGACGATCAGATTGCATTCACTGTATTCCTTATTAAGCCGCATCGCTGCTCTGCGAGCCGATGCCTTTTGATTCAAGGCATGAAAAATACTTATTCTTTCAATCCCTTTGAATCCGCAAACTTTTGCCACAGGAAGCATTTCATCGACAACAACGGGATCGACGATATAACATTCTAACCCGGTATTACCTGCTATTTCCCAGGCTATCAGAGCCCCCAAATTAGAAGCATGTTCTCTTGTGGTGTTTTTTAATTCGGAATACATCGCTTCGTTTACCGGATAGGTTCCTCCCGGGACAGGTTTCAACAATCCCCCTCTGGCAACAATACAGCCAAGTTTTCCCAGATCAATATTTCCCTCGTCTAAGAATTTTAATACTCTGTTTTTTCTGAATCCCAATTGGTCCTTTACTGACTTATATTCTCCCAGTTCTTCTGCAGAATGAGCTATTGTTTTTTCTACAAGACATTTTTCTTCTTCATAAATAGCCAGCTTCGTTGATGTCGAACCGGGATTAATAACCAGTATCAAATGCTTTTTGCTCATTTCCCACCTCATATGACTATTTTTTAATAAATGTATATATTATATTACCAGCATCTAACTCCAATAGCAATCTTCTTCGCACCCCTTAGAGTAAAATTATAGTAGGCAAAACCAAAAAAATATGGGAAGAATCGAAAAAGACCCTTCCCATAATCACGTCTTTCCTGTAGTTTGTAAGTTGAACAGACCAACAAACGAGGTGACGTGATATGAAAAGTGTAACT